>CACNFY010000001.1 GCA_902619925.1 uncultured Pelagibacteraceae bacterium
AACTACATTGATACTTACCACAGATCTGGTCTTTACCCTGTACCACTTCCTTCAGGTATTGGTTTAGAGGGAGCAGGTATAATACAAAAAGTTGGAACTGATTGTGATGGTTTTAAAGAAGGAGACAAAGTAGCATATGCAGCTGCACCAATTGGATCTTATGCAACACACAGAATTTATCCCATTAAAAGTTTAGTAAAAGTGCCAGAGGGAATCGATCTTGAGATCGTTGCAGCAATAATGACAAAAGGTTTAACTACATTTTATCTCTTGCACAAAACTTATGAAGCTAAATCTAATCAAATTGTATTATTTCATGCAGCAGCAGGTGGTGTAGGCCAAATATTTTGTCAATGGGCAAAAAGCTTAGGATGCACTGTAATTGGAACAGTTGGTTCAGATGAAAAAAAAGAAATCGCTAAAGAGTATGGATGCTCTCATGTTATTAATTATAATAAAGACGACTTTCAAAAAGAGGTTATGAAAATTACGAACAATGTCGGTCTACCTGTTGTTTATGATGGTGTTGGAAAAGTTACAATGGAAAAGTCATTAATGTGCTTAAAAATGAGGGGAACTTTTGTCTCTTTTGGTAATGCCTCAGGTAAACTTGATCCAGTTGATGTTGGTAAACTGATTGCACCTAAAGGTTTATATTTAACACGTCCAAGTATAGCTCATTATACATCAACAAGAAAAGAATTAGATGAGGCTGCAAATAAATTATTTGAAATGGTAAAATCAAAAAAAGTTAAAGTTAAACTTTTTAAAAAATATGCATTAAACGAGGTTGTGCAAGCTCATAAAGATTTAGAAGGTAGAAAGATAATTGGACCAGCTATCATTAGTCCTTAAACTTAACATCCATATCGGATAAATGTAATTTCAAAGCTTTTGTTGATATTTGTATTTCTCTAATAAAAAAGACTATTGAAATCATCATAGATAAACAACATGACGCGAAAATTATTCTAGCCATAAACACCTCATCTAAGTAAAGAGCAAATACTGTTCCCATATTAAATAAAAAACCAAATGCCGCAAATAATATTGAGAACTTTAATACACCCACTCTATTATTCAAATTTATTAATTGGCTCCGCCACTCTGGGGGTGTGTGTTTTTCAAAAACATATTCGTCGTGTATTTTTCTTATCAAATTACTCAATGTGTGAAATCTGTTACTGTAAACTGCCATTATAAGTGGTATGGCTGGGAACATTAACGCGGTGACCGTATAATCTATATTCATAACAAAGATTGATAAAATTATTATGCTTTGTTATCTACATTAAAATTATGTCAGAAAAATTGCAAAACTTTATTCGATTAACAAGACTTGATAAACCAATAGGTTTCATGCTCTTGTTATGGCCGTGTGTGTGGGGTTTAACTGCTGCATATGATTTTGACTCGGGTTTAAAAATATTTATTTATTATTCAATATTATTTTTTCTAGGCTCCGTGCTAATGAGAACTGCAGGATGTATAATTAATGACGTTGTAGATAAAAAATATGATGGCAAAGTAGAAAGAACAAAAGATAGACCTATTGCAACTGGTGAAATAACTGTTTTTAATGCTCTAAGTTTAGCTTTTTTTTTATGTTTATTAGCTTTTATAGTTTTAATTCAGTTTAACAATCTAACTATTATTATTGCATTAATTTCAATGCCTCTTGCATTTACATACCCCTATATGAAAAGGTATACTTATTGGCCACAACTATATTTAGGTATTACCTTCAATTATGGTCTTTTACTAGGGTGGACAAGTGTGCAAAATGGTATTTCCTCAATACCTGTATTGTTTTATTTGGGAGCCATATTTTGGACATTAGGATATGATACTATATACGGGTTTCAAGATATTAAAGATGATGAAATTATAGGTTTAAAATCGACTTCTATCAAATTTAAAAATAATCCAAAATTATTCTTATCAATATGTTACTTAATTACAATTACTTCATTTCTTTTAGTCGGGGCATTAATGAATTTTAATATATATTTTTTTATTTCTATTATTCTGTCCTCAATTCACTTATTTTTTCTTCAAATTTATAAAGTTCAAATAGAAAATGATATTTCGTGTCTAAAAGTGTTTAAATCTAATAATGTATTTGGGCTTCTAATCTTTTTAAGTTTCGTTATTGGTAAAATTACATCATGAATAATTTAGAGATAATTAAAACATTATACAGACGATACACAAAACAATTTTTATCTAAAATATTTTTGTCTGTAATATTTTCAGTCATAGTGGCAGTCAGTACATCAGCGATAGCGTGGCTATTAGATCCCGCAATTAAGAAAATTTTTATTGAAAAAGATCAATCTTTAATAATAATTATTCCTCTAGCAGTGCTACTTGCTTTCGCTTCTAAAGGCGCATCATTATACTATGCAAAAACGATATTAATTCGAGTGGCAGAGGAAGTTACAAAAATTTTGCAATTACAACTTATGAAATCAGTTATAAAGGGTGACACAGATATTATTGATAAAAAACATTCTGGAAAGTTTATTTCACATTTAAGTTTTGATATAGGAATGATGTCCACTTTAATAAGTACTGTAATTTTAAATTTAGCAAAAGATACTCTGACTTTATTAGGATTAGTGGGTGTCATGTTTTATCAAAATTGGAAACTAGCCTTATTTGCATTGATAATGATACCTTTGGCATCTTTTGCTGCAAAATCTTTAGGGAAAAGAATAGGCAAGGTTTCTACTGAGGCTCAAGAAAGCTCGGGAGTGCTAACGTCATATTTATTAGAAATATTTAAAAACCACAAGATTATAAAAATTTTTCAAAAAGAAGATTATGAATTATCTAGAACTGAAAAATTTATTAATGATTTAAAAAATAAATCTATCAAAATCGCAACTATAATGGTTCGAGCTTCTCCAATAATGGAGACACTTACAGGAGCAATGATAGCATTATTAATCTATATTTCAGGAAAATTAATTCTGCAAGAACAACTTGATGTTAATAATTTTTTTTCTTTTTTAGCTGCTATGATGCTTGCCTATCAACCAGTAAGATCATTAGCCACTTTGAATATGGCGATAAATCAAGGTCTCTCAGCAGCTAGAAGAATACTGCCTGTTATAGATACAAAGAATAAAATTTACGATTATGAGGGTAGTAAAGACATAGTTTTAGATAATGGATCAATTGAATTCAAAAATGTCAGTTTTAAGTATAATAAAGAGGAAAAGCAAATTTTAAAGAATATTGATTTAAATATTGAAGGTGGTGAAATGACATCACTAGTAGGACACAGCGGGGCTGGAAAATCATCTATAATGAATTTGATACCTAGATTTTATAATGTTGAATCTGGTGATATTTTGATAGACGGTCAATCTATTTATGACTCAAAAATTTCTTCATTAAGATCAAATATATCACTAGTGACTCAAGATGTAACACTTTTTGACGATTCAATTAAAAATAATATAGCTTATGCAAATTTGGATGCATCAGATAAAGAAATCATGGAAGCAGCAGAGTTATCTCATTGTGATGAATTTATATCTAAAATGCCAAATAAATATAATACTTTAATAGGAGAGAATGGAATAAGACTTTCTGGAGGTGAAAAACAAAGAATATCAATTGCAAGAGCAATGTTAAAAAAAAGTAGAATTATACTTTTAGATGAAGCAACCTCATCTCTTGATGCAGAGACAGAAAAAAAGATTCAAGATGCATTAAAATTACTTACGGTTAATAGGACCTCATTAGTTATAGCTCATAGACTATCAACTATTGTAAATTCAAAAGTAATATATGTTATAGATGAAGGCAAAATAATTGCTAAAGGTAATCATTCAAATCTACTTAATACATCTGATGTTTATAAAAATTTTTATAATAAACAATTGAGAAAAGTTTGATGTTAATTATTTATAGATCACTCATAAATTTATTATTATTAATTTCCCCAATTATCTTAATATTGAGAATTTTAAAAGGAAAAGAAGATTCGTCACGATTTTTTGAAAAATATGGTTTTTCCTCATTAGAGAAGAACAGAAATAATTTAATTTGGTTTCATGGATCAAGTGTTGGAGAAATTTTAAGTGCAATTCCTATTATAGAAAAAATAGAAAAAGAAAAAAAAAATATACAAATATTGATAACCTCAAATACATTAAGCTCATCAAAAGTTTTAAAAAAATACAACTTCAAAAGAACTTTTCATCAGTTTTTACCGATTGATAGCAACATAATAGTAAAAAAATTTTTGAATCATTGGGAACCAAATTTAGTTATATTTATTGAGTCTGAGATCTGGCCAAATTTCTTAAATGAGGTTAAAAATAGAAAAATTCCATTGATTTTGTTAAATGCCAGAATAACAAAGAAAACTTACAAAAATTGGATGCATTTCCAAAAATTTGCAAAAGACAATTTTAACAAATTTGATTTATGTTTAAGTCAAAACAAAGAAACAACTTTTTATCTGAAAAGACTGGGAGGTAAAAAGATTGTTAAATATGGAAATCTAAAGTTTTCAACTCCAAATTCTAGAATTTTAAAAACTTTGAATAAAAAAACTACTAATTTTTTTTCAATGAAAAAAATTTTATTTGGTGGATTTAGTACACACAATACTGAGGAAAAGTTTTGTGTAGATATACATCTAAATTTAAAAAATAAATTTAAAAGATTATTAACAATTATAGTACCCAGACATACATTTAGAGCAGATGAAATTGTTGAAGAGTTAAATAGAAGGAAAATTAAATTTCATAGACATAGTTCGAATAATAAAATTCAAAAGGATACTGAGATATATATAGTTGATACTTTTGGCGAAACTGAATTATTTATGAAATATTGTAAAATTGTTTTTTTAGGCGGTTCTTTAATAAACCATGGAGGACAAAATCCAATAGAAGCAGCTAGAAATGGTTGTAAAGTAATTCATGGACCCAGTATTAGTAACTTTAAAGAGGTTTATAAACTTTTAAATAACTACAATATTACTAAACAAATAAGGTCGAAAAACACAACAATTAATTTAATTAGGAAAGCGTATAGTAATAAAAATAATTCTAATAGAATTAAACTGAAACTTAACTCTTTGGGTAGAACAATATTAATCAAAAATTATAATGCATTGAACAAATATCTAAGATGATAATAAAAAAACCTAAATTTTGGGATAAAAAAAATAATTCAATTTTTTCAATAATATTGTATCCAATATCTCTATTATATTTATTTATTTTTAAAACTCTAAGTTTTAGAAAAACTAATAAATTTAATATTCCTGTTATTTGTGTTGGAAATATTTATTTAGGAGGAACAGGAAAAACACCATTGGTAAGAGAAATTTACGAATTATTAAAAAATTGTAATAAACAACCCGCAATAGTAAAAAAAAATTACAATTACTTAAAAGATGAAATTAATTTTTTAAATAAATTTACAAAATTATATACATCTAAAGATAGAGTGGCTGGTATAAATAGACTTATAGAAGACAATAATAAAGTTGCAATTTTAGATGACGGTCTTCAAGATAAATCTATAAATATAGATTTTAAAATATTGTGTTTTAACGCTAAACAATGGATTGGAAATGGTCAAGTAATTCCCTCAGGTCCATTAAGAGAACCTGTAAAAAGTGTAATTGATTATGACTGTATAATTATTAACGGTAAAAAAGACGTCATAAAAGAAAAAGTCTTAACAAAATATAATCCCTTATTAAATATATTTTATTCTAGTTATGAGCTAATTGAAAAAGATTTTTTTGTAGGAAAAAAGATTGTAGCTTTTGCAGGAATAGGAAACCCAAAAAATTTTTTTGATTTAATTTTAGAAAATAATTTAAACTTAATTAAATCTTTTAGTTATCCTGATCATTATGAATTTAAAGAAAAAGAGATGGACGAGATGTTGGAATTTAGCGAAAATAACAATTCCATATTAATTACAACTGAAAAAGATTATTTTAGACTAAATAATATATACTGTAATAAAGTTAAACCTGCCAGAGTTAAGTTAAATATAGAAAACTATAAAGAATTTGAAAAATTATTATTAAATAAAATTAAATGAAAAAGATTAAATATTTTATTGAGTATACTTTTATTAGTTTACTTTTTTTAATTTGCAAATTTTTAGGTTATGAACAAGGATCTAATCTTGGTGAAAAAATTGGAAAAAAATTAGGACCCTTATTCAGAAACAAAAAAATTATTTTAGAAAATTTAAATAATGCAAAAATTAATGAAAAAAATTTTGATATTAAAAATTTAATAAATGATATGTGGGGAAACTACGGAAGAATACTTTGTGAATATCCTTTTATTAGTTCTTTAAGTGGCACGAATAACAACAAATACTTAAAGGTAAATGGTAAGGAAGTCTTAGAAAGATTAAAAAAAGAGAATAAAAAAGCAGTTTTTATATCTGGTCATTTCAATAACTTTGAATTAATGGCTATGCAAATATCAAAACAAGGTATTGATTTGGCTGCTATTTATAGACCATTAAATAATATCTTTTTAAACAAAAAGATGGAAAGTATTAGAAAAAAATTTATTTGCAAAAACCAGATTAAAAAAGGTATTGCGGGAACCAGAGAAATAATAAAGTTCATAAAAAACGGCTATTCAATTGCATTAATGATTGATCAAAGAGTTAGTGAGGGAATTGAATCTAACTTTTTTAATAAAAAAGCATTTACAACAACAATACCAGCACAATTACATTTAAAATATGGATTAGAAATTGTTCCAGTTTATATAGAAAGAAAAAATAAACATTATTTTACAGTTTATTTTTACGAACCCCTAAGTTTTGATAATAATAAGGATCAAATATATATAACTAACAAACTAAATAATGTTCTTGAAAATTTAATTTTAAAAAATCCAAGTCAGTGGATATGGACACACGACCGTTGGAAATAGAAAACTATTAACTATTATTTTTTTTTTTCTGTGCCTCCTTATATGAAAAGTAAGGTTCTTGAGCATCTACATTCCAATAGTTAAGATTTTCGAGAGGTATTTTTTTTCCTGAGACTGCACATTCTACGTGATCACCTTCAGAAATAATTTCAAATTTATTTGGAAAATATTTTAATTTAGCTAATTTTTTAGTCATTTTTAGTTTATAAAGTATAGCATGAATATAGGTATAATTGGAAGTGGAGGAAGAGAGCATGCTATTTGCTATAAAATTAATAAATCAAATTCAAGTCATAAAATTTATTGTTTTCCAGGCAATGCTGGAACAAGTAAAATCTCAACAAATGTTCTTATTAATCCTGATAATTTTGATGAGCTTTACGATTTTGTTATTAAAAAAAATATTGATTTAATAATTGTTGGTCCTGAAAATTCTTTAGTAAACGGAATTGTAGACTTTTTTGAGAATAAAAATATTAAGATATTTGGTCCAAATAAAAAAGCATCTAAACTTGAAGGCTCAAAAATTTTTATGAAGGACTTTTGTATAAAAAATAAAATTCCAACAGCAAAATATATTGAGGTTAAAGATTTAAAAAGTGCACAAGATTTCTTAATTTCTTCAAATTTTCCAGTAGTTGTAAAATCTGATGGTTTAGCTGCCGGTAAAGGAGTAACAATTTGTAATAATACTGATGAAGTTTTAAAAGATGTTAAAAGAATTTTGGATGGGAAATTCAAAAGTTCAAAAAAAGTTATTATTGAAGAGTTTTTAAAAGGTGAAGAAGCTAGCTATTTTGTAATTACAGACGGTATAAATTTTAAAAACATTGGAACAGCACAAGATCATAAAAGAGTTGGAGAAGGTGATATTGGTTTAAACACAGGAGGTATGGGTGCTTATTCTCCATCTTATTTAATAGATGATGAAGTAGAGGAGAAGATAGTTCAGAAAATTATTAAACCAACAATTGATGGAATGAGAAAAATGGGAACACCTTACAGGGGGATTTTGTATGCAGGATTAATGATACACGATAAAGAACCTAAATTAATAGAATATAATATAAGATTTGGAGACCCAGAATGCCAAGTTCTTATGTTGAGAATGAAGAGTCAACTTTTAGATATAATATTATCAATATTTGACAATACATTGAAAGAGAAAAAAATAATTTGGGAAGAAAATCCTGGAATAACTATTGTGGCAGCTAGCAAAGGTTACCCAGAAAGTTTTAAAAATAATGTTGAAATAAAAAATTTAGAAAATTTAAAACTAACAAACTCAAAACAAATCTTTCATGCTGGAACAATAAAGAACGAAAAAGGAAAAATATTATCTAATGGTGGAAGAGTATTGAATTCAACTGTAGTTTCTGAAACATTAAAAAATGCAAGAATTGAAGCTTTAGATCTCCTTGACCAATTAGATTGGGAAAATAAATACTATAGAAGAGACATAGGTTTTAGAGTTATTAAAAAATGAGAATCATATCAGGTAATTTAAAAGGTAAAAAAATAGAGTTACCCAGTGATAAAAGCACAAGACCTTTAAAAGATTTAACTAAAGAGTCTATTTTTAATATAATACAGCATTCAAACTTATGTAAATTAGAATTAAAAAAATCAAATATTCTTGATTGTTTTTCTGGTACAGGGTCTTTTGGACTAGAATGTATCTCCAGAGGGGCAAAAAAGGTAATTTTTATAGAAAATTATGAGCCCGCGATTCAGATTTTAGAGAAAAATATTACAAATTTAAAAGTACAAAATATATGCGAAATTTACAGGAGTAATATAAGTAATTTTTTTAAAAATCATAATGGCAGTAAATTCGATCTTATTTTTTTTGATCCACCTTACAAATTTAAGGAAATTAATAATATTTTTAAAATTATTTATGAAAATAATCTCTTAGATAAAAATGGTATAATTATTTTACATAGACATAAAAAGAGTATTGAAAAATTACCAGTCAACTTCAATCAAATTGAAAGTAAAATTTACGGTATATCAAAGATAATTTTTTACAAATCAACTTATTAGTTTTTTTGTCTCTCGTTTTATTAACTCTACAGATGGTTGATCAAATGGATTTACTTTAAGCGCTTTACCAATTAGGATCGTTTCTAATACAAAAAACGTAAATAAAGCACCTATGGTTTCCTCGTCTCTTTTCAATATTTGAAATGATCTAAATTGCAATTTTTTTTTTCTAAAAATATTTTGAGAAGCTTTGCTTTGGGCTTTTAAGATATTATTCAGTTTCTTATTTCTTAAGTAAATTTTTGATTTTAATATATTATTAGGTAGCGCCTCACTATTATAGTGCTCTACATTAAAAAAAGTATAAAAGTTTTTCTTTGATCCATCTAAGTAATATTGCAATAAACTATGATTATCTTTAGGCATCGAAGATATAAGGGGAAGCAATCCTTTTGATTTTTTTCCTAATGATTCGGATACTAGTTGTTGATACCACTTAAATAAATTATCAGAATTTTCATCATAATTTATTATTATTGAATTAAATTTCCCTCTTTTAATTAAATTAAGAATTGTATCTACATTTACAATAAGGGAATTTAAAAAATTCTTATTATTTATCAATTTATTGAATTGTTTAAATTTCCTCTCATTGAGACCCATCAATTCAGCTGGCAACATACCAACTTCTGATAAAACTGAGTATCTGCCCCCAATATAGTTTTTGTGTTCTATTACATCGGCTTTAATATTTTGTGCTAATTGTGTTATATAACTGTCTTTATTTTCAGTAATAAATATATTTTTTTTTTGTTTTTTTTTATTTAAAATATAAAAATTTGATATTGTCTCTAAGGTCTCTCCAGATTTTGTGATAATTAAATTTACCGCACTTTCTTTATTTTCTATTCTTGGTTTTAAATTGTCCAAAAATAGAAATTTTTTTTTCACTTTTTCTCTAAGAAAATCATAAATAGCACGAGTGCCTAATACAGATCCTCCCATACCAATAATTCTGAATTTTTTATAATTTTTTAAATTTTTTACATATTTTTTTGAGTAGCTATATTTATATTCACTAGAATAACTATTAAGAAGTGGAAAATTTTTTAACCAATTAATTTTTTTTAATTCATAAATTTTATTTTGATTAATTTTTTTTTTTTTAAAATTAATAAATTTAATATTTTTAGTTAACATATTTAATTATTAATCTTCTCAAGAATTTTATTTTCTAAACTAGTATTTTTATTTGTATTTTCTTTTTTTGTATTATTTGTTTTTATGTTTAATATTTCTTTTAAATTATTTTGATTATCAGACTTATTACTTTCATCATCAGTTGGCTCAGGTAGTTCATTAAAATCTGGAGGCATAGATAGTGGATTTTTCTTTTCAACTAAAAATTCATCATTTCTATCAGATCTTGTTTTTCCTGAGAAAACTTCACCCCCACATGAGTAAAGCAAAGCAAACATGATTGTAAAGAATAATATATTTTTGATTTTCATTTCTTTATAAATATGTACTCTTTAAGTTCTATTAAAATAAGGCAAATTATACCTAAAGAAATAAAAATATCAGCAACATTAAATATAAACCAATGAAATCCATTATAATGAAAATCTATAAAATCTGGCACAGCCGAATAATATAATCTATCAAATAAATTTCCTAACGATCCGCCTAAAATTATTACATAAAAGAAAGATCTTAAAAAATCAGATGTAACTACTAAATAAATAATTATTAGATTAATTAAGATTATGAGTGAGGTTATTAGATTATAAAATACAGAACTGTCGTACGAAAATAATCCAAACCCAATACCTTTATTCCATATTAAAATAAGACTTAAAAAATTGCTAATTGAAATATTAATGTCACCAAATTTTTCTGACTCATTTATAATATATAATTTAGATAATCTATCCAAAGTAAAAATTATTAATACAGTAAATAAATATAAAAAATAATATTTAGAGTTTTTTTTTATCATTTGTTATAGATTGCCATGTCTCTCACACTTAGCTTCTCTTATTTTCCAACATACAGGACATTTATTTCCATTAGCTTTCTTTGCAATCGTAACAATTTCTTCTTTAATACTCGTATTATTTTTTAAATTTACCTTAGATGTAATAAATAACTCCTCAAAATTAAATCCTTTAAATTTATTATATAATTCATCGTTGAGCTCTAAGTCTACTTCAGCTTCCAAACTGGATCCGATAATTTTTTCTGATCTTTTTTCCTCGATACTAATATTGCATTTATCCCTAATTTTAATTAAATCATTCCATCTTGTTTCTAAGTTACTGTTCTCCCAATTACTTGGTATGGATGGAAAGTTTTCTAAATGAATACTTGAATCTTTATGATTTATTATTTTAAAAATTTCTTCACATGTAAAAGTTAAAATTGGTGCAAACCATCTTAATAAACAATTAATAATGATATTTAAAACTAGTATACATGATCTTCTTTTTTCGGAGTCAATAGGATCACAGTATAAAGTATCTTTTCTTATATCAAAATAAAATGCTGACAAATCTACTGTACAAAAATTTAATAATTCTTTATATAAATTATGAAACGTATAATTTTTAAAATTATAATTAAATTCATTATTTAGTTTATAAATTTTGTTTAACATATATTGCTCTAGCTCAGGGAGATTGGTCACTTTAATACTTTTTAAATCATTAAATTCAACTTCATCCTTAAGATTTCCTAATAAATATCTAAATGTATTTCTTATCTTTCTATATGCCTCAGCATGTTGTTCTAATATTGAATAATCAATTCTCAAATCTTCAGCGTAATTTGATGCTGCAACCCAAATTCTTAAAATGTCTGCTCCATATTTTTTTAAAATTTCTTCAGGAAGTATTGTATTGCCTGAAGACTTAGACATTTTTAATCCTTTACCATCAACTACGAAACCATGAGATAAAATACTTTCAAAAGGCGCTCTACCTCTAGTCCCACATGATTCTAATAATGAAGAATGAAACCATCCTCTATGTTGATCTGATCCTTCCAGATACATAGAGGCAGGCCATTTTAAATCCTCTCTTTTCTCAAGAACAAAAGAGTGTGTTGAGCCACTATCGAACCATACTTCCACAATATCACTTAGTTTATTGTAATCTTTAGCATCATACTTTTCTCCAAGAAATCGTTGAGGATTATCAGAAAACCAGCAGTCAGAACCCTCCTTTTCATAAATTTTTGCAATATTTTCAAATACTTCGTCGTCAATTAATACTTTGTTATTATCTTTTTTTACAAATATTGGAAGTGGAACACCCCAAACTCTTTGTCGTGAAACACACCAATCAGGTCGACTCTCTATCATTGATCTTATCCTTTCTTTTCCTTTACTTGGATAGAAAGTTGTTTCATCTAAAGCCTTAAGTGCTTTTTTCCTCAACCCATGACTTTCCATAGATATAAACCATTGTTGAGTTGCTCTATGTACAAGTGGTGCTTTAGATCTCCAGGAATGAGGGTAGGAATGGTTTAGCTTTCCATTTGATAGTAAATTTTTAAATTTTAATAGTTTTTCTATAACAATTGGGTTAGCCTTAAAAATATGAATACCCTCAAAGGAAGGTATATGTTTTGTGTACTTTCCATCATCGTCTACAGTCTCTACAGCTTTAATATTATTATTTAAGCAAAGATTGAAATCATCAGGTCCATGACTAGGGGCGCAATGAACTATTCCAGTTCCTTGCTCTAATGTGACAAATCTAGCTTCTAACATTGGAACATCATAATCAAAACCATCCTCTGAAAATGGATGATTGCAAATTACACCTTCAAATTTTGCTCCAGAAAATTCATTTAAAATTTCGAATTTTTCTAATTTACATTCGTCAATCATCGATTGAAGTAGTTCCTTGGCTACTACTATTTTTCTGTCTTTGAAATCGCTATCATCTTTAATTTTGATTATTAAATATTTTAAATTTTCATTATAAGCCAAAGCTTTATTTGCAGGAATAGTCCATGGTGTGGTGGTCCAAATTATAATTTCAGTATTTTTAAGTTCTTGAAAACTGGTTTTTTTTACTTTGAAAGAAACATAAATTGTATCAGATGTATGATCCATATATTCAACTTCAGCATCCGACAAAGCTGTTTTTTCAACAGTAGACCATAGCACTGGTTTATACCCCTTATATAAACTTCCCTCTTTAAGAAACTTACCCAATTCTCTTACAATTTGTGCTTCTGCGTCATAGCTCATTGTGGAATAATAATTTTCCCAATCTCCCACAACTCCTAGCCTTTTAAATTGCTCCTTATGAATTAAGATCCATTTACTTGCGAATTCTCTACATTCTTTTCTAAATTCAACAATTGGAATATCATTTTTATTTTTTTTCTTTTTTTTGTATTGCTCTTCAATTTTCCACTCTATTGGTAAACCATGGCAATCCCAGCCAGGAACATAAACTGAGTCTTTTCCATCCATTTGATGAAACTTTGTAATAATATCTTTAAGAATTTTATTTAAAGCTGTACCCATATGTATATTCCCATTTGCGTAAGGAGGGCCATCATGTAAAACAAACTTTTCTTTACCCTTGGTATTTTTTCTTAATTTTTCATAAAGTCCAATTTCATCCCAATATTTAATTAAATCAGGTTCTTTATTAGGCAAATTCGCTTTCATAGAAAACGATGTTTTAGGTAAATTTATCTGATCTTTGCTCATATTTTTACTCTTTTACAATCAAAAATATCTTTGTCGATTTGTTTTTTTAGTTGATTAATGTTTCTAAATTTTCTTTCAGCCCTAATAAACTTAATAAATTCAACTTTTATTTTTTTTAAGTAAATATTTTTTGAGAAATTAAATATATTCACTTCCAGTAGTATTTTTTTTTGGTTGAATGTTGGTCTGTACCCTAAATTAGCAATACCTTTTAAATATTTTTTATTTTTTCCAATCTGAATTTTTACTGAATACACTCCTGGTTTTGCAATTACATAATCTTTGATATCTATATTACATGTAGGAAAACCAATTTTTCTTCCCATTTTTCTCCCAACTCTGACCTTGCCAATTATGCTCCAGTTTCTATTTAAGTATTTGTTGGCTAATTTTAACTTACCTTTAATAAGGAGTTTTCTTATCAAGGTTGATGAAATAACTTTTGATTTTTTTTTTAGTGGAGCTGGTTTGACAACTTTATAGTCAAATGATTTAGAATATTTTATTAAAGAATTTACATTGCCCTCTCTTTTATTTCCAAATTTGAAGTTATTACTCACAAAAATAAATTCTGGATTAATTTTTTTAAAAATAATTTTTTTTATAAAGTCGTAATAGCTTGTCTTAGAAAAGCTTAAATCAAATTTTTTGTTTATAATAAAGTCCACATTACACCTCGTTAGAAAATTAATTTTTTCTTCTAAATTTGAAATTCTATAATTTTTGAAATTGGGATTAAAAAACATTTTTGGTATTGGATCGAAAGTTATAACACCAATTTTTAATTTAAATTTATTTTTATACTTATTTGCAAAATTAAATAATTTTTGATGGCCTATATGTAACCCATCAAAATTTCCTATTAGTATTATAGATTTTTTGTCAAATTTTTTTATGTCAAAATTTTTATATAATTTTATTTTTTTTACCATTTTAAATATAGTTGGTTAAATTTTGCTTTGACATTATACTGCTTAAATAAACTATCTAGATCTAAATTATTTTCATTTTTATGAATACCAGAGGTAATAAACAAAGAGTCATATTTTTGTTTTAAAGCTCCTTTGATGTCAGTATTCAGATTATCTCCTATACATAAAACTTTTTTATTTTTGATATCTGTAGAAAGTTTATAAACTAAAGAATAAGGTTTACCAAAGTATTTTACAATCCCTCCTATATCCTCAAAAATTTTAGCAATAGAACCTGCACACAATTCTTTTTCCTCACCTCGATTAACAATTAAGTCTGGGTTAGTGCATATCATAATTTTTTTTGTCTGCTTTAATAATAAATTTTTATAAAATTTGAGGTCATTCATATGATCTTCAAATAGACCAGTACATAAAATAAAATCAGCTGCATCTATTTCCTTTGATTTATTACTCTCAAATGACATGAATAAATCAAAATCTCTTGGTGGACCTAAATGAAAAAATTTAGAAAATTTATAGTGTTTATTTATATATTTGAGAGAGGCTTCGCCTGATGTATAAACATTTTGTGAACAAAATCTTGGTAAGCCCATTTTATTTAAAAAATTAATTACAGTTTTATTCGGGCGTGGTGCGTTTGTTAATAACACATAGGTCTTTGATAATTTGTTTAAATTATTTAGAACTTCTACGGAGTCTTTGTATAAATTTATTCCATTATGAACCACCCCCCATACATCGATGAAGAATAAATCATATTCATTTACAATAGAGCTTAGGCCTTTTTGATCCAAATTTATGCTCATAATTGAGATATAACTTAAAAAAACCAATAATTCTTGAGTTTTTTAGATATTTTAATTTTTAATCAATATCTTGAAATAATAGAGACATGTATTTATATGAACTCCATATTTATAGGAGAAAATATGAAGTTTAAACCATTACATGATAGAGTTTTAATAGAAGTATTAGATAGCAGCGAAAAAACTGCTGGAGGAATTATTATACCTGATACAGCTCAAGAGAAGCCTCAAGAAGGTAAAGTTGTTGCTGTAGGAGGTGGGGCAAAAACAGATGACGGAAAAATTATTCCAATGGATGTTAAAGTAGGAGATAAAGTCTTGTTTGGAAAATGGTCTGGAACAGAAGTAAAAATTGATGGTAAAGAATATAACATAATGAAAGAGTCCGACATTATGGGTATTTCTACCGGTAAATAATTAAATTAAAGGAGAACTATAATGGCAAAAATTGTAAAATTTGACTCAGAAGCAAGATCATCAATGCTCAAAGGTGTAGACATACTCGCTAACACTGTAAAAACTACACTTGGTCCAAAGGGAAGAAATGTGGTTATCGATAAGTCCTACGGAGCACCCAGAACTACTAAAGATGGCGTAACTGTTGCTAAAGAAATCGATCTTGAAGATAAATTTGAAAACATGGGAGCCCAAATGGTAAAGGAGGTTGCCAGTAAAACCAATGATGAAGCCGGTGATGGTACAACCACTGCAACTATTCTTGCACAAGCTATTGTTAAAGAAGGTTGTAAGTATGTTACAGCTGGCATGAATCCAATGGATGTTAAAAGAGGAATAGATGCAGCAGTAGATCAAGTAAGAGAAAAACTAATATCATCTGCAAAAAAAGTAAAAGATAGTGATGAAATAGCGCAAGTTGGTACAATTTCAGCAAATGGTGATAAAGAAATAGGAAATATGATTGCTAAGGCAATGCAAAAAGTTGGCAATGAAGGCGTGATCACAGTTGAAGAAGCAAAAGGAATTGAAACTGAATTAGATGTTGTTGAAGGTATGCAATTTGACAGAGGTTATTTATCTCCATATTTTATTACTAATGGTGATAAAATGACTACAGAATTAGAAAATCCAATGATTTTACTTCATGAAAAAAAATTAACCAATCTTCAGCCTATGGTTCCTTTATTGGAAGCGGTTGTTCAAGCTGGAAGACCACTAATGATAATTTCAGAGGATGTGGAAGGTGAGGCTTTAGCAACACTTGTAGTAAATAAATTAAGAGGTGGACTAAAAGTAGTTGCTGTCAAAGCACCAGGTTTTGGAGACAGAAGAAAAGCAATGTTAGAAGATATTGCAATATTAACTGGAGGACAGGTAATTTCTGAAGATTTAGGTATCAAACTTGAAAACGTAAAACTTACTGATTTAGGTTCTGCAAAAAGAGTAAAAGTTGATAAAGAAAATAGCACAATTGTGAGTGGATCTGGAAAAAAATCTGACATAGAAGCAAGATGTAGTTCGATCAAACAACAAATTGATGAAACAACTTCAGATTATGACCGAGAAAAACTTCAAGAAAGATTAGCTAAACTTGCAGGGGGAGTTGCAGTAATTAAAGTTGGTGGTGCAACTGAAGTTGAAGTTAAAGAGAGAAAAGATAGAGTTGAAGATGCTTTAAATGCTACAAGAGCTGCCGTTGAAGAAGGTATTGTAGTAGGTGGAGGATGTGCTTTATTGTATGCATCTCAAGATCTTGACAAAACAGTAAAGGTTAAAGGTGATGACCAAAAAGCAGGTGTTGAAATTGTAAAAAGTGCACTTCAAGCGCCTATTAGACAAATTACAAAAAATGCTGGTGTTGATGGATCAGTGATAGTAGGCAAACTGTTAGAGACAAATAAAGCATCCAATGGTTATGACGCACAAACAGAACAGTATGTTGACATGTTCAAAGAGGGTATTATCGACCCAGTTAAAGTTGTAAGGACAGCACTACAAGATGCTGCTTCTATATCCGGATTATTGGTAACAACTGAAGCTATGATTGCTGACAAACCAGAGGAGAAGGATTCTGGTCCAGCTGGAATGCCTCCAGGAGGAATGGGCGGCATGGGTGGCATGGGCGGAATGGGAATGTAAGACTCATTTCGGTCATTAAAAAATTCAAAAAGGGTGGTTTTTACTGCCCTTTTTTTTTATCAAAACAAAAATCATTCTTATAAAAAGATGGTGATAAGTGTAAATTTTTTTCAAGAGAGTTTAAGAAATGTGAAGAAGAATAGTTATCACCTCATGGTGGATGAAGTGTTAATCTAACAAATTTATGTAGTCTAATTCTAACGAACCACATATTATTATTTTAACAGAAAATGAAGATTGTAGTAATCACTTTTTGGTAGAAATTTTATCCACAATAAATAGTCCAAAAGCAACACAAGGACCAATTCCAAAAGCAAATAATAAAGTTCCTATTCCAACTGTGCCTCCTAAATACCAACCAATAGAAACTACAGATATTTCTAAAAAAGCTCTAACGGATGCGATGGGTAAATTAGTTTTTTTTTGTAAACCAGTCATAAGTCCATCTCTTGGACCGGGCCCTAAATTTGCAATTAGATAAATTCCACTTCCTATACCAATAATTAATACAGAAAATATTGCTAACACAATTTTTAACTCAAAACTTTCTGGTGTTGATATATATTTTAAACAAACATCAATCATTGCAGCAATAATAATTGCATTTAACACCGTACCAATTCCTGGTTTTTGGCTTAAAAAAACCCACAAAAAAATTACAAAAAGACTAATTAAAAATGTTATAGTTCCAATTGATAAATCAACGTAATTAGAAATTCCTTGCGCAAGAACACTCCATGGTGAAGCTCCTGTAAACGAAACTAAAAGTAAGCCTTCTCCTATTCCAAAAAGGGTTAATCCAAAGCAAAGAAAGAAAAAAGTACTAATTTTTGGTTTAAAATTTAAAGGCTCTTTAGAACTCCATGATACTTTAGGTATATTTCTTATAGTTAAAAACATTTTATGACTATATATTTTAATATTTATTTATGAATTGTTATATTATTTATATTAATAGATATATTAAATTTTTTCTTATATTTTTAATCTTATTGCTCTATCCAGCTTATTCAACTTCACACCCACAAGATTATAAAAAATTTAAAGCAATAGAGATGCAAGTCTTAAGAGATGGAAAATTAATAGGATTTAGTAAATATTTGTTTAAACATAAAGATGATTTTTTAGAGGTTAGAAATGAGACAAAATTTGAAGTAGATCTCCTAGGGGTTAAATTATTTACAATCAGTAGCAAAGGTATTGAGAAATATTATAAAAACTTACTTGTCTCATTTAATTCTGAAACTTTTCAAAATAAAAAAAAGAAATTTGTGAATTTAAAATTAAGTGAAAATAAGAAAGAATTTAGAATTATGGGATCCTCTTATAAAGGAAATGTTAGTATTAATAGTATTGTAGGTAACTGGTGGAATCATGACATTTTAGAGGTAGATAATCAAATTAGTCCTTTATCTGGGAGTATAAAACCACAAGTAGTTAAATTTATAGGAGAAGAAAATATTATTATTAATGATAAGAATTATTCTACCAAACATTATAAATTACAATCTAAAGACCCAAATACACCAGAGGATAAGAAGCTCAATTTTGATATTTGGTATAACAAAGATGAAAATTTAATTTTAAAGATCGTATATGATAAGATGGGTTATTGGGAATATAACGTAATAAATTTCGAAAAAAATTAAATATTAAGAATTCTTAAAAGAATTTGATTCATAAAAGACATAAAAATTACAAAACCTAAAAAAAAAACAAAGTACATAAATGTAACAGCTCTATTTCTTTTTCTTCTTAAAATTACTAAATTCTTATCATCTTCTAATGTAACATCTCTTTTGCCTACTACATGATAATCGTAACTATACTTCCAAATTGATGATCCTAGTCTGGTATCTAATTTACTATAATATTCTATCCAAGATACAGACCATCTATAAATTCCATAAAGAATGATTAATACAAAAATAGTTGTGGTCATAATAATTAAATTATATTAAAAAATTATAATATGTCTATCTGGGGAAGTTTAATAGGAGGAATGATTGGCCTTTCACTAGGAGGTCCTTTCGGAATGCTTTTAGGTTCTATTTTAGGTGGAAAAATTTCAAGAGCTAGGGCTCAAGGAGGTTTTTCAGCAATTGGTCAAAGTCAAAAAATTTTTGCGCTATCACTAATTGTTTTATCTGCAAAACTAAGTAAGGCAGATGGTCAAGTAAGTCGTGAGGAATTAATTGCCGTAAAAGATAAATTAAAAATTCCTGAAAACGAGTTAGACGAAGTGGGTAAAATATTTAATCGAGCAAAAGAGGAGAGCACTGGGTACGAGCCATATGCCCAACAAATTGCACAGTTTTATAAGGGAAATTTAAACGTTTTAGAGGAGGTTATTAATATTCTATTTTATATAGCAGAGTCCGATGGAAAGGTAAGCCCTGAAGAGACAAAAATGATCGAAAATATAGCCTATATTTTTGGATTAAGTGAAACACAATATAATAGTATTAAAGAAAGCAGAAAATCATCCGATAAGTTAAATCCTTATATGGTTTTAGAAAGCAGTCCTGAGGATGATTTGCAAACAATTAGAAAAAGATATTTAAAGTTATCTAAAGAACATCATCCAGACTTACTATTAAGTAAAGGAGTTCCTGAAGAGGTAATTGAGGAAAGTAAAAAAACAATGAGAGCTATAAACTCTGCATGGGATCAAGTTCAAAAACTAAAAAAAAATTAGAATTGTTCAGACTCTGTTGAGCCTTCCATTGCAGTAGTAGAACTTTTACCACCACTTATAGTATTAGATACTGCATCAAAATAAGAAGTGCCAACTTCTCTTTGGTGTTTAACACTAGTGTAGCCATCCTTTTCTCTATCAAATTCTTGCTGTTGAATTTTAGAGTATGCTGCCATTCCATCTTTTTTATATTTTTCAGCAAGTTCAAAAATAGCAATATTTTGAGTATGAAATCCTGCTAAGGTTATAAATTGAAACTTGTAACCCATTTCACCAATTTTTCTTTGAAAAGTACCAATTTCATCATCTGACAAATGTTTTTTCCAATTAAAAGATGGAGAGCAGTTATAAGCTAATAATTTCCCAGGAAATTTGGAGTGAATTGCATCAGCAAATTTTTTAGCCTCCTCTAAATTGGGAGTTGCAGTTTCACACCAAATTAAATCTGCATAAGGAGCGTAAGCAAGTCCTCTAGAAATTGCTTGTTCTATTCCAGCTTTAACATAATAAAATCCTTCAGGTGATCTCTCTCCTGTTAAAAAGGGTTTATCATTCTCATCATGATCGTTCGTAATTAATTTTGCAGCGTTAGCATCAGTTCTTGCAAGAATTATTAATGGAACATCTGCAATATCTGCGGCTAATCTTGCGGCTTTCAAATTTCTAACTGCGGTTCCAGTTGGTACTAAAACTTTTCCTCCCATATGCCCACATTTTTTTTCACTTGCTAATTGGTCTTCAAAGTGAACTCCTGCTGCACCAGCTTTTATAAATTTTTTAGTTAATTCAAAAACGTTTAATGGACCACCAAAACCAGCCTCACCATCTGCTATAATCGGTAACATATAATCTGTTCTATCTTTGGAGTCCATTTCACCATCTTGAATTTCCATATGTTGAATTTGATCTGCTCTTACTAAAGCATTATTAATACTATCCACAAGTTTTGGAGCGCTATCAAAAGGGTATAATGATTGATCAGGATACATCTCTCCAGCAGTGTTTGCATCAGCGGCTACTTGCCATCCACTAACATAAATTGCTTTTAAACCAGCTTTTGCATGCTGGACAGAATGATTTCCAGACAATGATCCTAGTGTATTTACATATGGCTCTTTATTTAATAAGTTCCACAATTTTTTCGATTGTTGTTCACACATCGAATATTGAATTTTTATTGATCCTCTTAAACGCTCGACTTCTTCGGGGGTATAATCTCTTTTAATACCTGAAAATCTTTTAAGATCGTATGAAACCTTTTTTTCTGAACTCATTTAAACCCCTCAATTTAAATATTAATTAGAAAGTGGTATGTATGGATTAGTTTGAGCTATACTCGTTTGTGAACTCATTCATACCGCTAGAACCCCAATCACAATGATCATCTCTTAAGTAAATACCAGACTTATTTCTTTTGTCGCTTGTGTCTTGTTGGTTGCTATTAGCCTGATTTTCTTGAGTTTTTTTAATGTTTTCGTTGTTCATGTAAACTTTATAATTTACATAATTTACAAAATCTACAAAATTTTCAAAAAAGCTTGTAAATACGTTAAATTTTTTGTAAATTTATATTTACTAAATTTACAAATAGTAAATTATGAGTCAAATAGATTTAAAAATCGGACCAAAAATAAAGGCTTTTAGAAGACAGCTAGGTCTTCAAGCGAACAAATTATCTGAACAATTGGGTATATCTCCAAGTTATTTAAATTTAATTGAGAGTGGAAAAAGAAAAATCGACGGAGATCTTCTTTTAAAAGTTTGCGAAGAGTTAAAAATAGAATTATCAGATTTAACAAATAAATCAGATTTAAATCTTGCAAATAATTTATCTGAGTTATTAGGCGATGAGCTTTTTGAGGATTTAGATATATTGGGACCAGAGGTCCAGGATTTAGTAAATACAAACCCTAAAATTGCGAGAGCACTTATTAAATTAGGCGACAATTATAAACAAAAAGGTCAAGAAATTGTAAGCAAAGTTGAAAATATTTCGGGTAAGATTATTGATGGAAGAAAAGCATCTTTTCCAGGAGAAGTAGTGTCAGATTTTTTGCAGGAAAATAAAAATTATTTTTCTAAATTAGAAAAATTTGCAGAAGATATATTTAATAGAATACAAATAAACAATAGAGCAACTTATATGGCTCTTTGCAATTTTCTTAAAACAGAATACGGAGTAAAAGTAAAAGATGTACTACCTGAGGATGGTAAACCATTTTCAAAAATTTATTATAAATCTCAAAAAGAATTACATTTAAGTGACTATGTAGCTCTAGAAACTAAAAAATTATATGCAGCAGCACAAATAGCACAAGAGGGTGCTATGGTTATTATTGAGAAATATTTGACAGCATTTAAGTTTCCGTCAGAGGAGTCAAAAAAACTTACTAAAGTGGCACTACTAAACTACTGTGGTGCTGCTATTTTAATGCCATATAAACTATTTCACCAAGAGTGTATAAAACAGAAATACGACCTAGAATTATTACAAAATACATTTGCATGTACTTTTGAACAGATTGCCCATAGAGTAACATGTTTACAAGATCCAAAACTTCCGGGCATACCATTTCATTTTCTAAGGGTAGATGTCGCTGGCAATATTTCAAAAAGATTTTCATTATCAGGAATAGAGATCCCAAGGTATGGTGGAGCTTGCCCAAGATGGAATGTCTATTCTGCTTTTTCGAGACCTGGAGTAATTCAAGCTGCTGTTAGCAAGATGTCTAATGGGGAGAAATATGTTTGTATCGCTAGAACAGTCGAAAAAGGAGTTGGAAGATATGGAAAAAAGAAAAGTATTTTATCAATCGGTTTAGGATGCCAAGCCAAATATGCAAAAGATTTTGTGTACACCGAAAATTTAGATTTGAACGATAAGAAAACAGAAATTCCTATTGGAGTATCATGCAGAACATGTGATAGGCTAGATTGTTCTCAAAGAGCATTTCCACCACTTCATAAAAAATTTGATGTAGATATTAATAATCGTGGTGTATCTGTATATGTTACAGAATAGTTTGTTTTTTTCTTTGTCTTTCTCTTGATAATAATTGAGTTAATGAGTCAACCATTGTGTCAGAGGCTTTAAATATTTCATTTGATTTGAATTCGTGAGAATAGTTTTTCTCTGGGTTTGTTTTGTCTTCAATAATAATTCCTTTATCAGGAGAATTGTCTTTAATATAAATTAGTATAAGCCAATCTTCATCATTAGACTCATCCCATTTGATAAAAATTTCACCTGTTTCAAATCTTCTATCTATACATCTAAATATAGACATGTGTCTTGTAATATGCCTTTTATTTAATTGAAATACCAAACTAGCTGCACTTCTATAAAAGCTTTCTAGAGATGTTTCTATTTTATGCCTTTCTATAGAATATTCTCTTTCTTTTTTTAAAAGAGTTTCTCTATCATCTGTCTCTAAAGTTTTAATTCCAAGAGACTCTACTCTTTCCCTAATTTTTTGGTCTCTAATTAGTCGATATTTTTCTTTTAATTTATCAATTCGTTCTTGTAGAGCTACATAATCATCTCTTTTTTCTTTTAATGAAATTTTTTCTAATTTTTCTAATTCCTTTACTTCTCTAACTCTAAATTTTTCAATTTGTTGTTCCAGTCTTAATTCTTGTAGGAATCTTTTCTGCCTTTCGGCTTGTTCCTTTCTCAAGAGAGCTTGTTCTTTTCTTAAAAATAATTTAATGTCTTTTGTAAGTTCTCTCTCAAGTCTTTCTTCATCTTTTACTAATTTTATCTTTTCTTTTAAGATTCTTTGCTCTTCCTCTTTGATTTTAATTTCGCGTTGTTCTTTCTCTAATCTTTCGCTTTCTAGTTTTTCGACTTTTAGTCTTTTATTTTCCTCAGCTTTTAGGTTTTTGTATTCATAAAATTTATTATCAATATTTTGAAAAAACGATTGAATTGCTCTATCAATTTTAAATAAATCAAAACTAAAATTAAATTTAAAATTATCTTTAAATTTGTTTTGAAGCCTAATTATACTTAAAAGTAGTCCAGACGGCTTTTTTGTTTTAGTAAATATATAATTTTTTGATCTTTTGAAACGTCTGATTTGCTTTATTTTTTTTTTCCTTTTCTTTTTAATTTTTTGAGAAAAAATTCTTTTTGAATTTTTTTTTTTATTAGATTTTATTTTTTTAATTTTAATTTTTTTTTTTTTACGTTTTTTATTTTTTTTCATTAAGTATTATAGATTTATCAATAATCACCTAATAAATATAGTCTCTTGTATTTGGTGTTGATAACAATTTTTTACTTAATTGAAACTGAAATACAACCTGGTCTCCCCATTTAAAAGCCATTTCACAACCTGCTAGATAAAATTCCCACATTCTAAAAAATTTTTCATCAAACATTTCAAGAATATCCTCTTTTTTACCCATGAACCTTTTTTTCCAATTTCTTAAAGTGTGAGAGTAATGCATTCTTAAAACTTCCATATCTGATATTATCAAATTAGAGTTTTCTATTGGTCTAGCGAGTTCACTAAGGCTAGGCGTATAACCTCCAGGAAAAATATATTTTGAAATCCACGGATGAGGATCTCGTGGTGTCATTACAGATCCAATGGTATGTATTAAAGCTACACCATCCTCGTTTAGAAAATTTGAGACAGATTTAAAATATTTGTTATAAAATTTCTTACCCACATGCTCAAGCATTCCTACGCTTACTACTCGATCAAATTTCTCATTGAGCTGCCTATAGTCGATTAATTTAAATCTAACCTGATTTTCTAGATTAAATTCTTTAGCTTTTTTTTGACTGTATTCTAATTGATTTTTTGAAAGAGTAATTCCAAGCACTTCGCATTTACTTTGTTTTGCTATTTCTAATGCTAAAGTTCCCCATCCAGATCCAATGTCTAAAACTTTTAAATTTGGTTTTAAATGAAGTTTTTTTATTATATGATTCATTTTATTTGCTTGGGCTTGTTCTATTGTTTCATTTTCATTTTTAAAGTAAGCACAAGAATATTGTCTATTTTTATCTAAAAACAAATCATACAATTTTTCAGAAATATCATAGTGATGTGCAACATTTGATTTAGACTTTTTAATAAAATTAAACTTTGTTATATAGCTATAAATTCCCATCAATTTTTTTATAAGTGTAGCATAATTACTTGTTGGACCACGTCCAATATTTTTCATAGTAATTTCTAAAAACTCCGTCAAAGTACCATTCTCTATTACAGCAGAACCATCAACGTAAGCTTCTCCAAAGTATAAATCTGGTAATAGAAGAAGTTTTGTGTGAAGACTTTTATCTAATAATTTTAATTTTATTGGAGGATTTTTTAAAGGTTTTCCTATTGTATATTCTTTCTTATTCGCATCTACAATTATAAATCCATCAACTTTAAAAAGATTTTTCAAAAATTGATTTAAAGATTTCATAATTATAAATAATCAATATTAAAATCTAATTTTTCCAATTCTTCAAATAATTTTTTTTCATCTTCCTTCGGTAATAAATCTAATATTGGCAATAAATTTTTAAAAATAACGTCTTTTTTTGCCATATATGAATGTAACGCTGAAATAAGATTATATTTTTCAAATACCTTCCTAACATCACAAAGTTTTTTATTTACCGTCTGAATTTTTTCCTGATGAAAGTCTTCGAAAACTTTTCTTGCTAGACTTGAAGTTACATTGCATGTAGCGGTAATTGCTCCTTGGCATCCTAAATTTAAACTATCTAATAATTTTTCCTCAGATCCAACAAAAATAGAAAAGTTGTCATTTTTATAATGACTATAAATATTATAACTACTATCTTTAATGCCAATAATTTGCTTTGGAAATTCTTTTTTTAATTGCTTAATGCATTCAATACTAAATTTATAACCACTTAGTTTTTCAAAATTATAAAGTATTATTTTACATTTATCTGCTTTATTTATGATTTTTTCAAAATATTTTACAACATCTTTATCTTTGTATTTATAATACGCAGGTGGCATAACCAAAAAATATTCTATTCCTATAGATAACGTTATATTGATTAAATTAATAGCATCTCCCAGTGAATTTAATCCGGTACCAACAATAAATTTTTTAAAATTTGTACTTTTTGGTAAGGAATTGATTAATTTAATTTTTTCTGAAATAGAAACTAATTGAGATTGACCAGTGCTCCCAAATATAACAACCCCATGACAACCATTATCAATTAAAAAATCAGCATGATTTAATGTTCTTTCAACGTTTAAAGATAAATCATCATTAAATAATGATAAAGAGGCCGCATAAATGCCTTGAATTTTGTTCATTAATTAAAATGTATATAAAATAATTTTTTAGTAAAGTTGTTTGATAAATATGAATATACTTATAATTCAAAGTCGAATGGGTATTGGAGATATGGTAATTTTTTTACCTTATATAGAAGCAATTTCAAAAAAGTATAATACCTCTGTAACTTGTCTTGTTAAAAAAAGTTCTAAATCAGAAGAAATTTTGAAGAATAATAAATATATTAAAAAATTAATTATTTTAGATAGGGAAGATAATGGTGGTAAACATAATGGATTGTTAGGGACTTTAAAATTATCTGCAGAGCTAAAAAAGAATAAATTTGATAAAGCTTTTATTTTCAATTCATCTTTAAGATTTAATATTATATGTAGATTGTCGGCAATAAAAGAAATCTACCAGTACCCACTTTTTAAAAAACGTAATCAACATTTGATTAATACAGCTAAAGAATTTTTAAAAACAAAATTAAATTTAAACGTCGAAAGTAACCCTCAAATAAATATAGATCCTAAATTGGTTGAAATGTATAGAAAAAAATTTGAAATGAATGAGAAAAAAATTAATATTTTACTAGGAGTTGGTGGTTCAGGACCAACAAAGAGAATTCCAGCCAAAACATTTATAAAATTCATGAAAATTGTTAGCAAAAAATATGACTGCAAATTTTTTCTAGCTACAGGAAAAAGTGAAGATGAGCAGTCAATTCTTAACGAAATTAAAAACACGGAACTAAATAGTAAATGTGTTTCTTTAGATAATTTAACTATTAATGAAATTCTACCAATAATTAAAAACTGCGATATTTCTATTTGCAATGACTCTAGTTTTAGTCATTTATCTGCAGCTTTAGAAATTAAAACCATAGTTCTCATGGCTGATACTCCACTCATCTATGGAAATTACAGTCCAAAAATGTTTCCAATTATTCCAGATGGTTTTAAAAATGTAACTCATAATACTAATGGTAAAGAGAAAATTAATCCTGATAAAATTTTTCAAAAATATGAAGAAATAATCAATTAAACTATATCTTTAATAATTACGTCTTTAGCTTCGTTGACGATAGAAGCCAACCTGGTTAGTTCTGGACTCACATCAGGATGTATTTTTTTCATAATTTTTTTATAAGCATTCATTATTTGCTCTTTGCTGTATTTTTTTTTAGGATCTAAGTTTAAAATTTTATAAGCTTCCTCTAAAGAAACAGTTTGAGTATTTAAATTTTGACTTGAACTACCAAAATTATATCTTCCATAATTTTTAAGCACTCTAAGTAATCCCCAGATTCTTAATATTTGCAATAGAGTAAAGCCGGCTTTAGTTTTTATGAGCGGTAAAACCATCATTAAAAAAGGTAGAGAAAATATATACCTTCCAGCGAAAGCCATTAAAACTGCTAATAATATAGAAACTATTATAATTAATGACCTTATAGTTTTTGCAACCTTTTTTGTTGAACTTTTGGCAAACCAATTAAGAAATAGGTATATTAAGACAAAAATAACAAGTGTTATAATAAAAATATTCATATATTAACTTTTTCAATGAAAGTACCACAACTTAAAAAAAAAACTGAACTTAAATCTTGTCACAATACAACTTGGGAGGATAATTATAGTTGGGTACATCAGTCAAATATACTTGATGTTTTAAAAGATAGTTCGAAACTTGATCCGGAAGTAAGGAAATATCTGGATGAAGAGAATAAATTTACTGATTTTCATTTAAAAGATACAAAACAATGCCAAAAAAAATTATTTGATGAAATTAAGGGTCGCATTAAATTAGATGATGAGTCTATTCCATTTAAAGATAAAACTTATGAATATTGGACTAAAACAACCAAAAAAGGAAATTACTCTATTAAACTTAGAAGATTAATTGGCAGTGAAATAACTGAGGAGTATTGGAATGGAGATGAAGAAAAAAATAAACTGAAAACTGAATATTTTGGTGTAGGAGATTTAGAAGTAAGTCATAATGATAAAATTCTAGGGTATTCTCTAGATTTGAAAGGATCAGAATATTATACAATTTACTTAAGAGATATAAAAACTGGAAAAAGTATTTCTGATAATATTAAAGATACCTCTGGAAGTATTACATTCAGCTTGGATGATAAGTACATTTTTTATTCTAAATTAGACAAGTTTCATAGACCAAGAAAAATCTACAGACATACAATCAGTAGTAACTCAAGTGACGATATTTTAATTTTTGAGGAAAAAAGTGATGCTTTTACTGTGGGAATTGGAATTACCTCGGATGAAAAATTTTTCATAATAACTACTTCAGATCACAACACTTCTGAACAATATTATTTTGGAATAAATGAAGAAAAACCAGAACCAAAATTGATTAAAAATAGAAAAAAAGGAATAATTTATTCTGTGAATTCTTGGGATGGACAATTCTATATGCACACAAACGAAAATGCAGAAGATTTTAAAATAGATATTTGTAAAGATTTATCAAAACAAGAGTGGATATCTTATATACCCCCTCAAGATGAGGTTCTAGTAGGTGGGTTAACATTCTTGAATAATTGGACCATAAGATCTGAGGTTTCCGATGCATTAGCTAAAATTTTTGTAAAAAATAAATTAACGGGAGAAGAGGAAGAAATATCATTTACAGATGAAAAAGTTATAGAACCAGGAATTTCTTTAGTTCAAAAAGATAGAAATACTGATGAAATTTATTTAAGTTATTCTTCCCCAAAAACTCAAAGTAGAACATACTTATACAATATCAAAAGTAAGAAAAGGAAATTAGTAAAAGAACAAGAAATACCATCGGGACATGATCCGAATAATTACATTGTTGAGAGAATAGAGTGTATTTCTCACGATGGTAGAAAAGTTCCAATTACTTTAACAAGACATAAAAAAACCAAATTAGATGGCTCAGCTCACTTACTTCTTTATGGATATGGATCATATGGAAGTTCAATGTCACCTTCATTCTCTTCTACAAAATTGAGTTTAATAGATAGAGATATAATATGGGCAACAGCACATATTCGAGGAGGAATGGAAAGAGGAATGAAGTGGTGGAAAGAAGGAAAGTTATTAAATAAAAAAAATACTTTTGAGGATTACCTTGCTGCTGGAGATTATTTGGTTAAAAAGAAATATACATCAAAGAAAAAAGTCATTGGTTTTGGAGGCTCAGCTGGTGGATTATTAATGGGGGCTGCAGTAAATAAAAATCCTGATTTATTTCTTGCAATTATTATGGCTGTACCTTTTGTTGACTCGCTTACGACAAATCTTGATCATACCTTACCTTTGACTGTTGGGGAATTTGATGAGTTTGGTAATGCAAAAGAAAATAAAGAGCATTTCGATTATATTTATTCATACGCACCATATAATAATATAAAAAAAATGGAATATCCGCATATTTTAATTACAACAAGCTTAAGCGATAATAGAGTACTATTTGATGAACCATTAAAATTTACTGCAAAACTTAGAGATTATAAAACTGATAATAATTTGTTGCTTTTAAAAACTGAAATGAATGCTGGACACGGTGGTAAGTCAGGTAGAGACGGTGCAATAGAGGAGATAGCATTAGACTATGCGTTTGCTTTAAAAGTTTCAAATAAAATATAAATTTTAGTATTGAAATCAAGAAATCTACACCTATATGTAAATTGAGGTTGCCTTATGGGACCTCAATATAAACCTTGCTAACAAAGGAGGAAATATGACAAGTAAGGATCTATCTATATTTAACTCTCTAAGACCGTTTTCGATTGGTTTCGATGATATGTTCGATCAATTTGAAAACATGCTCGGAAATGGTAATTTAAGTATGCAGTCAAATTACCCACCATATAACATCAGAAAGACTGGCAAAGACAAATATTCAATAGAAGTTGCACTTGCTGGGTTTAATAAAAATGATGTTGAGGTTGAATTCGAGGATAATTTGTTAACTGTAAGAACTAAACAGATAAATAAATCCGAGGATAAAGATGTTAATGGGGAAATTATTCATAAAGGAATCTCTCAAAGACAATTTGCTAGGTCATTTACAATTGCTGATGATGTTAAAGTAAATGGTGCTGAACTAAAAGATGGTCTTTTAAGAATCGCTTGTGAAAGAATAGTACCAGAGCACAAAAAAAAGAAACTTATTGAGATTAAATAAGTGTTAAACTTGCTTGTGGGGGTAAGCCCCACAAGTTTAAATACATCCGCTAGATGAAAATCCTATTATAGTTCCGTTAGTGTTTATTGTAAATTTCCTCTCACAAGGAATTCCGTATTTTTTAGTTTTGTAAACTAATGTCTCATTTCCTAAATCATTTATGAAATCATCGGTTGGAGCGCCTAATTCCATTTTTAGTTCAGATACTTGCTTACCCACAAATTGACCAAATTTTTCGTTTTCTCTTTCAGCAACCTCGTCAGATTTATTTTTTATAGTTTGACAACTACTTAAAAAAGACAAAATCATTATACTAAATAGTAATTTTTTATAATTCATGTATCCTTTTAACATCCAAATGTGTCAAAAGTTTATAATTTCTATAATAAAAAAAATTAACTTTTAGGTTGAAAAAAAGATACCTTTAATAACAATCATAACACATATTGAAAATATACATAGGATTTTCGTTAAAGAATCGTTTATTTTAATTTTTTTTGGAGGTTCAATGTTAGACAATTATTTTAATTATAAAAAATATAAAACTGATTTTAAGACAGAAGTTGTTGCCGGTGTCTCAACTTTTTTGACTATGGCATATATAATGTTCTTAAATCCAGTGATTCTTGCTGATGGCGGTTTTGACTTTGGGGGTGTATTTACTGCTACAGCGTTAGCAACTGCAATTGCATGTTTTATTGCAGCCTTTTACGCAAAAACTTGGCCAGTAGGCTTAGCACCAGGTATGGGCATCAATGCTTTTGTAGCTTATGGAGTTTGCCTAGGTATGAAATATACGCCTGCTGAAGCATTGGGAGCTGTGTTGGTTGCTGGTGTAGTATTTTTAATTATTTCATTAACACCCATTAGAGCTTGGTTAATAAATTCAATTCCAAAAAGTCTTAAATTAGGTATTGGTGCTGGGATTGGTCTTTTTCTTGCGATTATAGGTTTTGAAATTATGGGTTTAACTGCTGATAATCCAGTGACGCTTGTTCAACTTGGAGATTTATCTAATCCATTATTATTGTTGGGTGCAGGGGCTTTTATTTCTATGATTGTTATGGAAAAATTTAATATTAAAGGAAATATAATCATAGGTATTGTTGCATTTAGTGCAATTGCTTGGCTCACTGGTGTTGGAAAGTTTAATGGAGTAGTGTCAGCACCACCACCAATGACACATTTATTAACTTTTGACTTAGGGGCAGCATTAAGTGCTTCAATGGTAACAGTAATTTTTACGTTATTCTTCATTGATTTTTTTGATACGGCTGGGACATTAACTAGTGTTGCAAATGTGTCTGGTAAAATTGGCAAAGATGGAAAAATAAAAGATATCGATAAAGCAATGTTATCTGATAGCGTTTCCACAGTTGCAGGATCTATGTTAGGTACCTCAACCGTAACTACTTATGTTGAAAGTGCTGCTGGAGTAAAGGCAGGTGGTAGAACAGGTATGACATCTTTAGTTATTGGTGTTTTATTTCTAGCTTGTTTGTTCTTCAGTCCATTAGCAACATCATTACCTAAAGAAATTGATGGTGCTGCACTAATATATATCGCAACTTTATTTGTCAGAAATATTACCGACATTGAGTGGGATGATATTGCTGAAAGTGCTCCTGCTGTTCTTGCTATGATCGCAATGCCATTTACATACTCAATCTCAAATGGAATAGCTTTGGCTTTTGTTTCTTACGCACTAATTAAAATTTTTACTGGAAAATTTAATGATACAAGTCCGGCTATTTGGATTGTAGCTGCACTAAGTGTAGTAAGTTTTATTGTAGGATAAATTATTTAAAAAAAGGCTAGAAAATATTTTCTAGCCTTTTTTATGTTTATTTATAATCTCATTTATTCTTATTTCTTCATAATGTTCTGTTGGTTGTACTATCCACGGATCATCATCTAATTTGATTGGGCAAAAATCTGGTATAAATTTTGAAGACTTTTTTTTCCACAGGCAAGCTGTTTTAATTTCAGAAATATGATCTTTAATAGGTTTATAATTTTTAAGCCAATCTATACTTTTATTAAGTGTCAATCCTGTATCCGACAAATCATCAACTAATAATACCCGTTTAAAATTTTCAGCTTTCGCAATTGAACTAATATCACGGGCAAAAACTAACTCGCCTTGTTTATCCTCCTGACGTAAACCAGAATAACTTTGAATTACAATATATGCTGTGGGCAATTTGAATATTCTTGATAAAATATCGATAATTGGGGCTGCTCCTCTCATTATTCCAACTAAAACAGTAGGATTATAGCTTTTATTAATTTCAATTGATAGTTTTTCAACAACCTCAAGGTAGTTTTCGAAGGAGATAATTAATTTTTTTTCCATAAAAGCTTTTAATATAGTATTAAATTAAATTAAATATATTTATGAAAATATTTGATTGTTTCATGTATTTTGACGAGGATAATCTTTTAGAAATCAGACTTAATATATTAGATAAAAATGTTGACTACTTTGTAATAGTAGAAAGTAAATACACTCATAGTGGGAAACCTAAACCATTAAGATTTAATTTAAAAAAATACAACGATTTTAAAAATAAAATAATATACTTAGTACATGATGAAGTTCCACAAGGTATTAAAAAGATATATGAAAATGATGATGAGGGCGAAAAATCTAAAAAGTTTATTAATAACGCTTACTTAAGGGAAAATTCTCAAAGAAATTTTATTTTAAAAGGTCTAGGTGAAGCTAAAAAAGAAGACTTAATATTGATTTCAGATTTGGATGAAATACCTGATTTGACAAAAGTAGATTTAAAAAATTCTAGAGAAAAAATAATATTATTTGAACAAAATATGTTTTATTACAAGTTTAATCTAATGTCTTCAAATTTGTGGGTGGGGAGTAAATGTTGTAGAAAAAAATTTTTAAAAAGTCCGCAGTGGTTAAGAGATGTTAGAGGTAGAAAATATTCACCATTAAGAATTGACTTACTTTTGTCAAATAATAAATATATCAACGTAAAGTTGGTTGGTAATGGTGGATGGCATTTTACTAACTTAAAAAAACCTAGAGAAATAAGAGAAAAATTATCCTCTTACCTTCATCACAGAGAATTTGATGTTAATCCTTTAAGTACGGAGGATATAGAAAGTATAATAAATAAAAAAAAAACAGTCTATGATTTAGGAGTTGACAAAAAAATAAATAAATTTGGGGAAGGGAAAGACCTAATTAAAGTAGATATGACATATTTGCCAAATTTTATAATCAAACATAAAAATAAGTATAAAGAGTGGTTCGATTAATGAAAGCATATTGGATAGCTACATATAAAAAAATAGAAAATTTAGATAAGCTCAAAGAATACGCAAAAAAAGCTACACCAATAATAAAAACATTTGGTGGTAAAGCAATAGTTAGAGGAGGAAAGTATCAACTAATAGATGGGGAAGAATTTGTAAGAACTGTAATATGGGAGTTTCCAAGTTTTGAGCAAGCAATGTTTTGTTATAATTCTGATGAATATCAAAAAAGTTGGAATATTGCTAAAAATAGTACTAAAAGAAATTTACAGATAGTTGAGGGTCTTAATATTGAATAGGCTCATCATCAATAGATCTCCATAAATACCATGTAGCAACTGAACAGTAAGGATTAAACTTTTTTTTTAATTTCTTTACAAAATTTATAGGAGGTAGATATGTTTTATTATAATTATTGGATATGGCTCTAAGTAAACCTATATCTTGAATAGGCCAGATATTTGATCTGTTAAAAGTAAATAATAATATCATTTCAGCTGACCATCTTCCAATCTGTCTTAAAGTGGATAGGTACTCAATTGCCTCCTCGTCATCCATGTTGAAAATTAGATTGGGATCAAAGGATTTGTTCAAAAATCTTATTGATAACTCTTTAATACCTATTGCCTTTTGCTTGCTAAGTCCACATTTCTTTAATTTTAAAATTCCTAATTTTTTTACATTTCTAGGTGTTATCTTTTTTTTACAAGCTATATTAAATTTACTAAAAACTGAATTTGCTGCTGCCACACTTATTTGTTGACCTATAATACTTTTGCATAATGAATAAAAAACATCTTTTCTTGTGCTTAATGTGGTATCATCATATTTTTTTATCAAATATTTCATAACTTTGTCCTTTTTCGATAAATATAATTTTGCTTTTTTCCAGTAATGTGGAGAATTAGTCATGTCTTGGTGCTGAAATTTGTTTATTTAAAAATATTTCTCTTCTAAAAATAATCACTGATGACAGTATTACTAAAATTGAACCAGCTAAAGTTTTTAAAGTTGGGGTCTCCTCCCAAATAAAATAACCAAATATAATTGCAAAAACTAAACCAAGATATTTAAGTGGTGTAACCAGGGATACCTCAGAATACTTGTATGATTGACTTAACCACAAATTAGCAACTCCACCAAATATACCTAAAAATGTTAAAATAATAAAATCACTTAAGCTTGGTACAATCCAGCCACTAGGAATGGTAGTTAAACTAACTATTGTTATTGAGATTGAAAAATAAAGTGAAATTAACCATACAGGTTCTGTTCTTGATAATTGTCTTATTGAAATAGCTACATAGGCCATTCCTAAGCAAAAAATTACTGGGTAAATATAATATATATTTAATTCAGTTAATCCTGGTTCAGCTATAATTATAATTCCAATAAAACCGATGAAAACTGCAAGCCACCTATAAACTCCAACTTTTTCACTCAAAAAAAATATGGAAAAAATAGTAGTAAATATTGGTGCAGCAAAAGATATACTTACAACAGTAGCTAAAGGTAAATTTCTAAGAGCTGTAAATATTGAGAGTAAGGCTATTAATCCAAAAAAACATCTTAAAAAATGTAACCCAGCTTTTTTTGTATAATAAAAATTTTTTATTCTATCTCTTGGTATGATTAAAAAATATATTAGGGCACCAACAAAACCTCTAAAAAACAGAACTTGCCCTAAAGGATAGCCATCTGACCATTTAACAACTAAATCCATCAAAGAAAAGGCACAAACCGACAAAAACATGTACAAAAAGCCTAATTGATTTTTAGACAACATGTATTTAACTTAAGTCATTAAAGATTTTATATCAATGGAAATTGCAATATTAGCAGCCGGTTGTTTTTGGAGCCCTGAAATAAAGTTTAGCAAACTTAATGGAGTGATAAAAACTGAAGTAGGTTATTGTGGTGGAAAAAGTGCGCAAACTACCTATAAAGAAGTCTGCACAGGTAAAACTAATCATGCCGAAGTAGTTAAAATTGAATTCGACAATAAATTAATTTCTTATGAGCAAATTCTAGATTATTTTTTTGAGATACATGACCCTACTACTTTAAATCAACAAGGGTACGATGTAGGTACTCAATATAGAAGTGAGATTTTTTATACTTCAAAAGATCAAAAAGAAATCGCGGAAAAAGTCTTAAATAAAACCAACCATAAATTTAATGGAAAAATAGTTACAAATATTTCTGAAAATAAAAATTATTGTAGAGCTGAAGATTATCACCAAAAATATTTAGAGCGATAAATAGAATGTCTTTAGTTTCAACAAAATGGCTTTTTGAAAATAGAGAACGTGTTAAAATTATTGATAGCTCCTGGCATTTGCCTAGTGAGAACAGAAAAAGTGAAGATGAATACAACGCAGAACATATAGATGGGGCTATTTATTTTGATATAGATGAAAATTCTGATCAAAATTCAAGTCTACCTCATATGCTACCAAATAAAATTCAATGGGAAAAAATAATGTCCAAATTGGGAATATCAAATAAGGATATAATTGTTGTTTATGATAATTCAGATGTGATTAGTTCCTGTAGACTTTGGTTTACATTACAATATTTTGGTCACAGTAAAGATATGATCCATGTTTTAAATGGAGGTTATAATAAATGGAAAAAAGAAAAATTACCAATCACAAGTAAAAAAACTAATGTAATAAAAGCAAAATATATTGCGTCAGAGAAAAATGAAATGGTAAAACAACTAAAAGAAATAAATATTAATATTGAGAAAAAAGAATTTAAATTAGTAGATGGTAGAAGCATAGATCGTTTTGAAGGAAAAGTTGAAGAACCAAGAAAAGGTTTGAAATGTGGATCAATAAAAAACTCGCTGTGCTTGCCTTTTAAAAATGTAATTAACTTAGATAAAACTTTTAAGAGCAAAAAAGAGTTACAATATATTTTTACTGAGGTAATTCAGGATATAAATAATAATAATTTAGTCTTTTCATGTGGGTCTGGTATCACATCATGTGTTTTAGCGCTTGCATATTCTTTAATTAATAATAATTATAAACCAACAATATATGACGGCTCATGGGCAGAATATGGAAAAATTGAAAAATGAAAAAAACTACTAAAGTCATATCTATAATAATAATTTTTTTTATAATTATAATATCTGTGGTAGTCGGAAGAACTATGATTGGTAATCATTTTAAAAAAAAATTTAGTAAAAGACCTCCTCCATCAATTATTGTATCTGAAGTGATTAAAAGCGAATTCTCAGATAATATTGAGAGTTTTGGTACTGCGTTAGCAAAAAAAACAGAAACTTTTAGAATTGAAAAAAATAATCTTTTATCAGAGCTGAATTTAAAAAAGTTTGTTCAAAAAGGTGAAGTAATTATAAAATTAAAAGATAAAGACATAATTGCTCCATTTAGTGGCGCCTTAGGTTTTAGGGGCATAACAGAGGATGTGCTTGGCTCTGAAAACTCGTTTATATTAACATTAGACGATAGCTCTGAAATCTTTGCTGATTTAAAAATACCCGGAAATTTTGCCTCAGTTTTAAAACAAGATCTTGAGGTAAAAGCAAGATTTTCGGGAACAAAAGATAAAATTTTTTATGGTAAAGTTGACGGTGTTTCGAGTAGGATTAATGCAGAAACCAGAAGTATTTTAACCAGAGTTAGAATTAATAATCCGGATTATGAACTAATTCCAGGGTCTCTTCTAGAGGTGACTTTAAGTTTTAATAAAAGAGAAACTCTAAGTATTCCAGATACAAGTATAATCTTAGAAGGTAACAAAGCTTACGTTTATAAGATATCAAAAGAAAATATTGCTAATCGATTAGAAATTCAAATAGGTTTAAGGAATGAAGGAAATGTAGAAGTAATCTCTGGCCTAAACTCAGGAGATCTGATTGTAGCAGAGGGTTTAAAAAAAGTCAGACCTAATGGTAAAATAAAACCAATAAATAAATAATGTTTATAACAGAACTAAGCATCAAACGTCCTGCATTCTCATGGGTTCTATCATTAATATTAGTTTTATTTGGTACATTTGTTTTTTGGAAATTACCGGTGAGAGAGTTACCTTCTGGTCTCCAACCTCCAGTGGTACAAATAAATGTTGAATATGCATCTGCTTCCTCTCAAATAGTAGATGAAGAAGTTACACAAGTTCTTGAAGAAGTTATCGGTGGAGCTGAGGGTATAAAAAATATTGACTCAATATCAGAAAATGGAAAAAGTAAAATTAATGTGGAGTTTGACACTGATATAGATTTGGATAATGCGGCAAATGATATTAGGGAAAGAGTTGCTCGGGTTGTTGAAAGACTTCCATCTGAGTCAGATCCACCAAGAATATTAAAACAAGCAGCGGGATTTACTACTACTATGTGGCTGTCTTTATCTTCTCCGACATGGAGTGATCTTGAGCTAGGGGATTATGTTGAGAGATATCTAATTGATCAATTTTCAAGTGTAAAAAATGTGGGTAGAATTAGGACTGGAGGTTTGAGAGAACTAAGTGTAAGAGTGTGGCTAGATCCTATTAAGTTAGCAGCCTACAACTTAACTACCCATGAAGTAGAATTAGCTTTGCAGAGAGAAAATGTAAGGTTACCTGCAGGTTCTTTAGAAGCAGAAAATAAGGATTTAACTTTAAATATTGATAAATCATACAATGATATAAATAAACTCAAGCAACTTCCAATTAAAAAAATTCAAAATAGCTCAATAATATTATCAGATATTGCTGAGATAGAGTTTGGTCCTGTATCTGAAAAAGCTTTTTTTAGATCGCAAAGTAAAAATGCATTAAATTATAATTCAGTGGGCATAGGTATTTATGCAAGGAGTGGTGCCTCAACTGTTGAGCTATCTAATGACATTAAAAAAAAAATTAAACAAATAAAACCTAATCTGCCTGAGGGATTAAACTTGGAAGTTGCTTTTAATAGAGCTACCTACATAAGTGTTGCAATTAAGGAGGTTTATAAAACACTATGCATTGCATTTATTTTAGTTGTAATCATAATATATTTGTTCCTTGGTAATTTAAAAGCTGTGATTGTCCCAGCTGTTGCACTTCCAGTTAGCTTAATTGCAACTTTTCTAGGAATATATATTTTCGATTTATCAATTAATATTTTTGTATTATTAAGTTTTATACTAGCGATAGGAATAATTACTGATGATTCTGTAATAATGACTGACGCTATATATAGAAGGATAGAGCAAGGAGAAACACCATTGGTTGCAGCGTATAAAGGTTCTAAACAAATAACTTTTGCAATTATAGCCACTACTTTAATTTTAGTTGCTGTATTCTTACCGCTTATATTTATAGAGGGAATCGCTGGAACATTATTTAAGGAAACAGCTATAGCTCTTTCATTTGCAATTGTTATTTCATCATTAGTTGCTTTAACTTTATCACCCATGCTTGGAAGCAAATTTTTAGATAATAAAAAAAAATCAAATTTATTAGTAAAAAACTTTAACAGATTTTTTATAGGTTTTTTAAACTTTTATAAGGATACATTGCAGTATTGGTTATATCGTAAAAATATTGTTATTTCTTTTATAGTATTGATAATTATTAGTTCTGCACTTTTATACAATTATACAAAAAAAGAATTGTTACCATTAGAGGATAGAGGAGCCTATTTAGTTATTGGTTTCACAGACGAGGGGAGTTCATTTGACTATACTCAGAAAAGAGCAGAAGATGTTGAGCAGAGGTTAATACCACTTTTAGACTCTGAGGAAAGTCCATATAAAAAATTTTTGATGATTGTACCTGGTTTCGGCGCTGATAATAGCTTTTTAATAATATCTTTACTTGATAATTGGAAAAATAGATCAGAGGATTCACAAACAATCATGCGTAAAGCTATTGGTAAAATAGTAACAGTCCCCCAGACACTAGCATTTCCAATATCACCTCAATCAATAAGAACATCAAATTACAATAAACCAGTTCAAATGGTGATATATGGCAATACTTACGAAGATTTGGAAGAAACCCAAAAAAAAGTAATAAAATCTATAAGAAAAAATCCAAATCTTATGCGAATTGAGTCAGATTATTCTAGAAATAGACCAGAAATAAAATTACTAATCAATAAAAACAAAGCAAAAGATTTAGGTATTTCAACTAAGACAATTGGTGAAACGCTAGAAATACTATACGGAGGTAAAATAGTAACGAAATTTAATAAGCTGGGAAAAGAATACCCTATAATTTTGCAGCAATATAAAGATGATAGAAAAAATCAACAAAGTTTGAGTAAAATATTTGTTAGATCGGAAAATACAGGTGAGCTAGTATCTATTGCAAATCTCGTCGAATATGAGGAACAAGGGTCAGCAAATAAGTTATCGAGGTACAATAGACAAAGAGCGGTAACAATCTCAGCTGATATTAGTGAAAACTATACTTTAGATGAAGCGATCAAATTTTTAGAAAGCACTATGTTGGAAATTGCATCCGATAAACAAATAACCTGGAAAGGTAAATCTGAAGAATTAAAAGAAACTAGCAACGAATTATATATTATTTTTGTACTCGCATTATTGACAGCATATTTGGTTATGGCAGCAACCTTTAACTCTTTTATTCATCCATTTATTATAATTTTAACAGTACCATTAGCAGTATTTGGTGGTTTGGTTTTTATACTTTTTTTAAATAGTTCAATAAATGTCTTCTCTCAAATTGCATTGATTATTTTGATTGGTATATCTACAAAAAATAGTATTTTAATTGTCGATTTTGCAAATCAATTAAGGATGGCAGGAAAAAATATTGAGATAGCTTTAAAAGAAGCATGTTATTTAAGATTTAGACCAATAATAATGACTTCATTAAGCACAATGATAGCGATGATACCTTTAGTAATAGGAAATATAGGTCCAGGAGCAGGAGAAGGGTCTAGGTTAGCTGTAGGATGTACAATTTTAGGGGGTATGTTCATATCTACTTTTTTTACACTTTACGTTACTCCTACTATGTATCTGACACTAGCCAAAAATACAAAAAGAATAGATGCTGTCGATATTGAATTAAAAAAACAACTACGTTAAAAAATAATATACTTTTTCGTTGTTAAAGAATTCTTACATTTAATAAGCTGATTTTTGTATTTGGAGGATTGCTTTTCTACTTTTTTAGCAAGATTAATCACTTTTTGATTTTTCTTATAATTTTTAAAAGCCCCCCAACCCTCATGATATGCAATATATTGTTTAAAAGCATCATCTTTGGAAACATTAAGTATTTTTTGAGTTTTATTTGTATACCAGCCAATAAAATCAACACTATCTTTAAATCTAGTTCTTAAAGCATAATTATTTCCTGTTTCCTCTTTATACTGTTTCCAGGTACCTTTTACAGCTTGAGAGTATCCAAATGATGATGATGGTCGTTTAAACGGTATAACTTTAAATATTTTATTTCTTTGTGGTTTTGCAAGCCAATCAAAGTCGGACTCCATCTTTATTATAGCCAGTTGAATATAAATTGGAGTACCCCATTTTATCTCTGTTTTTTTTTGCATGTTTGTACCAAAGATATCTTTCAGAAAATATCGAACAACCATCAGCAGTATTTTTTGGTATAGATGAACAACCCGAAATTAAAATTAGTAAAAAATATAATAGATGCTTTTTTGATAGAATCACTAATACACTTATAATTTATTTATTGATTTTTCTCCATGACCATGGATACTCAAATTTCATAGCCCATAGCCCTAATTTATTTTCTTTAGCAAAATTTTGTTCACTTTGATATTTGCCTTTAGAGTATTTAACATAGTCAAATGCATATCCGTTTCTGACCATAAATGAAGATATACTCTCTTGTTTTAAAAAACATTCAGCAATGATTCTTTTATATCTATCTATATTTTCTGGTATACAGATAACAAATTGGTTTTTAATTTTATCTTTAAGTACTTTTTTAGATATATTACCGCAAAAAATTTTTTCACCACTTGTGAGAGAATTACAAATTTGTGATTTGCCCTTATAATAACTTTCAGGTGCATCAATACCGCTAAAACGAATTTTAAAATTATTTATGTAAATTGTATCACCATCAATTACTTTTGCTATTCCTGAAATTTTATCATTACCAGTGCTTTTGCTTGATAAAAAAATTAACAAAATGAAAATTTTACATAAAGTCTGACTTAGCCTTTTCATTAAATTCTCTCATTTTTGACCTGATTTCGCTATCGTCAATATTTTTCTCTGATAAGTCAGATTTTATTTTTCTAAAAACATCTTCATCGCCAACTTCGGCAAAATCAGCCTTTATGACTTCTTGAATATACTGATTTTTTTGTTCTTCTTTAAATTCCAAAATGGTTGATACCCATTCAGCAATATATTTATTCTTCTTTGCATTAATTTTAAATTGAAGCTCTTCATCGTGTGCAAATTTTTTTTCAAAACTTTTTTTTCTATCTTCAAATGAACTCATTAATTTCTCCAATATTTAAAAACTCTTATTAAAATTACAGACACAATAATACCAAATACATTACCAAATAAGTCACTAAATTGAAACGATCTGTTAGGTATTATTATATGAGATAATTCTAAAAAAATTGATAATAAAATTAAATAATTAATTATTTTTTTTAAGTCTTTAAAACTAAATAGCCCTATTAAGGAAATTATGAAAAAAGTATAGAAATGATTTGATGACAAACCTAAAAAATCATTAGTTATTTGAGGCTGCTTATAAAGGTTTCTATAAAAAATATATCCAATTATGCTACCAGGATATAGATATAGTATTATTAAAAAAAAATTACATATATAAAATAATTTCTTTAACATATAAATATTTTATTTATAAATAAAAATAAATCATGAGTCATTTAATTTTAGTAAGACACGGTCAAAGTATTTGGAATTTGCAGAATCGATTTACTGGATGGGTGGATGTAGAATTATCTGAGCAAGGTAGAAAAGAAGCTACTAAAGCAGGTGAATTAATTCGAGATTTAAATTTAGATTTTAAGTCAATTTATACGTCATATCTAAAAAGGGCTAAAGAGACATTAGATATAATTTTAGATGTGAATAATTTAAAGAATAAAGAAATTATAAAAGCATGGGAATTAAATGAAAGGCACTATGGAAATTTAACTGGATTAAATAAAGACGAAATGAGAAAAAAACTTAGTGAAGAGAAAGTCCATGAACTGAGAAGGTCATGGGATACTCCGCCTGATAAGTTAGATAGAGGAAGTCCATATCACCCTATTAATAATCAGATTTATAAAGATATTCCTTTGGATCATATACCAGATACAGAGTCCCTCAAAGATACTTATGAAAGAGTGATACCTTATTATAAAAAAAATATAATGAACAAAATTCGTGATAACATTCTTATATCTGCACATGGAAATTCTATAAGAGCTCTATGTAAATATTTATTCAAACTTGATAATAATATTATTTCAAAACTAGAGATACCAACAGGTAACCCGTTGATTTTAATTTTTGAGGACAATGTTATTAAATCTGCGAAATATTTAGACCAGAGTAGATCTAAAGATTTAATTATTTTTTAATAATTTCCTTATAAATTGATAGGTCAGTTAGGTGTAAAAAGTTCTGATAACTTTCAAATCCATTTAAATTAAAATTTTTTATTTCCCTATCCCAAATTTTGTTCATAGAAAATTTTTTATTTTTAACATCATTAAAAATAGATTTATGAAGAATTTGTAAACCAGTATAAATATATAAATTTTGACTTTCTCTGACTAATTTTGAGTTTTTCATATTGAAATCACCCTTTAAATTTTTATCAAAACTATTTTTTTTGTTTGTAACTAATAGTAAATTATTCAAATTATTATTCTCATAGAAATAAATCATATCAGTGACTGTTGTGATATAATTATCATCCCAAAGCGTATCAGGATTAAATACTAAGAAATTATCTCCCCGAATATGTTTAATCATATTTTTTATACCACCCCCCGTGTCTAATATCTCACTTCCATCATTAATTATTTCAATTTTATTTCTTAGTTTGTGATTTCTAACAAAATTAGTGATTTGATCAGGCAAATAAAAACTATTGATTTTAATATTGTTTATTCCCAAGGAAAATATCAATTCTATTGTACGAGTTAACAAAGTTTTATTTTTGACTTCAATTAATGGCTTAGGTTTAGATAATGTAATTGGATTTAGTCTTTTCCCATACCCAGCACATAAAATAAATGCAGTATTAATTTTCATTTCTGTATCCTAATTTTTTTTGGAAAATATTTTTCTAAAAATAAACTTAATTCTTTAAAGTGAAGATTTGAATTACGTCTATCATCTATCAGCTGCCAGGCATATGGTATCAATTTTAGATATGCATGTTTTTTATCTCTTTTTGAGAGTCTAGTGAAAATACCAATGATTTTAAAATTTCTTAAAACAGATAAAATTTCAAAATCATTCCTAAATTTCGATTTATTAATTTTTTTTAATTTTAGTAAATATTTTTTAAACAATTTTTCTCTATTTTTTAAGCTATTTTTTATTCTTACATCATCGATAAGAGATGCAAGATCATACGTCTGATTACCGTAGACTGCATCTTGACTATCTATAATGAAAAAATGTTTTTTATAATACATGGTATTTGATAAATGAAAGTCTCTATGAACGAATACTTTTTCTTTAAGCTTTAAATTATTTATTAAGTTTTTTATTATTATATTAAATTTTTTTGAAACTTGATCAGGTTGATACTTTATTACCTGAGGAATATACCATTTTGAGAATAGTTGTGTTTCATTTATAATTAAATTTTTTGTATACTTCGGTATTGTATAAATATTATTTAAAACAGTTTTAATTTTCTTTTGTCTAATTTTCCTAAATCTGATTAATATATTAAATAAACTAAGATAATTATTAATTTGAAATTTTTTGTCTTTTTTAAGACCAGATATATTTCCTAAATCACTTATTTCGATATAATTATTTTTATAATTTTCCCTTAACAAATGTGGTGACTTAATTTTATTTCTATCAAGAAGTTTATTTATCGCATCATAGACAATTAAATTCTTAAATTTATCTTTTCTGCAATAAACAATAATAGATTTATTTTTTTTGTTTCTATAAAAATTTCTAAATGAAGCATCACCTGATAGTTTTTTTGAATTTTTAAATTTCATTGATGTTTTTAAAATTATTTGTACTTATAGTAAGTGATCTTTTTTGCAGGTCATCCTCGAAGAAAAAATTTAAACTAAGGAATTCTGAAATACTGTTTTTAACTAAATCAGGCCATTCAATAAAAGTTAATGCGTCATTGTGATTTATTATTTGACCTAAATTCATTAACTCATTATGATCTTTAACTCTATAAAGATCGTAATGAAGAATTTTTAAATCTTTTATTTCATACTCATTCAATATATTGAAGGTGGGACTGGGTATTTCATCAACAATTTCATTTCTTTTTTTTTGTAAACAATTAATGAAATGTTTTACAAATGTTGTTTTTCCAGTTCCTACTTCACCATATAAAAAAACTACATCTCCCTTTTTTAAATAATGAGTGAGTTTTTCAGATATTTCTTTTGTCTTTATTTCTGATGTTATATCAAATTTTTTTGAATTAATACCGATATGCATCGGGCTTATAAGGTCCCTCTTGTTTTACGCTAATATAATCAGCTTGATCCTTTGAAAGTTTTGTAAGTTTTGCCCCAACTTTTTCTAGGTGTAACATGGCTACTTTCTCGTCAAGATGTTTTGGCAGAACGTAAACTTTTTTTTCATATTTATCTGAATTGTTCCATAATTCGATTTGTGCTGTAACTTGGTTAGTGAATGATGCACTCATTACAAAACTAGGATGACCAGTTGCACAACCTAAATTAACCAATCTTCCCTCTGCAAGCAAAATTATCCTTTTGTTACTTGGTAAAGTAATTTCATGAACTTGTGGCTTGATCTCATCCCATTTATAATTTTTTAATGCATCTACTTGAATTTCATTATCGAAGTGTCCAATATTACACAATATTGCCCTGTCTTTCATTTCTCTCATATGATCAGCTGTAACAATGTCTTTGTTACCTGTTGCAGTAACAATTATATCTGCTTGGCTAATCATATCATCCATAGTAACAACTTCATAACCCTCCATTGCAGCTTGAAGTGCACAAATTGGATCAGTTTCAGTTACCATTACTCTCGCACCTGATTGTCTTAGTGAGGCTGCGCTACCCTTACCTACATCACCAAAACCTGCTACTATTGCAACTTTACCTGACATCATAACATCTGTTGCTCTTTTAATTCCATCTACTAAACTTTCCCTGCAACCATATAGGTTATCAAATTTTGATTTCGTTACTGAATCATTAACATTGATAGCAGGTACTAAAAGTGTACCTTCTTGTTCCATTTTCTTAAGTGCCAATACACCAGTTGTTGTTTCTTCTGATAAACCCTTAATATTTTTCATTAATTCTTTATAATCTTTATGCATTAAAGCCGTAAGATCACCACCATCATCTAAAATCATGTTAGGTTTCCAATCTTTCTTACCTTCAATAGTTTGCCTAACACACCACCAATATTCCTCCTCGGTTTCACCTTTCCAAGCAAATACTGGAATACCGGCTTTAGCTATAGCTGCAGCTGCATGATCTTGCGTTGAGAATATATTGCAAGATGACCATCTAACCTCCGCACCAAGCTCGACTAAAGTCTCAATTAATACCGCAGTTTGAATTGTCATATGAAGGCATCCAACTATTCTAGCACCCTTTAAAGGATGTTTGCCCTTATATTCTTTTCTAAGGGCCATTAAGCCTGGCATTTCTGTTTCAGCTAGTGAAATTTCTTTTCTACCAAATTCAGCTTCATTAATATCTTTAACTTTATAGTCTGTCATGAGCGAGGCTTTTAACAACTTTATATTGATTAATCAACTTAAGAATTGTCTCTTGGAAAAATAATTTCAACATTTGCACCTTTATCCTTATTATTCTTTGCAGTAATTGAGCCATTATGAAGCTCTACAAGATTTTTCACAATATTTAACCCTAAGCCAGAATGTTCGCCAAATTTATCAGGTCTATTACTATAAAATCTTTTAAATATTTTTTTTGTATCACCCTCCCTAAAACCCCTTCCCTCGTCTACAACATTTAATTTAATGTTACTTTTATTGTCTGAATTTAAGGTGACTTTGATCTCTTTATTATCATCGCTAAAAGAAACAGAGTTATCTAAAAGGTTTGCAACTATTTGTTCAATTCTATTTTCAATTCCCAATATATAATAGTTTTCACTACCGTTTGATGTTAGTTTAAAAGATATACCTCTTTTAGAATTATATATATTATTAAAATCGTCTACAACGGAGTTTAAAATATTTTTTAAATCAAGCTTGACCATTTTCTCAGCTGAGATAGCAGCTTCGTCTTTTAACATCTGTGAGTAGTCTGTTACAAGTCTTTCTATCCTTTCTACATCGTGAGAAACAATTTTAATAAGTTTATTTTTTTGATCTTTATCATCTGAGTCTGAAATAATTTCGGCAGCACTTTTTAAAGATGCTAAAGGATTTCTAATTTCATGAACAAGGTCTCGTGAAAAATTTTCTGCAGTATTTATACGATTTTGAAGTTCACTAGTCATTTCATCCATAGAATTTGAAAGTATACCTAATTCATCTTTTCTATTTTTGTATTGATCGATATTTGTATCCTCTTTACTTTTACCTTTTATAATTTCTGTATAATGAACTAAATTTTTTATTGGTTTTAAAAAGTACCTATTTAAAACATATGAGAAAATTAAAATAACCAATGCTATGATCGCTGCGGTTCTTAAAACAAAGTTTTGCCTCTCATTTATTGCGAATTTTATATCGTTGGCCATCTCAATAACAGCTATATAACCCAGACTCTTATCTTCTATAGATATATTTTTAACAGATAAAAGTAAAAATTGATCATTTGTATCATAAGTAAATGTGAAAGGATCATTTAAATTTTTTGAATTTGAATAATCTTCTAATATTTTTTTTAAAAAAAAGTTATTTTGACTATTATCTAAATTTTGATCAATCGCAAAACTTTTGCCGTCACTTAAAATATCTGTTTCTAAAATTCCAAAATTTCTAGAAAATGATCTAGGATCCAAGTCAAGAGTATCTGTATCAGATATACTATTAAATCCATTGTCATAAATAATAACTCTATCAATTGTCTGAAATAAAAACTTAGTTGAGAATAAAAACTTTCTTATATCTTCTTGAATGAAATTTACATTAAGACGTTGAATATGATCAATAGTATTATTGATAATTTTATAATGATTAGTAGATTTTTCTTTTATCAAACTAGGCTGTATATTATTTATATAAATGAGAGTAAAAATACTAATTATCAAAAAAAAAATAAAATTGATAAATAAAAATTTTTTTAAAATAGAGAAGTTTTTTAATATATTACTCAACATTAACTAACATTCCACCTATAGCCACTTCCATATCTAGTTTCAATAGCGGCAAAATTACTGTCAACTTTTTTAAATTTTTTTCTAATTCTTTTAACATGACTATCAATTGTTCTGTCTTCAATGTCTGTGTCTTCTCTATATGCAATATCCATTAATTGTGCTCTTTCTTTAATTATGCCAGGTCTTTTTGCTAATTCTTTAACTATTAAAAATTCAGTAGTGGTTAATTTGTCCGGTAATTGTTTGCCATTCCATTCACACTCTAATTGAGAGGGATCTAATTTAAGTTTACCATGAGATATAATATTTTTTACATCCTCTATACTATTATCTTTTTTTCTGAGTTGTACTCTGATTCTCTCTATCAAAACTTTTATTGAAAATCCTCCCGATTTTTTTACAAAATCGTCTGCTCCAAGTTTAAGACCTAATAGTTCATCAACTTCATCATCTTTGGAAGTCAAAAATATAACTGGCATAGTTGTTTTTTTTCTTAATTTTTTTAAAAGTTCCTCTCCATCCATTTTTGGCATTTTAATATCTACAATTGCTAGATCAGGAGGCATTCTAGAAAGTCCAATTAGCGCACTTTCACCATCTAAATATGTTTGTACTTTATACCCTTCTTTTTCAAGTGCTATACTTATACTTGTTAAAATATTTCTATCGTCGTCAACTAAAGCTATTGTTTGTGTCATTAATACAATTAAAAATACTAAATTGTTCTAATTTGGGCAATACTTACTGATGATTAGTGTAATAATCCCCAATTATCACCAACATTTACATCAACTGATAGAGGTATAGAAAAAGAGTGAAGATCGCTATTTCTAACACTGGTCATCTCATCTTTAATTATCTTGGATATAGCTTTGAATTCATTTTTAGGTACCTCAAATATTAACTCATCATGTATTTGAAGTATCATTCTAACAGATTTATTTTTTTTATTATTTAATTTATCATTTAATCTAACCATGGCTAAACGCATTATTTCCGAGGCAGAACCTTGTATGGGAGCATTGATCGCGGCTCTTTCTTGAAAATTTCTTACATTAAAATTTTTATCATTTATACCAGTAATGTGTGTTCTTCTTCCAAAAATATTACTTACATAACCGCTTTTTCTACAGAACTTTATAGTTGATGACATATAATCTTTGATTTCTGGAAATTTTAAAAAGTAAGAATTTAAAAATTCAGCGGCCTCATTATTTGAAACATTTATTTGTTTTGCTAATCCATATTGCGATATTCCATAAATAATTCCAAAATTTATTGCCTTAGCCTTTCTTCTCATGTCTGTGTCGACTTTACTTTGACTTACATTAAATACCTGGCTAGCTGTCAAAGAATGAATATCTTCATTATTTTTAAAAGCTTTTTTTAGCTCTTTTACATCAGCAAGATCAGATAATATCCTCATCTCTATTTGATTATAATCTGCAGAAATTAAACAATTACCTTTTTCTGCTACAAAAGCTTTTCTGATATCTCTTCCATCATCTGATTTGATTGGAATATTTTGAAGATTAGGATCACTCGAGGCTAACCTTCCGGTAGATGTAGCTGCCAAAAGAAAAGACGTATGAATTCTTTGAGTAGTTTTGTTGACGTGCTCAGGTAAAGAGTCTGAATAGGTATTTTTTAATTTAGAAATTTGTCTCCACTCAAGAACCAATTTGGGTAATTGATGACCTTTAAAAGCCAAATCTTCTAAAACATTAGCACTAGTTGCAAAACTACCTTTTTTTGTTTTTTTTAATTGCGAAATCTTTAATTCATTATACATGATTTCTCCTAGTTGTTTTGTTGATGCGATGTTAAATTTTTTTTTGGAGATTTTAAAAATTGATTTTTCAAGGTCAAAAATTTTATTTTCAAATTTCTTAGATAGTTTTTTTAAAAAGTTTTCATCTATTTTTACTCCATTAATTTCCATCATAGATAAAATTTTAATAAGAGGTTTTTCAAAGATTTCATAAATATCAAATAATTTCTCTGTTTTTAAATTTTTAAGAAATATTTTGTATAGTCTGTATGTAATATCAGCATCCTCAGCCGCGTAATTTTTCGCATCATTAATTTTTACGTCACTAAAGTTAATTTGTTTTTTTCCAGATCCTACTAATTCTTTATAAGAAATTGGTGAATGGTTAAGATGTATTTTTGACAATGTATCCATATTGTGTCTGTTTTTACCTGCGTCAAGTACATAAGACATCAACATGGTATCCTCCATAGAATTCATCTCAACACCTCTTTTAAATAAAACAATAAAGTCAAATTTAATATTTTGCCCTATTTTTTTTACACTAGCATCTTCTAAAACAGGTTTTAGAATTTTGAGCACATTTTTTTCATCTAAATTTCTGAAGTTTTTGTGCCCAAGAGGTATATAACAAGCATATCCAGTTTTGACTGATAATGAAACACCAACCAATTCTGCTTCATGCGGATTGAGAGACGTAGTCTCAGTATCAATACAAATCTCACCTTTATCATTTGCCTCATCTATAAAATTTTCAATTTTTTTTAAATTATCAATTAATGTGTAATTTTTATTTGAAATTTTGCTTTCAAGTGAATTTTTGTCTTGTATACCAATTTCCTTATCAAATGATAGTTCTCCATATTTGGATATCGCTGAACTCAACAATCTATTAAACTCCATTTCTCTTAAAAATGTAAACAATTTATCTTTATCAATTTCTTTTAACAAAAAAGTTTCTACTTTGTCTTTAACAGGAACATCATTTTTGAGTGTAACAAGTCTTTTGCTAATTAGAGCTTTCTCACTATTATTTATTAATGTTTCGCGTCTTTTATTTTGTTTTATTTTATCAGTATTATTTAATAAATTATCTAATGTTCCAAAGTTATTTATGAGCTCTGCAGCGGTTTTAACTCCAATACCAGGTACTCCTGGAACATTGTCACTACTATCTCCAGCTAATGCCTGAACATCTATAACCTTCTCTGGTTTAACTCCAAATTTATTTATGATGTCTTCCTCGTTTATAAATTTATTTTTCATTGGATCATAAATTCTTATGTTTTTTTTGTATAGTTGCATCAAATCTTTATCAGAGGAAACTATAGTTGCTTTTGCACCAGCTTTAAGTATTTGTTCGCAATAAGTTGCAATTAAATCGTCTGCCTCATAATTAATTAATTCAATTGAAGGTAAATTAAAAGCTGTAACTGATTTTCTAATATAATCAAATTGTGGTACGAGATCATCTGGTGCTTCAGATCTGTTACCCTTATAATCTTCATAAATTTCATTTCGAAAATTTTTTCTAGCTGAATCAAAGATAACAGCAAAATGAGTAGGTTTATTTTTATTATCCTCAGATTTTGCATCTTCGAGTAATTTAAATAACATACTACAAAAACCACTAACTGCTCCAGTTGGAAGTCCATCGCTTTTTCTTGTTAGAGGAGGTAAGGCGTAATAAGCTCTAAAAATATATCCAGACCCATCAATTAAGTAAAAATGATCATTTTTTTTAATTTTGTTCATTATAAATATGTTATCTTAAAAATTCCTAATGTTGAAAAATTAAATTGTTATGAAAGACAAAAAAGTTTTAAAAATAAATAAGCTTAATAAAACTTATGCAAAAAATGGTTTAGATAAAGTAGAGGCTTTAAAAAATTTAAACTTGGAGGTGAAAGAGGGTGAGATATTCGGTTTACTTGGACCAAATGGTGCGGGGAAAAGTACATTTATAAATATTCTCGCAGGATTAGTCGTTAAAACCTCAGGATCTGTAAATGTTTGGGGTTTTGATATAGATAAAAATCCAAGACAGGTTAGAGCCTCAATTGGAATAGTTCCTCAAGAATTAAATTTAGATCCCTTTTTTAATCCAAGAAAATTACTTGAATTACAAGCTGGAATGTATGGTGTAAAAAAAAAGGATAGAATTACTGACACAATTTTGGAGATGGTATCGTTAGACAATCAAGCTCAAAGTTATTCTAGAGGTTTATCTGGTGGGATGAAAAGAAGGTTGATGATAGCAAAAGCGCTTGTGCATCAACCTCCAATAATTATATTAGATGAGCCAACAGCTGGTGTTGATGTAGAGTTAAGAAAAAATCTTTGGGAAAATATTAAATTACTAAATAAAAAAGGTGTTACTATTATCCTAACAACACATTATTTAAATGAGGCAGAAGAAATGTGTGATAGAATTGCTATAATTAATAAAGGTGAGTTAGTTGCTTTAGATAGCACAGAAAATCTTATAAAAAAAATTAAAAATAAAATTGTAAAATTGAAACTAAATAAAAATATAGAGATTTCTGATGGTAGTCTAAATTCACTTAAGGTCTTGTCGAAAAATAATAATTTAATAACATTATCATACGAAAAGGAAAAATTGACTGTAGGAGAAATAATCAATTTTTTAAATAAATTTGATGCAGAAATAGTTGATATGTCTACTGACGATGGTGATTTAGAAGACGTATTTGTCTCGTTAATTAATAACTAGAAATTTAAAAATTTAATTGTTAAAATATAAATATGGAAATTTCAAAAACTTTACAAAATTATAAATATTTAAAATATTTATTATTTATTTTTTTAGGATCTATTCTAATTACATTGTCTGCAAAAATTAAAATACCGTTTTATCCTGTTCCTATGACAATGCAGACATTTGTAATTATAATGCTGGGTATTGTTTTTGGCTCAAAGATTGGTACAGCGACTGTTTTTTTATATTTACTAGAAGGACTGTTTGGGTTACCCGTTTTTTCTAACTCTCCAGAGAGAGGTGTTGGTTTGGTTTATTTTACAGGGCCAACCATGGGTTATTTAATTGGTTTTCTATTTGCGGCTTATAGTGCTGGTAAAATAAAATTAGACTCAAATTACTTAGAAATTTTTATTAAAATTATATTTTCTGTGTTAATTATATATTGTCTTGGAATGCTTTGGTTGGGTATTTTGATTGGTTGGGATAAACCGATATTTAGTTTAGGTGCCAAACCATTTTTGTTAGCTGAATTACTAAAAATTACTTTATTAATTGTATCTGCGAAATATTTATTGAGATTTAGAAAATTTATCTAGGTGATCTTTTTGATAAAATTCTTTGAAGTGTTCTTCTGTGCATTTTTAAACGCCTCGCTGTCTCAGAAACATTTCGATTACACAACTCAAAAACACGATGTATATGTTCCCACTTAACACGATCTGCTGACATTGGATTTTCTGGTGGATCAGCTTTTTTATCTCTATCGGCAAGCAGTGCTTTCTCAACATCATCCGCGTCTGCTGGCTTAGCAAGATAATCAATTGCACCTCTTTTAATTGCTGCTACAGCTGTAGGAATATTTCCATATCCAGTTAGCATAACTATTCTGCTTTTTTCATTTGAATTCTGAATTTCTTTTACAACTTCTAGTCCATTACCATCATTCAGTCTTAGATCAACTACCGCAAATGCTGGTTTTTTGACTTTTACTGCATCAATACCTTTTTTAACACCTTCAGCTTGTATAACCTCGAACCCTTTTTTTTCCATAGCTCTTGCTAGTCTTTCTCTGAATGGATTATCATCATCCACTAAAAGCAAGGATTTATCATCAAAATCAGTAATTTTTTTCAGGTTTTCTAATGCGTTCATAAGCGCTGATATAGATATGAAAAAAATAATTTCAATAGTATTATTTACTTTACATTACCTCAATAATCCCATAATTCACGTTTTTATATAAACTTGCATAACAGATATGCAGGTTTTTTTTATTAAATTTTTTTTAGGAGCTAATATGAAAAAATTTAAATCAGTTGAAAAGTTAATTAATCAACTGAAACCAAATGACCCGGTATATTGTATAAGGAGGCAGCCTATAAACACTGCTTCTAAGTATTTTCAAAAAAATTTTCCAGGCAAAATATTGTATGCTGTCAAAACGAACCCCAATCCTGAAGTTCTAAAGACCATACTTGAAAGTGGCATTAATCAATTTGATGTTGCCTCAATAAAAGAAATTGTGGCTATAAAAAAAATCAATGCTGATGTTAAATGCTCTTATATGCATACAGTCAAAAGTAGGCAGAATATTAAAGATGCTTATTTTAACTACGGCGTTAAGACCTTTGCATTAGACTCTAAGGACGAATTAATTAAAATTATAGAAACCACAAATTATGCAAAAAATTTAGAATTGTTTGTTAGGTTATCAGTGTCAAATGAACATGCGGAAATAGATTTATCAAAAAAATTTGGTGCTAGTCTATCTGATGCTGCAGGACTATTAAGGCTAACAAAACAATATTCAAAAAAAATCGGAATTAGTTTCCATGTTGGTTCTCAATGTATGCACCCGATATCCTACACGAAGGGAATTGAAGAGATAGGTAAAATTATTAAGAAAACAAAAATATTACCTGATTATATAAATGTTGGTGGCGGTTTCCCAACTATTTATCCTGATTTAATATCACAACCTTTAGCTAATTATTTTCAAGAGATTAAAAATAGTTTAGAAAATTTAAAACTGAATAAATTACCGCAAATCATTTGTGAACCAGGTAGAGCTATAGTTGCTGAAAGTGGTTCGACAGTAGTTAGAGTAATCTTAAGAAAAAAACAAAAATTATTTATCAATGATGGAACATACGGATCTCTATTTGACGCTGGAGTTCCTAATATTGTTTATCCTTCCAAATTAATTACAGATGGTAGGATTAAATCAAAAAAAATGACAGCCTTTGATTTTTATGGTCCTACTTGTGATAGCATGGATTATATGAAGGGACCTTTTTTATTACCTAATAACGTTAAAGAAGGTGATTATATCGAGCTTGGTCAACTTGGAGCTTATGGTTTAACTTTTAGAACAGAATTTAATGGATTTTATTCTAATGAAATATATGAGGTTGAGGATTCTCCTATAATGACAATGTACGACAAAGAAACTAAAGGTGAATTTCTTGTTGCTTAATGTCAGACAAAAATAAATTAGGCCATAATAGTAAAAAAGACTTTTTAAAAAAACCTGTAGAACATATCGATATTACATCATTTGACTCACGGAAAATAATTTCATCTATGAAGAAAATGTCTTTTGTATCCAGAGAAACAGGAAATGCAGCAGATATATTTAATCAAATGCTAAAAGATAAAAACTGTACAATTTTTTTAACTTTAGCTGGATCTACTTCTGCAGCTGGATGTATGAACATTTATAGAGATATGGTGAAATATAATATGGTTGATGCGATTGTAGCCACAGGAGCTTCGATTATCGACATGGACCTTTTTGAGGCTTTAGGTTTTAAACATTATCAAGGTTCACAGTTCCAAGATGATAATGAATTAAGAAAAAATTATATAGATAGAATCTACGATACATATATTGATGAAGATGAATTACAACTTTGTGACAAAACTATATGTGAAATAGCTGATAATTTGAAACCTAAAAGCTATACATCAAGGGAATTTATATATGAAATTGGTAGATATCTAAAAAAAAATTCCAAAAAAAAAGAGTCATTAATTGAAACAGCTTACGATAATAATGTTCCAATTTTCTGTCCTGCTTTTACCGATTCAAGTGCTGGTTTCGGTTTAGTTATGCATCAGGAAAAAAACCCGTCAAAACATATAACCATTGACTCTATTAGAGAATTTCGAGAACTTACAGAAATTAAAATAAAATCAAAAGGTTCTGGTTTATTTATGATTGGTGGGGGTGTTCCGAAAAACTTTATACAAGATACTGTAATTTGCGCAGAGTTACTTGGTAGAGAAGTGGATATGCATAAATATGCTATACAAATTACAGTAGCGGATTCTAGAGATGGGGCTTGTAGTAGCTCAACATTAAAAGAGGCTAGCTCTTGGGGTAAAGTAGACACAACTAAAGAACAAATGGTTTTTGCGGAAGCAACAAGTGTTTTACCTTTAATTGCAAGCGATGCATATCATAAAGGTGAATGGAAAAATAGAGATAGAAAAAATTTCTCAAATTTATTTAAATAAAATGTCAAAAAAAACAAAAGTTGGTGTTATTCAACTTAAAATTACAAAAAATAAAGAATTTAATTTAAAAAATTCAATTAGCAAAATAAAAGAGGCAGCGCTTAAGGGCGCAAAAATTATTTGTATGCCTGAGCTATTCTTGACAGAATATTTTTGTAAGGTTGAAAATCACTCCTATTTTAAAATTGCAGAAAAAGTTCCTGGTTCTACTTCTGATATTTTTTGTAAGTTAGCAAAAGAATTGAACATTATATTAATTATTTCCTTATTTGAAAAAAAATTATCTGGGATTTATTATAATACCTGTATCACTATTAACAACAATGGAAAAATAATATCAAAATATAGAAAGATGCATATACCGGATGACCCGGGATATTATGAAAAATTTTATTTTGCACCAGGTGATTTAGGATTTAAAAATGTGAAAACTAAATTTGGCGATATAGGAACACTTATTTGTTGGGATCAGTGGTTTCCTGAAGCAGCTAGACTTACTGCATTAAAAGGTTCTGAGATAATATTTTACCCTACGGCAATTGGATGGCATCCTAAAGAAAAAAAGAAGTATGGAAAATCTCAACTAGACTCTTGGATTACAATACAAAGATCACACGCAATTGCTAATGGTGTTTTTGTTGTTGCAATAAATAGAGTTGGAAAAGAAAAAAAAGGTAAAAGAGAAATTGAATTTTGGGGTAATTCTTTTGTTATAGATCCTAATGGAAATATAATATCGAAACTAAAATCAAACAAAGAAGGAATCTTAGTTTGCGACATAAATTTAAAAAAGGTAGAAAGCGCTAGGCAACACTGGCCCTTTCTGAGAGACAGAAGAATTGATGCTTATAAAGGTTTAATCAAAAATCAAAACAATGATTAAAAACTTTTCTCTTCTTGGTTTTAGAATGCCAGGTGAGTGGGAAAAACAAGATTCCATTTGGATTACATGGCCTTATAATAAAAAAGATTGGCCAGGTCTATTTGAAAATATCCCCTTCACCGTATCAAAAATAGTATCTGCTATATCAAAAAATCAAGTTGTAAATTTAATTATTAAACCTAATGAAGATATAGATAAAATAAAAAAAATATTGTTGAGGCAAAAAACAAAATTAAAACTTGTTAGGTTTCATAAAATTCCCTCAAATAGAGTATGGATTAGAGATTTTGGTCCAATTTATTTGATAAATAAAAAAATTAAAAAAAAAGTTTTTATAAATTTTCAATTTAATGGTTGGTCTAAATATAATAATTTTAAGTTAGATAATAAGATCAATGATAAAATCTCAAAAATTACCAAGATCAGAAAGTTAGAGCCTACATTTAAAATTGGAAAAAAAATAAGAAAATTTGTATTGGAGGGTGGCGCAATTGACGTAAATGGCATGGGTTCAATTTTATTAACTAAAGAATGTCTTCTCAGCAAGATTCAACAAAGAAATTTTGGTATAAAAAAAAAAGATTATGAAAACATGCTATCTAAATTTTTAAATGTTAATAATTTTATTTGGCTTAACAAGGGCATCAAGGGTGATGATACGCATGGCCATATTGATGACATTTGCAGATTTGTATCTCCTGATACAATTATGACGGCAGTAGAAAATAATAAAAAAGACGTAAATTACAAAATTTTGCAAAATAATCTTAATATTTTAAAAAAAGCAAAAACTATTAATGGTAAAAATTTTAATTTAATTAAAATTCCCATGCCAAAAGCAATTTTTATAAATAAGATAAGAGTTCCTGCAAGTTACTTAAATTTTTTAATATGTAATAAATCTATTTTATTACCATTATTTAATGACAAAAATGATAAGGTGGTGATTAAAATATTTAAAAAATTTTTTAAAACAAGAAAAATAATCGGTATAGATTGTACAAATTTGATTTGGGGTTTTGGAGCCATACATTGTATGACCCAAAGTGAACCAAGCGTTTAGATCAAACTGGTTTAAGTGTTGATAATAATAATCTAAAAGGAATTAACATTATTAAGGCAACAAATAATTTCACTGCTAAATCACCGAGAGAAAGTGTAAACCATGGTATACCAGTCCCATAAAATGATATTGAGAAAAATAAAAAAGTATCGACAGTTGAACCTATAATTGAAGATCCTAATGGTGCAATGAACCATTTCTTTTTTCTTAATTTATCAAAAATTTGTACGTCTAACAATTGGGCAATTAAAAATGCTGTTCCTGATCCAATTGCAATCCTTAAAGATATTAAATCAGTAAAATTAGTTGAAAATAAAAGAGTAAAGCTAATACCTATAGAAAATCCAATATAAACAATTTTTCTGGCAGCTAGTTTTCCGTAAGACCTATTTGCTAAATCTGTAATTAAAAATGCAATCGGATAGCTAAAGGCACCATAAGTTAGTATTTCCTCAAGGCCATATGCTTTTACAGGGAACTGAACAAGAAAATTAGAGCTTAACACTACCAAGCCCATTAATATTGATAAAGTTAAAAAAACTTTATTCATTATGATGATTTATTTAAGATAGATTTTTTTAATTTTTTTACTCTAAAAGATAAATTTTTTATTTTAGCTGATTTCAGGAATTCATCAAAACTTCCCTTTTTGTCTACAGACCTAACTCCTGCATTAGATACATTAAGTTTTAAACTTCTTTTCAAAATTTCACTTTTAAATCTTACTTTTTTAAGGTTTGGCAAAAACTTTCTTTTAGTTTTATTATTTGCATGACTAACGTTATGACCTTTGAGTGGTATTTTGCCAGTAAGTTCACATTTTTTTGACATAAGATACGATTTATATAAAGTTACTTGTATTAATCGTCAAGCTGAATTTTTTGTTCCAATTAATTCTCCAATATTCTTAATTCCCTCTTTAATTAAAATATTAGAAAGATCCTTGTTTATTTTATTTGCTATATTAGGACCTTCATAAACCATTCCTGTATATAGTTGTACCAATGATGCTCCACTTGATATTTTGTCATAAACCCCTTTTGCATCGTTCACACCACCAACTCCAATTATTTTAACTTTTTTTCCCACAGTTCTATAAAATTTAGATATTAAATTATTTGATATCTTTTCGATTGGCTTACCTGATAAACCTCCCTTTTCAAGTTTATTAATATTTTTTAAAACTTCTCTATTTTTGTCGGTAGAGTTTGAAACAATCAAGATATCTATTTTTTTATTTATTAAAATTTCAGAAATTCTATCAATTTGCTCAAGTTTTATGTCTGGAGAAATTTTTATTGCTAAAGGGGTTTTTGATTTTAATTTTTTTTTTTCCTCATTAATGGCAGTTAATAAATCTATTAATTCATTTTCATTGTGAAAATTTCTTAAATTCTCTGTATTAGGGGAAGAAATATTTATAGCAATATAATTACCTAGATTATGAAACTTTTTATAACATTCTAAATAGTCATATATTTTATTTTTTGTATCTTTGTTAGGGCCAATATTTATTCCTAAATATTCATTTGGTAGGTTGTTGCTAATTCTCTTAAGAATATCATTACTACCCTTGTTGTTGAAACCTAGTCTATTAATTAATGCTTCATCTTCTTCTAGTCTAAATACTCTTGGTTTAGGATTTCCGTACTGTGGTTTTGGAGTAATTGTTCCGACTTCTACAAATCCAAAACCTAAATTATAAAGAGAATTATATACCTCTGCATTTTTGTCAAATCCTGCGGCTACTCCTATAGGAGATTTTATTTTTTTATTAAAAAAATTTGTTTCTAATAAATTTGATTTATGAAATTTATGCTTAGTTAAATAATTTAGTTTTAATACTTTTATTGCAAGGGAATGTGCTTTCTCAGGACTTAATTTAAATAAGATAGGTTTTATAAAATCAAACATGATTTATTTTTTTTTTTATTAAATCTTTAGTTTCTCGTAGACCAAAAAAACTTATAAAAAAACCCATTCTTGGTCCATTTTCGTCTCCAAAAACCACTTGATATATTAACTTAAACCAATCTCTTAAGTTATCTTTATATCCATTTTCTTTACCTACAGTATAAATCTCTGTTTGTATTTCTTCTGGCGTCATTTTATCATTACATCTTTCTAAAGCTCCAACTAAAGCACTTAATGCTTTCATTTCGAACTCATTTGGTTTTTTGTAAACTTTATTTTTTTTTGATACTTCTTTAAAATATTTGATTGCATACTCTACAAGTTTATCAAATATTGGTTGCTCTTTAATGTTTATATTTGGTTTATTTTTTTTTATGAATTTCCACAATAAATCTTTTGAGTCCGCATTACTTGTCTCTACAAGATTTAATAACATTGAAAAATTCATTATCGAATTTTCGTAAGGAATTTCGCCATTATGAACGTGCCAAAGAGGGTTCATTAAAATTTGTAATTGACTTTGTTTTTTGCTTTTTTCCATAAAATCAAAGTATTCATCAACTGCTTTTGAAACAATTTCTTTATAGAGTTTTTTTGCTCTTTTTGGATTTTGATACATAAACATTGATAGGCTTTCAGGTGAAGCATAATTTAGCCATTCGTCTATGGTTATTCCATTACCTTTAGATTTTGAAATTTTTTCTCCATTTTCATCCAAAAAGAGTTCATAAGCAAAACCTGATGGATTTTTTTTACCAAGAACTTTAATTATTTTAGTGGATAAAATTGCACTTTCTATTAAATCTTTTCCATACATTTCAAAATCTACATCTAATGCGAACCAACGCATTGCCCAATCAACTTTCCATTGTAGTTTGCAATTACCGTCTAAAATACTTTTCTCTAATTCTTTGCCATTATTATCAAAAATTAATTTAAAATTTTTTTTATCTATTTCTTTTATTGGTATTTCTAAAACTATACCTGTTTCTGGGCAGATAGGTAAAAATGGAGAATAAGTTTTTTGCCTATCTTTACCTAAAGTTGGTAAGATTATATTCATAATTTCATCCAAATTTTCTAAAATAATTTTAAGACTTTTATTAAAGAAACCGTTTGAATATAAATCAGTAGAGCTTATGAATTTGTAGTTAAAACTAAATTTATTTAAAAATTTTTTTAACATTTCATTATTATGTTCTCCAAAACTGTCATATTTTCCAAAAGGGTCAGGTACTTTAGTTAAAGGTTTATGCAGGTTTTTAATTAACAGATCTTGGTTAGGAACATTTTCTGGAACTTTTCTTAGCCCATCCATATCATCTGAGAAAGTTATAATTTCTTTAGGAACATCTGTTAAACAGTTTAACGCATTAACTACCATGGATGTCCTAGCGACTTCCCCAAATGTTCCTATATGTGGCAATCCGCTTGGGCCATACCCTGTTTGTAAAATTATTTTACCTTTTTTTTTTATGCTCTCAGATCTCTCTTTTAATATTTTTTTTGCTTCTACGAATGGCCAGGCATTTGTTTTATCAATATCAGCTTTATTAATCACAATTTTCTTTATTTTCCTCAAAAAACTAGTTTTTATTTATTTCATATAGAGTTGAAATTTATTTACCATAAAATAATGTTCATTCAAAATGTCCAATTATAAAACAGTTTTTTTCACTTTAGGTCTTTTGCAAATCATTTTAGGTTTATCGATGATAATACCAATATTTGCGCAAGTTATGTATGATGAGTTAGATGCAGGCTTTATTGGGTCAGGTATTATATCCATTATTTTTGGAATGCTATTTTACTTGTCAAACCTGGATCATGATAAGAGGATTAACCTTCAACAAGCTTTTTTGCTTACATCATTATCTTGGCTAAGTATTGCTATATTTGGCTCTCTTCCATTTATATTTTCTGAATTAAATTTAAAAGTTGTTGATGCTTTTTTTGAAAGTATGTCAGGAATCACTACAACTGGGTCGACTATTATTGAGAATTTAAATGAATCTCCAAAAAGTATACTTTTATGGAGAGCCATGCTCCAGTGGCTTGGAGGAATAGGTATTATTGTAATGGCCATTACTTTAATGCCTATAATGAATATTGGTGGTATGCAGCTATTTAAAATTTCATCTAGCGATACTAACGAAAAAATATTACCTAAAACTAAAGAGATTGCTATCAGATTGATGCTAATATATTTATCTCTGACCATAACTTGTATGGTTTTATATAAACTGTGCGGAATGAGTTTTTTCGATAGTATTACTCATTCAATGACCACAATTGCAACTGGCGGTTTTTCAAATTATAACGAGTCAATCGGATATTTTAACAACGAGTTAATAGAAATAACTTCTATTATATTTATAATATCTGGAAGTATTCCTTTTATTATTTATTTAAAATTTCTTAATGGTGACAGGAAAGTTTTTATTTCAGATATTCAAATAAGATCCTTTTTAAAAATTTTAATAATATCTACTTTTATACTGTTTTTTTACCTAGTCGTGAAAAATAAAAGTTTTACTGACATAAGCTTTCTTTCAGTCACTTTTAATGTAGTTTCAATTTTGACTGGTACAGGATATGTGACTGAAGATTTTAGTATGTGGGGGAATTTTCCATTAATATTTTTTTTAATACTTATGTTCATAGGAGGTTGTGCTGGATCAACCTCATGTGGAGTTAAAATATTTAGAGTTCAAATTCTTTTTTATTTTTTTTCTAATCAAATAAGAAAAATAATTTACCCCCATGGTATATTTAAGCTTAAGTATGGTAAACAAAATATAAATGATAAATTTATGTCATCAGTAATCGCATTTATATATTTGTACATTTTAATTTTTTTCATGGTAACTGCACTATTGTCAATTAATGGCTTAGATTTTGTAACATCCATTTCTGCTGCAGCTACATCAATTTCCAATGTTGGTCCTGGTTTAGGTGAGTATATTGGGCCTAATGGAAATTTCTCACAGTTACCAAATATATCAAAATGGATTTTAAGTTTTACTATGATGCTGGGAAGATTAGAAATTTTCGCAATTCTAATTTTATTTTTACCTGCGTTCTGGAGAAAGTATTAATGTCTAAAAAAAATAAATATGAGGGATTTTTTAAATATTACTATGATATTAGAATGCTTAAGATTTTACTCCTTGGAATTATTAGTGGCTTCCCTTGGGTAATTATAGGTAGCAGTTTATCACTTTGGTTAAAAGAGGAAGGATTAAGCAGATCGACCATTGGTTGGGCAGGATTAATATTTGCAGTTTATGCATTTAATTATCTCTGGGCACCACTAATTGATAAGATAAGAATTCCATATTTATCTTTAAGGTTTGGACACAGGCGAAGCTGGATAATTCTAATGCAGTTAATAATATTAATTTGTCTTGTGCTGTGGAGCTTGATGGAACCAGTTGAAAATCTGTCTATTGTGATATTTGTAGGATTAATAATTGCAATTGCATCATCTACGCAAGATATAACAGTCGATGCTTTTAGGATTGAACAGGTGGGAGAAAACGAAAATAAAGCCATGGCTGCAGGTGCTGCAATGGCGGTGGTTGGATGGTGGACTGGCTACAAGTTAGGTGGGGTAATTTCTTTATCTTCAGCTGAAATATTTCAAAATATGGGTATTAATAATTACTGGCAATTAACTTTTCTAATACTTTTTTTGTTAGTTGTTTTAATGAATATTGGTCTTTTATTCGTTAACGAAGATAGAAATTTAAAAAGATTAGAATTACAAAAAAGAAATCAAGAAGCTCTAAAAAATAAAATTGGATCGAATAATTTTTTTGCTGAAACTTTAGCATGGATATTGGAAACCTTAGGCGGACCTATTACAAGTTTTTTTAAAAAAAATGGTATTAAAATAGCATTAGGTATTTTAGGGTTTGTATTTCTATTTAAAATTGGTGAGGCATTTTTAGGGAGAATGTCTATAATTTTTTACAAAGAGGTAGGTTTTTCTAAGAGTGAAATAGCAATCTATTCAAAAACATTAGGATGGATAACAACTGTCATATTTACTTTAATTGGCGGTATACTCGCAATGAGAGCTGGTACATTAAAAACAATGTTTATAGCTGGTATTTTAATGGCCTTAACGAATTTATTATTTGCCATTTTGTATTGGGTTGGAAAGTCAGAAATACTATTTGCATTCGCAGTTATTGCAGACGATTTAACAGCTGCATTTGCAACTGTGGCTTTTGTGGCCTTTATATCTTTATTAGTTGATAGGACTTATACCGCCACTCAATATGCATTATTAGCCTCCATTGGTACTGCAGGAAGAACGATGCTAGCCTCATCATCTGGAGCTCTAGTAGATTGGTTAAATGGGGATTGGGGAATTTTTTTTATAATTACATCATTAATGGTGCTCCCATCATTAATTTGTTTGTGGTATATTAGAAAAAAAGTTCAAATCAGTGAAAAATAATTTTTACTTAAATAAACCATTTATAAATATTTTTGAAAAGCCAAATAAATTCTCAAAAGTAAGCTCTCAAATTTTATATGGAGAAAAATTTAAAATAGTTTCAAAAAAGAAAAACTATTTAAAAATTAAAACAATGTATGATAAATACATTGGTTATATTAAAAAAGATAAATATCCAAAAAATTTAGTATCTAATTATAAAGTTAAAGTTTTAAAAGCAAATATATTTAAAGAACCAAAAATTACGAAAAAAACAAAAGAGTGCTTGCCCTTTTCAAGTGAGATAAATGTTAGTGATACAAAATCAAAATTTTTTAGATTTGATAAAAATAAATGGATCAAAAAAAGTGAAGTTGTGAAAATAAACTTTAAAATTAATAATTATTTAAAAATTTTTAATTTATTTAAAGATTGTAAATATCTATGGGGTGGAAAAACTTTTAGGGGTATTGACTGTTCTGCTTTAATCCAGATTTATTTCAAATTTAACAATAAATTTTACCCACGAGATACGATTGATCAAATTAAATTTAGGAGAGGAAGAAAAAATAACTATAAATTTAATACAGGTGATCTAATATATTGGAAGGGACATGTGGCTGTTTGCAAAAATAGTAAATATCTAATTCATGCTTATGGTCCTTTGAAAAAAGTTACCACTATGCCAATAGAAAAGACTATAAAAATAATAAAAAAAACAGCTGGTTTAAAAGTTAAGAAAGTTTTTTCTATTTAAATATTTCTCCCAAAATCTGGTTTAGAAACATCTTGCTTTGTTTCAATTATCTGTTTTCTAACTTTTTTTGAATTTACAAGTATACTTTTAAGTTGTTTGTCTTTTTTATTTTTAATATTTTTCTTAATCAAATTAAGGTTTTGAATAAATTTGTTTATAGTATTAATCATATTATCTTTATTACTAAAAAATATATCCCGCCACATTACCTCATTAGATGCAGCCGTTCTAGAAAAGTCTCTAAGACCACCAGCACTATATTTGATAAGATTTCTTTTTTCTATTTTTTGAAAATCTTGGGCTGTTTTGATCAAATTATATGCGATTAAATGAGGTAGGTGGCTTGTTATTGCAAAAATTTTATCGTGCTCTTTTTCGTTCATTAAAATAACTTTAGATCCAAGTTTTTGCCAAAATTTCTTTACTAATTTGATCTTTTTTCTTTTTCCTTTGTTAATCAAAATACACCATTTATTATAAAATAAATTTTTATTTCCAAACTCAGGTCCGCTTACTTCTGATCCGGCAATAGGATGACTTAAAACTAAATTTTTATTTTTAGTAAATTTTATTAAGTTGCGTTTTGTAGATCCCACTTCAGTTATAATTGAATTTTTAAAAAGTAATTTATTTAATTTTGAAAATATCGAATTGTATTCACTCATAGGAGTACAAATGATTATAAAATCTATATCCTCTATATCTTTATTTAAATTATTAATAAACTTTATTCCTCTACTAATTTTTTTTATTATTTTTATATTTTTTTTTGATTTTTCGTATACATAAATATTTTTTGATAATTTATTTTTTATAGAGTTTTTTAGGATCGAAGATCCTATTAAACCACACCCAATTATTAAAATTTTTTTAAACATTTTTAAATATTTTTTTAACAGTGTTAAGAAATAATTTATTTTCTGTAGTATTTCCAATTGTTAATCTTAAATGATTATCAATTCCATAAGTTTTCATTTCTCTAAGTATAATTCCATTTTTTTCTAATTTTTTTTCAAATTTTAACGCTGATAGTTTGCACTGATCAAAATTTAATAAAAGAAAATTTGCACTTATTTTATTTGTGTAAATATCAAATTCCTCTAATTTTTTTTTAATTTTTTTACTCCAGTATAAATTATGTTGAATTGACTTGTTGATAAATTTGTTGTCTTTTAATGCTTCAATTGCACACAATTGTGCAATTTCATTGACATTAAAGGGTGGTTTAATAACGTTTAAAGCATCAATAATTTTTTTATTACCATAACCCCATCCAATTCTTAAAGCTGCTAATCCATGAATTTTTGAAAATGTCCTTAATATAAAAACATTTTTATAGTTTTTAAAAATTTTAAGCCCCGAGGCATATTTCTTATCTTTCATATACTCGAAATAGGCGTCATCAATAACCAATAAAACATCCTTTCTTAATTTTCTTCTTAAATTAATTAACTCTTTTTTATAAAGGTATGTTCCAGTAGGATTATTAGGATTAGCTAAAAAAACAATTTTAGTTTTTTTATTTACATTTCTAATAATATTATTTACAGAAATTTTATAATTTTTTTCTTTGGAAAATATAACCTTAGCGCCAGAAATTGATGAGTAAATTCTATACATTAAAAAACTATATTCTGGTACGATTACTTGATCACCTTTGTTTAAAATCAATTGACAAAGCATTTGGATAATTTCATCAGATCCAGATCCACAAATCACTTTATTTGAATCACATTTAAATTTTATTGCGATTTGTTTCCTTAATAATTTTGAAGTATAATCTGGATATTTAGAGGTATTGATATCTTTTCTTAAAATAGCTTTCACTTTAGGGCTGGCGCCCAATGCGGATTCATTTGCAGATAATTTAACAATTTTACTTATTTTTTTTAAATTTGGTATTTCATATTTTCCTGGCTTATAAGACTGAAATTTTAGGTTATTAAATTTGCTTAATTTCATATGTATTCGTATTTTTGGTATTTATAATTAAATTATTAATTAATTAAATTAAATAAGTAAATTATTTAAAAATTTGACATATAAAAACCTATAATGTAAACATTATTTGCGCTGATTTAACTGAATTGCGAGCGCTATAAAAAAACCGCTAAAAAAGTTTTTTTCCTCACAATTCACAAAAAAATTATGAATAATATAGAAAGTTTAAAAAAATATATAGTTACAGACATATTAAAACTGGATTGTGGAAAGGAAATTTCAAATTTTCCAATTGCCTATGAAACATACGGTAAGTTAAATAAAAAAAAAAATAATGCTATTTTAATTTTTCATGCATTAACGGGAGACCAATTTCCCTGTGGTAAAAATCCTATTACTAATAAAGAAGGTTGGTGGAATTATGCCCTTGGCCCAAATAAAGCTATAGATACAAATAAATTTTTTGTTATAAGTGCAAATGTAATCGGTGGATGCATGGGATCCTTTGGACCTTCAAGTATTGATCCCCTTACAAATAAACCTTATGGTTCTAATTTTCCTGTTATCACAATTAATGATATGGTTAATGCACAAAATTTCTTATTGGATTATTTTAAGATAGAAAAACTATTCGCAGTAATAGGTGGTTCAATGGGCGGCATGCAAGTATTACAGTTTATTTCTAACTTTCCAAATAAAGCTGAGGTGGCTATTCCAATTGCGTGTACAGCAAGTCATTCCGCTCAAAACATTGCATTAAATGAACTAGGTAGACAAGCAATTATGGCGGACAATGAGTGGAGTAATGGAAAATATTTAGAAAATGGAAAATCTCCATCAAAAGGTTTGTCAGTAGCTAGAATGGCAGCTCATATTACATACCTATCTAAAAAAGGATTACAAGAAAAATTTGGAAGGAAACTTCAGGAGAGAGATACTCTAAACTTTAGTTTTGATGCTGATTTTCAAATTGAAAGCTATTTAAGGTATCAAGGTTCAGTTTTTGTCGATAGGTTCGATGCAAACAGTTATTTATATATTACAAGAGCAATGGATTACTTCGATTTAACAAAGCAATTCAATGGTAATCTTTCAGATGCTTTTAAGCACAGCAAAACTAAATTTTTTATAATTTCATTCACATCTGATTGGCTTTACCCAACTAATGAAAATAGAGAAATAGTTATTGCTTTAAATGCTATTGGAGCAGATGTAGGATTTATTGAAATAACTTCTGATAAAGGGCATGACTCGTTTTTATTGGATGTTCCTGATTTTCTAAGTGCTATAAAAAATTTTCTAAATAATTCGTATAAAAATATTAATGAAACAAGAATTTAAAATTATCTCTTCTTTAATAGAAAATAACTCAAAAATATTAGATGTGGGTTGTGGTAATGGAGAATTAATGAAATACATTTTAGATAATATTTCTAATAATATTAGAGGTTTAGAGATATCCAAAGATAATGTTCAATCCTGTATAGAAAAAGGTCTAACAGTTATAGAGGGTAACGCTGAGTTAGATCTAGGTCAGTTTCCAAATAAATCTTTTAGCTATGTAATTTTAAGTCAAACACTTCAAGCATTCTTAAATCCAGAAAAGGTTTTGTATGAACTACTAAGAGTTGGAAAAAAGGCAATAGTAACTATTCCAAATTTTGGACATTGGAAGGTAAGAATAGATTTACTATTTAAAGGAACAATGCCTGTAACTGAAAATTTACCTAATGAATGGTATAATACTCCTAACTTACATATGTGCACAATTAAGGATTTTGTGAATTTTTGTAATAAAAGAGATTTAAAATTAACAAAATCGATTTCTTTAAGTGGAAAAGAAGTATCTTATATTACTAAAAAAAATTTGAATTATAAGAACTTGTCTTCAGAGCTAGGTATATTTGAAATAGAAAATTAGTATGAAAGTATTAACAATCAATTGTCTCTCCGATAATTTTTCTTATATCGTTATTAATGAAAAAAATAATAATGCATGTGTTATTGATCCAAGTGAAGCACCTCCAATAATTGATATTATAAAAAAAAAGAAAATTAACTTAAAATATATTCTGAATACACACCACCATAATGACCACGTAGGTGGGAATTTAGAATTAAAAAAAAAATTTAATTGTAATATTTTTGGATTTATTGGTGATAAAGAAAACATTCCAGGAATAGATACTTTCTTAAATGATAAAGAATTGTATGAAAATGACGATTTTGAATTTACAACATACCACACACCTGGACATACTTTAGGTCATGTAATATTTCATTTTCACAAAAACAATTTTTTATTCACTGGTGATACACTTTTTTCTTTAGGTTGCGGTAGAATTTTTGAGGGATCACATAATCAAATGTTCAGTTCTCTTAAGATAATAAAAAAATTTTCTAAAGATACTATGATCTATTTTGGCCATGAGTATACGAAAAACAATTCTAACTTTTGCCTAATTAATGATCCTAATAATATTCAATTAAAAAATAAAATTATAAAAATCAATCAACTTCTTAATGTTGGACAACCAACCACCCCAACAAGTTTAGAGGATGAATTGCAATCAAATATTTTTTTAAAAACGGAAAAATTCGAAACTTTTAAAAAATTGAGAGATTTAAAGGATAATTTCTAGGTTATTCAACTTGACTACAAGTTAACGAGGATTATATTGCCAATTATAAAATTAAATAAAACAATGACTTTTGCAGTGATACAAACAGGTGGAAAACAATATAAGGTTAAGGCTGGAGAAATATTAAAAATTGAGAGAATTGAAAACTTAAAAGACGAAAAAACAATTCTTTTTAATAATATTCTTGCGTATGGTGATGATAAGAATATTGAATTAGGAAGTCCTGTTATAGAGGGAGCAAAAGTTGAGGCTAATCTTGTAAAAAATTCCAAAAATAAGACAGTATTAATATTTAAAAAAAGAAGAAGACAAAACTCTAGAAGGAAAAACGGACATAGACAACTGTACTCAATGATAAGAATAATGAAAATTTTTTCAAAAGATGGTAAATTATTTTCCGAAGCTAATAAAATGACTTCGAATAACGAAAGAAATAAAGATCAAAAAAAAGAGATTGGAAATAAGTAAGGTAAGTTATGGCTACAAAAAAAGCAGGTGGATCGTCTAGAAACGGAAGAGATAGCGCCGGTAGAAGATTAGGAGTAAAAAAATATGGTGGCCAAATTGTACTTCCAGGTAATATCATCATTCGACAAAGAGGAACAAAAATTTTTCCTGGTGAGAATGTAAAAATGGGAAAAGACCACTCTATATTTTCTGTGGTTAAAGGTACTGTTGTTTTTAAGAAAAAAAAATCTGACAGAACATTTGTTTCAGTAAAACCCAATTAATCTAAATAATAAAATCGTCGTATGAAATTTCTAGACCAAGTTAAAATTTATATTAAAGCTGGAAACGGTGGATCTGGTTCACCTAGTTTCAGGCGTGAAAAATTTATTGAATTTGGTGGTCCAGATGGAGGTGATGGAGGTAAAGGTGGTTCAATAATTTTAATCTCGGAAAGAAATTTAAATACTTTAATAGATTATAGGTACCAACAACATTTTAAAGCGAAGAGAGGTGAAGATGGAAAAGGAAAAAACCAAACGGGACGGAGTGGAGAAGATTTGTATCTTAAAGTACCCGTCGGAACACAGGTTTTTGAGGAGGATAATAAAACATTAATATACGACTTTAAAACTGAAAATGATAAATATGTCGCCGCTATTGGTGGTAAAGGTGGATTCGGTAATACTAGGTTTAAATCATCTACCAATAGAGCACCAAGAAAATTTACCAAAGGTAAGATGGGAGAAGATTTCTGGATATATCTTCAACTTAAAACAATCGCAGATATAGGGATAATAGGATTACCTAACGCTGGTAAATCAAGTTTACTTGCTTCCATAACTAGCGCAAAGCCTAAAATAGCAAATTATAAATTCACTACAATAAATCCAAACCTCGGAGTAGCAAAATATGATGATAAAGAAGTTACAATCGCAGACATTCCTGGTTTAATTGAGAATGCTCATAGCGGAGTAGGTTTAGGAATTAAATTTTTAAAACATATAGAAAGATGTAAAACTCTCCTTCATTTAATAGATATTAATGAGATTGATCTTGAAAAATCTTATAAGCAAGTTAGAAAAGAGCTTGGTAAATATAGTAAGAAATTGCTCGATAAAGAGGAAATCATTGTTTTTAACAAAGTAGATCTTCTTGAAGAAGATGAAATAAATGAGAAGAAAAAAAAATTTACAACCAAATTAAAAAAAGATATTTTGGTAATATCTACATTAAATAAAAAATTGATATCAAAATTTAAATCTAAAATTATTAAATATGTATCTTAAAAACTCCAAAACAATTGTAATTAAATTGGGATCGGCTCTATTAGTAAGTGAAAAACAAATTTTTAGACAAAACTGGTTAGAAAATTTTGCCAAAGATGTAAAGGAGCTTTTAAATAAGAAAAAGAATATAATTATTGTGAGTTCTGGTGCTATTGCTTTAGGGTGTAAAAAATTAAATTTAAATAAAAAAAATATTAAATTAGACAAAAGTCAAGCTGTAGCATCTATAGGACAAATTGAATTAATCAATGTTTTTAAAAAAATTTTTAGTAAGAATAATATTAATATTTCACAAATATTATTAACATTGGAAGATACAGAGCAAAGAAGAAGAGCAATAAATGCGAAAAGAACATTTGATAATTTATTTAAACTTGGTTATGTGCCGATAGTTAATGAAAATGACAGTATAGCTACTTCTGAAATTAAGTATGGTGATAATGATAGATTAGCTTCAAGAGTTGCACAAATTTCTAGTGCCGATTGTCTTATTTTATTATCAGACGTAGATGGATTATATTCTAAAGATCCAAAAATTTTTAAAACTGCAAAATTAATAAATGAAATAAAAAGCATCAATAATGATGTAGAAAAATACGCAACTAGAAATTCTGGAAAATACGGAACTGGTGGAATGAAAACTAAACTAGAGGCAGCAAAAATTTGTCAAAATTCAGGATGTGTAATGGCAATAGCTAATGGTTTTAAAAAACGACCTTTAAAAAACATTGATAAAAAATATAATTGTACATGGTTTTTACCAAAAATTTCAAAATTACATGCGAGGAAAAAATGGATAGTGAGTTCTATATCACCGAAAGGGAATCTTATTATTGATGATGGAGCTGTATCGGCACTAAAGAAAGGTAAAAGTTTATTGGCAGCTGGAATTAAAAAAGTCAGCGGAGAATTTTATAAAGGAGATCATGTAAAAATTTTGGATAAAAATTTAAAAGAATTTGCAAGAGGTTTAAGTTCTTTCAGCGCGGAGGAAATTAGAAAAATTCAAGGAGAACATTCAAATAAAATTAAAGATATTTTAGGATATATATCAAAATCAGAGGTAGTACATAAAGATGATATGGTAGAGGTATAAAATGAAAAATTTAATTAAAATGGGTATTAAAGCTAAATCTGCATCAAGCGAAACGGTGAGTGAAAAAATTAAAAATAAAATACTATTGAATTTTTTAAAATTAATTAGAACCAATAAAAAAAAAATTCTAATTGAAAATAAAAAAGATGTATCAAGAGCTATAAGACAAAATTTAAAAGAAAATATGATTAAAAGGCTTGAGCTTAACGAAAAAAAAATAAAAAATATTGAGAGTTCGATTAAAAATATTATAAAAATTAAAGATCCTACTAATAAAATTTTGAAAAAATGGCTAGCACCAAGTGGATTAAATATAAGTCAGGTAACAATCCCAATTGGAGTAATAGGCATAATTTATGAAAGTAGACCAAATGTTACAGCTGATGTATCGTGTTTATGTTTTAAATCTGGAAATAGCGTTATTTTAAGAGGTGGTTCTGAGGCATATAATAGTAACAAAATTTTATCTAAATTATTTAGAAAATCTTTAAAATCTTTTAAAGTTAACGAAAACTTTGTTCAATTTATAAATATTAAAGATAGAAAAGTTGTTAAATTTATCTTATCCAAAATGAATAAATATATAGATGTTTTAATACCTAGAGGAGGAAAAGGATTAGTAAAAACAGTTCAAAAATTCTCAAATATACCAATCATTGGACATTTAGAAGGAGTCTGCCATACATTTATTGACAAAAATGCAAATTTAAAAATGGCACAAGAAATTGTTTTAAATGCAAAAATGAGAAACACGAGTATTTGTGGAGCAACTGAAACGTTGCTGATTCATGAAAAAGTTTTGAGAAAATATATCAATCCAATTTTATCTGTTTTAGAAAAAGAAAATTGTGAAATTTACGCTGATAAAAAAGCAAGAAAATTCTATAAAGGGAAAACATTTATAGCTAATGAAAATGATTGGTCTAAAGAATATTTGACCTCAAAAATATCAGTGAAAACTGTAAAAAATGTTTCAGATGCAGTCAGACACATAAATAAATATGGTACGATGCATACAGATGCTATTGTCACTAAAGACAATAATGCTGCAAAGTATTTTTTAAGAAATGTTAAAAGTTCAATTGCAATTCAAAATTCTTCTACACAATTTGCTGATGGAGGAGAATTTGGCTTTGGAGGAGAAGTTGGTATATCAACAAATAAGCTTCCCCCTAGAGGTCCAGTAGGTTTAAATCAATTGGTAACTTACAAATATGAAGTAAGAGGCAAAGGACAGATTAGAAAATAATTTGAATAAAACTAATACAAATAAACTTGGTATATTAGGAGGTTCGTTTGATCCACCGCACTTAGGTCATTTAAAGATAACCTTAGAGTCAAAAAAAAGATTTAAATTAAATAAAGTTATTTGGGCGATTACTAAAAAAAATCCTTTCAAAAAAAAAAGTGCTTTAAATTTAAGTAGTAGAATAGCTCTTTCAAAAAAACTTATAAATAAATATTCTTTTATCAAAATACAACATTTTGAAAGTAAAATTAAATCGAATAGAACAATAAATTTGATTAATTATTTAAAAAAAAAAAATAAAAATACATCTTTATATTTAATAATGGGAGCTGACAACCTGATAAGTTTTCATAAATGGCTCAAATGGAAGCAAATATCTGAAAAATGTCAAATAATAGTTTTTGATCGAATGGGTTTTAAATCAAGTTCTCTGAAATCTGTCACATATAAAAAATTAGGTAAAAATAGATTAAAATTTGTTAAATTTGATAAAGTCAATATTTCATCTTCAAAATTAAGAAATATTTGATATGGTTGAAAAAATTAATGGCAAAATTTTCTGAGTTAAAAGATATAATAGTTACTACCTTAGACAATAACAAAGCTTCAAATATCATTACAATAGATTTAAAGGGGAAATCCACAATAGCTGACTTTATGATAATTGCGAGTGGTACTTCTTCAAGACATATTCAATCTTTATCCGAACAAGTACTTGAAGAATTAAAACGTCAAGGCATTAAAGACTCAAAAATAGAAGGAAGAGACAGTAACGATTGGAAATTGGTCGATGGAATCGATTTAATTATTCATATTTTTAATCCTGAAAAAAGAAAATTTTACGAACTAGAAAAAATATGGTCAGAATTGATACCTAAAGAAAAGGTAATTGTATGAAGAATATTTTATTAATTTTAACCTTAATAATTTTTAATACTGTTTTTATCAAGTATTCTCATTCAGATATTTATGATAAAATTGATACCTTTAGTGAAGTATTAGATAAAATTAACAAAGATTACGTAGAGGAAATAAATCAAAACGATGCAATGGACGCAGCTATTAATGGTGTTTTGCAGTCACTAGATCCATATTCAGCATATATGTCTCCAGAGGCTTTTAAAAGTATGGCAACTGAGACTAGTGGAGAATTTGGAGGTTTAGGAATTGAGGTTAGTATGGAGGCTGGAGTAGTAAAAGTAATATCTCCTCTTGATAATTCGCCAGCTTACAGAGTTGGTGTCAAAGCTGGAGACTACATAATTAAAATAAATGACACCCAAGTTCAAGGAAAGTCATTATCTGAGGCTGTAGAACTTATGAGAGGTCCAGTTGGTTCTGATATAGAAATTACAGTAAGACGAATAGGTTTAAAAAAATCTTTAAAATTTACTATTACAAGAGAAATAATTGAAGTGACGTCAGTAAAAAGTGAGATTAAAGACGAAAATGTAGGATACATTAGGCTTACATCTTTCAATGAGAACAGCGGAGATCAAATTAAAAAGAAAATAAATGAGTTTAAAAGAGACAAAAATATTAAACACTATATTTTAGATTTAAGAAACAATCCTGGTGGTTTGCTTTCTCAGGCTATTAAAATTTCGGATTATTTTCTTGAAAATGGTGAAATTGTTTCAACAAAAAGTAGGAAGAGCATAGAAAATAGAAAATGGTTTGCTAAAGCGGGAGATATTTTAAACGGAAGCACAATGATTGTATTAATAAATTATGGTTCAGCATCAGCTTCAGAAATAGTTGCAGGCGCATTAAAGGATCACAAAAGAGCTATTTTAATTGGTGAAAGATCATATGGGAAAGGTTCTGTTCAATCTATAATTCCTTTGAAAAATAATGGTGCAATAAGACTCACTGTCTCAAAATACTATTTGCCATCTGGAGACTCTATTTCAGAAGTAGGAGTTGTTCCGGATTTTGAAGTGGAAGAAGAAACTGAAGAATTTAGAATAAATACTGAAACAGATAACCAGCTAAAGTTTGCATTAAAACTTTTAAATAGTTAAATGAAATCTAAATTTCAAAATCTTCCTCTACGAAGTGGTGTGGGGATTGTAGTTCTCAATAAATACAATCAAATTTTTGTAGCAAAAAGAATTGATAATCCTAAAAATTTTTGGCAAATGCCGCAAGGAGGTGTAGATGAAGGAGAAAATTACTTTGAAGCGGCTTTAAGAGAACTTAAAGAAGAAACTAGCATTGAAAATGTTTCATTATTAAAGGAGTTAGATGGATATATTTCATATGAATTGCCTGACTATCTCTTAGGAATTATATGGAAAGGTAAATATAAAGGCCAAAACCAAAAATGGTATATAATGAGATTCAATGGTAACGACAAAGAAATAAACATAAAAACAAAAAAGCCAGAGTTTTTTGAGTGGAAGTGGATAGACATAAAGGATCTAACTAATGTAGTAGTCCATTTTAAGCTAGAGGTTTATAAAAAAATCCAAGAGGAATTAAGAAAAATTATTTAATTAATTGATTTTAATATTTCCACTTTTTGTGAAATTAAAAATCTAGCTTGATCATTTAACTCTGTATACTCTAACTCATTTTCAGCTTTTTTAAGATTTTCACTTAATAAAGATTTATCAATATTTTTTAAATCCATTATTATGCTAGTTAATATTGACAGAGAGTTATTCTTAAATTCTAATATTCCATCCTCTACATAAAAATTTTCCTCTCCAGTTTTAGTTAACACTTTGATTATACCTGGTTTTAAAAAGGAAATTATTGATATGTGATCTTTTAAAATTCCCATTTCTCCCTCGTAAGCAGGCACCACAGCCTCAATTATACCTTCGTTAACATAAAAAGAACTCTCTGGATTGACAATTTCTATTTTAAACTCTTCACTCATTAAGCAGCTGCGTCTTTTGCCATTTTTTCAGCTTTTTCAACTGCCTCTTCAATAGTTCCTACCATGTAAAAGGCCGCTTCAGGTAAATGATCATATTCACCTTTACAAATAGCATCAAATCCTTTAATCGTGGACTCTAGGTCTACAAGCTTCCCAGGAGAACCTGTAAAAACCTCTGCAACAAAAAATGGTTGCGATAAAAATCTTTGTATTTTTCTCGCCCTAGCCACAGTTAACTTGTCTTCCTCAGATAACTCATCCATTCCCAAAATTGCAATGATATCTTGTAAGGATTTGTAGGTCTGAAGTATTTTTTGGACCTCTCTAGCTACTCTATAATGCTCATCACCTACAATTCTTGGATCTAGTATTCTTGAAGTTGAGTCGAGTGGATCAACTGCAGGATATATACCTAGTTCTGCAATTTGTCTCGATAGAACAGTTGTTGCATCCAAATGGGAAAATGAAGTCGCGGGTGCAGGATCGGTTAAATCATCTGCTGGCACATAAATAGCTTGTACAGAGGTTATAGAACCTTTGTTTGTAGTAGTAATTCTCTCTTGTAAATTTCCCATGTCAGTTGCCAAAGTTGGCTGATATCCTACTGCAGAAGGTATTCTTCCTAATAACGCAGAAACTTCTGATCCCGCTTGGGTAAATCTGAAGATATTATCAACAAAAAACAATACATCTTGTCCTTCTTGATCCCTAAAATATTCAGCAACAGTCAATCCGGTCAACGCCACTCTAGCTCTAGCTCCGGGAGGTTCATTCATTTGTCCATAAACTAGTGCTGCTTTCGAACCATCTCCGTCAGGTTTAATTACTCCTGACTCAATCATTTCATGATATAGATCATTTCCTTCTCTTGTTCTCTCACCAACACCAGCAAAAACTGAAAAACCACCATGAGCTTTTGCAATGTTATTAATTAATTCCATAATGATTACTGTTTTTCCGACACCTGCTCCACCAAACAAGCCGATTTTTCCGCCTTTTGCGTATGGTGCCAATAAGTCAATTACTTTAATACCTGTTACTAGAATTTCAGTTTCTGTCGATTGATCATTAAATGATGGCGCTTGTCTGTGTATTGGCCAATTTTCTTTAGTTTCAACCTCGCCTTTTTGATCGATTGGTTCACCGATTACGTTTATAATTCTACCTAGTGTTTTTGGACCTACTGGAACTTGAATTGGTTTTCCTGTATCAGTTACTTCATCGCCTCTTTTTAATCCCTCAGTGCTATCCATAGCTATTGTTCTTGCGCTGGACTCTCCTAAGTGCTGTGCAACTTCTAATACTAGTCTCGTTCCACCATTATTACATTCTAAAGCAGTCAAGATTTCTGGTAATTCTCCATCAAATTTTACATCAACCACTGCCCCGATTACTTGTGTTATATATCCTTTTTTGCTCATATTATAAACTCTCCGCTCCTGATATGATTTCAATTAACTCTTTTGTTATAGCTGCTTGTCGACTTCTATTGTATTCAATAGAAAGTTTATCAACTAATTCACCAGCGTTTCTAGTTGCATTATCCATTGCTGTCATCCTAGAACCCTGCTCGCTTGCTGAATTTTCTAACATCGCCTTAAAAATTTGAGTAGAAATGTTTTTTGGCAATAAATTACTTAATATCTCATCTTCGTCTGGTTCAAACTCATAGCTATCATCAGGCTGCTCATTAGAAGAATCATTTTCCTCTTCACTTTGAAGAGGTATGATTTGCTGTTGCTGAGGAATTTGAGTCATTACATTTTTGAATTTATTATAAAATATAGTACATATATCGAATTCCTCTTTATCAAATTTTTCTAAAATAAGACTTCCAACCTTTTCTGCATCAAAATAATTAATATTTTTTGAATCCTTAAAAGATATTTTTTCAATAATCTTATCTTTGTAATTTCTTTTCAATTGATCATAACCTTTTGTTCCTACAGTTATTATTTTAAATTTTTTACCCTCTTTACTTAATTTATCAAAATAGTTTTTTGCTTTTTTAATTATATTAGTATTAAAGCCTCCACACAAACCTCTGTCAGCAGTTAATACAATACAAAGATGTGTATCCTCTCTTCCTGTTCCAACTAAAAGTTTAGAAGAATTTTCTTTGTCAGATATATTTTTTGAAAGATTTAAAATAATATTGTTCATTCTTTCTGAGTATGGTCTGCCTTTCTCTGCATTTTCTTGTGCTTTCCTTAATTTTGCGGTTGCTACCATTTTCATAGCTTTTGTTATTTTTTGAGTGGACTTAACACTGGTAATTCTTTTTTTTAAATCATCTAAACTGGGCATAATTATTTCATACTAGATTTTAAATTTGTGATTAAATCAGAAAGCTTTTTCTCGTTTTCGTCGTCGAGTTTGCCAGAACTTCTTATAGACTCTAATATTTCAGAATTTTCTGATTTACATTTTTCAAGAATTTTATTCTCAAATTCTGCAATATCCTTTAGTTCAACATCATCCAAGAACCCTTTAACTCCGCAGAAAATTGATATTACCTGTTCTTCTACTGTCATTGGAGAATATTGTTTTTGTTTTAAGAGCTCAGTTAGTTTTGAACCTCTGTTTAACAATTGTTGCGTTGATGCATCTAAATCAGATCCAAATTGTGCAAAAGCTGCCATTTCTCTATATTGTGCTAATTCTAATTTAATTGATCCAGCAACTTTTTTCATTGCTTTTGTTTGCGCCGCTGACCCTACACGAGAAACAGATAAACCAACGTTAATAGCAGGTCTAATTCCCTGATTGAATATTTCAGTTCCTAAAAAAATTTGACCATCTGTAATAGAAATAACGTTGGTAGGTATATATGCAGATACATCTCCTGCTTGGGTTTCTATAATTGGTAGTGCTGTTAAAGAACCTCCGCCACTTTCATCATTAAGTTTTGCTGCTCTTTCTAATAATCTACTATGTAAATAAAAAACATCACCAGGGTATGCTTCTCTTCCTGGAGGTCTTCTTAGCAGTAATGACATTTGTCTGTAAGCAACTGCCTGCTTAGATAAATCGTCATAAATTATCAAGGCATGCATACCATTGTCTCTAAAATATTCACCCATTGTACATCCAGTATAAGGCGCTAAAAACTGTAAAGGTGCAGAGTCTGAAGCAGTTGCTGATACGATTGTTGTATATTCCATTGCACCAGCATCCTCTAAAGTTTTAACAATCTGTGCAACTGTTGACCTTTTCTGTCCCACAGCTACATAAATACAATAAAGTTTTTTACTCTCATCATCTGACTGATTTATTTTTTTCTGATTGATTATAGTATCAATTGCTACAGCTGTTTTTCCTGTTTGCCTATCACCAATTATAAGCTCCCTCTGTCCTCTGCCTACTGGTATTAAACTATCAATTGCTTTTAATCCTGTTTGCATAGGTTCACTTACAGATTTTCTTGGAATAATACCAGGAGCTTTTACCTCAACTCTATTTCTCTTAAGAGATTTATCCAGTGGACTCTTTCCATCTATAGGATTTCCCAATGCATCAACAACTCTACCTAATAATTCTTTACCAACTGGTACATCGACGATTGCTCCAGTTCTTTTTACAGTGTCTCCTTCTTTAATAGCTCTATCGTCTCCAAATATTACAACACCGACATTATCACTCTCCAAGTTTAAAGCCATTCCCTTCGAACTATCAGAAAATTCTACCATTTCACCAGCTTGAACATTATCTAATCCATATATACGTGCAATCCCATCACCAACCGAGAGTACTTGCCCTACCTCTGAAACTTCAGCTTTATCTCCTGTTTTTCTAATTTGCTCTTTTAATATTTTTGTTACTTCTGAAGGATTAATTTCCATTTATGCCTCTATCATTTTGTTTTCAATTTGTTGTAATTTATTTTTAATCGAAGTATCAATCATAATACTTCCAACTTGTACAATAAGACCACCGAGTAAACTGGGATCATATTTAAATTTTAATTTAAGGTTAGAACCAAAATTTTCTTTTAAGCTATTTTTAATGTTATCTAATTCGGAGGTCGATAACTCTTTTGCTGCTGTTAATTTTGCTATAATTTCACCTCTTTTTGAGGAACAAATAGTTAAAAAATCTCTCAAAATTTTTTCTAAAAAAAATAATCGTCTCTTCGATATTAAAAATTTTAGAAACTTAATTAATGTATTGTTTAATTTATATCTTTCACAAATTGCTGATATTGCATTTATCTGTTCAGACTGAGTATTTCTAGGATCTTTAATTAAATTTACAAATTCCGTGCTTTTGATAATTAATTTTAAAATTGCGGTCGCTTCTTTCTCTACTTGATCAATTGATTTTTCCTCTTCAACAAGTTCATATAATGCTTGAGAATAACTATTATTAACAGATAATGAGGGGGAGATTTCAGTCAACTTAATATTCCTTAATGATAAAATTGTGTTTAAATAACATAAGTATTTTAAGGCTTCAAGCGACAGATTTGTCTAAATTCAATTTAAAAATGTATTAATTGAAGGTAATTGGATCAACATCAACAGTTAATTTTACTCCAGGTTGAATCTGGAAATTTTTAAGTAATTTTGACAATTTTTTTTGCAAATTTATTGATTTTGGAGATCTTAATAAAATTCTATACCTATATTTTTTTTTTATTCTAAATATTGGTGCCTCAACAGGTCCCAAAACTCTAATTTTAATATTTTTAACCAAAAAATTTTTAATATCTACCGACTGCAAATATAATTTTTTTGAGTCATGAGAAGTTAGTATTAAACTAATAAATCTTTCAAATGGTGGAAGATTAAATTTCTTTCTAATTTTAATTTCGTTTTCAAGAAAAATAAATGGATCATCATTAGTTAAGGTATTTATGGTTTTGGATTTCAAATCGTAAGTTTGAAAATAAACAGTTGCTGGTTTTCCTTCCCGACCCGCTCTACCAGATAATTGATGATATAATTGAAGATTTTTTTCTGAAGCTCTTAAATCATGTCCATATGAAGATAAATCAATATCCAAAATCACAATACAATTTAGATTTGGAAAATGAAAACCTTTTGAAATAAGTTGAGTGCCAACTAATATATTAATTTTATTATTTATAATTTTTTCTAATAATAGACTTGAGGATTTCTTGCTCATAGTATCACTTGAGAATATTTGTGTCTTATAATTTGGGAACAAATTATTGACTTCTTCGTTTATTTTTTCAACTCCAGGACCACTAAAAATTAATTCACATTTTTTATCTTTTGAACAACTTCTTTCAAGACTAGATGTAAAACCACAATAATGACAGTGTAATTTATCTTTTCTTTTATGATAGACTAAGTTTATAGAACAATTTAAACATGAAAATACTTTTAAACAATTCTTACACATAACATGTGGCGAATATCCCCTTCTATTAATAAAAAATAAAACCTGATCTCCTTTTTTAAGATGGTTTAAAACTTTTTCTTGCGTCAATGGACTAATAAAATTTTTTTTGGGGGGTTTGTGCTCTCTAAGATTAATTATTTCGTGTTTTGGTAAACTTGCATTTTTATATCTTTTTATCAATCTCGAATAAGAATATTTGTTATTTTTGATATTTTGGAATGTTTCAACAGAGGGAACAGCACTGATTAAATTGATTGGAATATTTTCGAATTTTGCTCTAGCTATAGCCATATCTCTAGCATTATAAATTACTCCTTCATCTTGTTTAAAAGATTGGTCATGTTCCTCGTCCACTACAATTTCACCTAGGTTTTTAAATGGTAAAAATAATGACGAGCGAGCACCTATTACTACTTTTATTTTTCCATTTGCTAACCCACTCCATATAATTTTTTTATTTTTTTTTGAAATTCCTGAATGCCAGATAGCTGGATTAAATCCAAAAAATTCTACGAATTTTTTTTCAAATTCAAAAGTAAGACCAATTTCGGGAAGCAAAATCAATGCTTGTAAACCCTTTTTAACTTTCTCCATAACTGAATTAAAATAAACTAAAGTTTTTCCGGAACCAGTAGTTCCTTGAAGCAAATGAACTCTAAAACCAGGAGTTTTACTTTCCATTTTTTTTATAGCATCCATTTGTTCTTGAGAAAATTTAAAATCTTTTGGAATTTTGTTATTTAAATAATGATCATAAATTTTTTTGTCAAATTCTTCTATTGCTTCATTACTGAGTAGATGTAATTTTAGAGACATTCCAAGCGGAATCATATTGTATTCAGAAAACCATTCTAAAAATTTCAGCATTTTTACATTTAATTTAGGTGTATTTATTTCTTCTAATATATTTTTAATTCGAAATATTTTTTTAGTATCTTCCTCAAACTTATGCCAAATTAATCCTGTAATTTGAGCTTTGCCAAAAGGAACTTTGACATACTGACCAATATCTAGTTTTTTTTTACTATTATATGTAAAAGGATACCCAAAAATATTTGGTAATAAAACAGGATATTTCATAATTAGATATTTTATATATTACGAATGAATCTGTCTTTTATCTACCGACAAAGCTGCCTCTTTTATAGCCTCTGAAAAAGTTGGATGAGCATGGCAAGTTCTTGCTATATCCTCTGAGCTAGCACCAAATTCCATAGCTACTGACATTTCAGCTATCATTTCTCCGGCATGTGGTCCTATTATATGAACACCCAAAACTTTATCTGTTTTATAATCTGCCAGAATTTTTACGAAACCCTCTGGTTGGTCTATAGCCTTCGCTCTTGAATTGGCCATAAAAGGAAATTTTCCAACTTTGTAATTAATATTATTTTTTTTTAATTCTTCCTCATTTTTTCCAACATAAGCTACTTCTGGTGATGTATAAATTACCCCAGGTATCAAATCATAATTTACATGTCCTGCTTGACCTGCAATTAATTCGGCAACTGCAATCCCTTCTTCCTCAGCTTTATGTGCTAACATAGGACCATTTATAACGTCACCAATAGCATAAATATTTTTTACATTTGTTTGAAATTTATTGTTTACTTTTATTCTACCTTTTTCATCACAAGCAATTCTAACTTTATCTAAATTTAGACTCTCAGTGTATGGTTTTCTACCTACTGATACTAGTACCACATCACCATTGAATACGTTCTTATTATTTTGAACATCATTTGTCTCAATAGTCACGCCGTTTTCTGTTTTTAATACTTTTTTAACCTCTGTATTTAAATGAAAATTTATTTTTTGTTTTTTTAAAATCCTCATAAATTCATTCGATATCTCTTTATCTAACCCTGGTGTTATATGATCAAGATATTCTATTACATGTACCTCTGATCCAAGTCTTGACCAAACTGATCCCATTTCTAGTCCAATATAACCACCTCCTATTATTATCATTTTTTTTGGTACTTCAGACATACTTAATGCTCCAGTTGAGGATAAAATTTTTTTTTCATCAAACTTTACTCCAGGTAATTCTGCAGCTTCAGATCCAGTGCCAATTATAATATTTTTACTCTCAATAGTTTTTGTTTGATTATCTTTGGTTCTGATTAAGACTTTGTTGTCTCCTAATAGACTTCCTTTACCTTTGATGTAATTTACTTTATTTTTTTTAAGCAAAAACTCTACTCCTTTTGTTAAAATGGTAACTGCTTTGTCTTTATTTTTCATCATTTTTGGAAGATTTAACTTTATATCACCAGTTTCAATTCCAATTTTTGAGAAATTTTGGGCTTTATGAAAATACTCAGATAAATTTAATAAACTTTTTGAGGGTATACACCCAATATTTAAACAAGTTCCGCCAAGCGTTTCTCTAGACTCTATACATGCAGTTTTCAATCCAAGCTGTGAGGCTCTTATGGCACATACATATCCAGCAGGTCCACCACCAATCACAGTTACATCAAACTTTTCTGACATTTAATTATCTAAAAATAGTTTTTCAGGTTCCTCTAAATTTTCCTTAATTTCTTTTAAAAACGACACCGCTTCTTTACCATCGATAATTCTGTGATCATATGACAATGCTAAATACATAACTGGTCTAATTTTAATTTCACCATTCAATACAATTGCTCTCTCTACAATATTGTGCATACCTAATACACCTGATTGCGGTGGGTTTATAATAGGAGTTGATAACATTGAACCATAAACACCTCCGTTACTTATTGTAAACGTCCCACCTTGTAAATCTTCTATTGATAAACTTCCTTTATCTGCTTTATCTGACAAGATTTTAATATTTTTTTCTATATCAGCAAATGACATTTCATCTGCATTTTTCAATACAGGCACAACTAATCCTTTCTCAGTTCCAACAGCAAAACTAATATTATAATAATTTTTATAAATTATGTCATTGTTCTCAACCTCGGCATTTATTGCTGGATACAATTTTAAACTTTTTATTGATGCTTTAACGAAAAAGGACATAAATCCTAACTTAATATTAAATTTATTCTTAAACTCATCTTGGTTTTCTTTTCTAAAATTAATAACCTTTGACATGTCAACCTCATTAAAAGTTGTTAGCATAGCTGCTGTCTCTTGAGCAGACTTAAGTCGTTTAGCAATAGTTTGTCTCAATCTAGACATTTGAATTCTCTCTTCAGGTCCATATTTAATTTTTCTATGATTTGGTTGAGGGGTTTTGCTCATCAAATTCAACAGATCACCTTTTAAAATTGCTCCATGTTTTCCTGATCCTTTTATTCCCTCAAGTTTAAGATTTTTTTCTGTAACTATTTTTCTAACAGCTGGTGATAGATTATTATTAATTAGATTTGATTTGCCATTTGAGACTTCATTTATTAAAATAAGTGGTTCCTCTTTATTTTTTTCTTCGTCGAAAATTTTGTTTTCCCCATTATTATCTTCATCAATTAATTTTACTACAGTTTCATTTTGTTTTTTTTCATTTACGGTTTTTTCTGCTTCGTCGATTATTTTTTCTGTAATTGGAGGTATTTTTTCATTTATATTTTTTTTTATAACAGGTTTGGTTTGACCACTCGACACAACGCCTAGTACAGATCCGACCTCTACATTTTCACCATCTTTTGAGTTAATTTTTGAAATTATTCCACTCACAGGAGAAGGTACCTCCAAGTTAACTTTATCAGTCTCTAACTCAACTACTGGCTCATCTGCTGTAACTTCTTCACCCTCTTTCTTTAACCAGCGCGCAACTGTAGCTTCAGTAACACTTTCTCCAAGAACAGGTACTAATATATCATCACTCATTTATTCAAATACTTTTCTAATAATTTCTTCTTGTTGGCTTATATGTCTTTTCGCATACCCGGTTGCAGGTGAAGCAGCTGGGTCTCTTCCAATATAAGAAATTTTATTATTATTAGCTCCAATATAATCTAAAGTCCATTGTATATAATCTCTTACTGAACTCCAAGCTCCCATATTTTTTGGTTCCTCCTGACACCAAAAAAAGGATGCATTTTTGCGGTAATTTTTAATCTCCTTAACCAAAGATTTAACTGGAAAAGGATAAAGTTGCTCTACTCTTATTAAAACTATATCATTTCTTTGTATAGTTTCTCTTACTTTAAGTAGGTCAAAATAAATTTTACCTGAACATATAATCACTTTTTTTATATCTGAGTCTTTTTTTAAGTTAATAAATTTATCTTTATCAAAATATGAATGATCTTTAAGCACTCTGTGGAAAGATTTATTTTTACTAAAATCTTCCAAATTAGAAATACACAATTTATTTCTTAATAGTGACTTCGGTGTCATTATTATTAGAGGTTTTCGAAAATCTCTATGTATTTGTCTTCTCAACACATGAAAGTAATTTGCCGGAGTCGTACAATTAACAATTTGTAAATTTTCTTGTCCACTTAACTGAAGGAATCTTTCAAGTCTTGCTGATGAATGTTCTGGGCCCTGACCTTCATAGCCATGAGGTAACAACATAACTAAACCAGAAGCTCTATTCCATTTCCTTTCACCAGACGCAATAAATTGATCAATAACTACCTGAGCACCATTTGCAAAATCTCCAAATTGAGCCTCCCAAATTGTTAACGTTTCGGGCTCAACTAAACTATATCCATACTCAAAACCTAAAACAGCCAGCTCTGACAAAAAACTATCGACTATTTCAAAGTTTTTCTGTTTATTTGAGATATTGTTTAGTGGAATGTATCTAGAATTATCTTCCTGATTTCTTAATACTGAGTGCCGTTGACTAAATGTGCCTCTACCTGAATCTTGTCCAACTAGTCGAACTGGAAAACCCTCTTTTAATAAAGTTCCAAATGCTAGCGCTTCTGCTGTTGACCAGTCAATATTCTTTTCTTCTAAAATTGATTTATGTCTATTTTCAAATATTCTCTTAATTGTCTTATGAATTTTCAAATTCTCTTGTAAAGAATGAATTTTTTTTGAAATTTCAATTAGTTCATTCTTTTGAACTCCCGTGTTGCCTATTTTATCTTTTCCTTTTTGAGGTCTATACCTTGACCAAGTTCCCTCAAACCAATCAATTTTTGGGTGGTGATCTTTTGCAGATTTAAATTGATTCTCTAAAAGATCATTAAACTCTTTTTTTTCAGACTTAAATTCTTCTTCAGTTATAGAATTTTCTTTAATAAGTTTTTTTGAATAAATATTTAATGTAGTTGGATGAGATTTAATTTTTTTATACATTAATGGTTGAGTGAATGTTGGCTCGTCACCCTCATTATGACCAAATCTTCTGTAGCATATTAAATCAATAACAACATCTTTTTTAAATCTTTGTCTAAATTCTATTGCAATTTTTGCACAATGGACAACTGCCTCTGGATCATCTCCATTACAATGTAAAATCGGAGCTTCAACTATTTTACCAAGATCAGATGGGTATGGGCTTGATCTTGCAAACCTAGGGCTAGTGGTAAAACCAATTTGATTATTTACTATTATATGAATGGTTCCTCCAGTATTGTGACCTTTCAAACCAGACATAGCAAAACACTCTGCTACAACTCCTTGACCTGCAAAAGCTGCATCTCCGTGTATCAATATCGGTATTACCTCTTTTCTCTCTTTATCTTTATGAAAAAATTGTTTTGCTCTGACTTGCCCCAAAACTACAGGATTTACAGCCTCCAAATGTGACGGGTTATCTGTAAGACTTACATGCACTGAATTACCATCAAATTCTCTATTTGAAGATGCACCCAAATGATATTTAACATCACCTGCTGACTCCTCACTTTTAGCATCTAATTCTCCTACAAATTCATTAAATATTTTTTTATAAGATTTTTGCAAAACATTTGCTAAAACATTAAGCCGTCCCCTATGTGGCATTCCTATCTTTATCTCCTTAGCTCCAAGTTGACCACCCCTTTTTATTATTTGCTCCAAAGCTGGAATTAGTGCTTCTCCACCATCAAGTCCAAATCGTTTTGTTCCAATAAATTTTTTTGCTAAATATTTTTCAAAGCCTTCCGCTTTTATTATTGTTTTTAAAATTGCTTTTTTTCCTTTATTTGTAAAATGAATTTGATTTTCATTTTTTTCCATTCTCTCTCTGAACCATATTTTTTCAACAGGATCAGATATATGCATATACTCAGCTCCAATAGTTGCACAATAAACTCTACGAAGCTTAAACATTATATCTTTGATTGTTGAATAACTGGTATCCAAGTAAGAACTTAAATAGATTTTTCTTTCGTAGTCTTCCTTTTTAAAACCATGATCAGATGGATGTAATTCATGCAAATATTCTCGCTTCATCATTCCAAGTGGGTCAAGATTGGCAATTAAGTGTCCCCTAATTCTATAAGATCTAATTAATGCTATAGCTTTTATAGAATCAATTTTTTGTTGCTCCAATGTACTTGAATTATCATCTCTAGTATTTTCAACTAGATTTTTTCTAATCCATGATGGACCTTCAATTTCTTTAATAATAGACTTAACATCTTCATTTAAATCTGAAAAATAGTCTCTCCAACTTTCTGGAAGTGATGGATCCTCCTTTACATATCTTAAATACATTTGCTCTATAAAAGAGCTATTAGTTTTAGATAAGAAAGACGTTTTTTTTAAATTTAGATTTTTTTCTGCACTCATTAAATTATTATAATTATAGTGTGAGAATTAAATATTTAAAGTGACAATTTGTTAATAAGAGTTTTTCCTATATCTGCTGGAGATTTAGCCATAGAAATGCCTGCATTCTCCATTGTCTTAATCTTTTCTGCTGCACCACCTTTACCGCCAGAAATTATAGCCCCTGCATGTCCCATTCTTCTGCCAGGTGGTGCTGTTATTCCTGCAATAAAACCTACCATTGGTTTTTTTATTTTGTGATTTTTGATAAATTCAGATGCTTCTTCCTCAGAAGATCCTCCAATTTCACCTATTATCACAATAGACTCTGTCGCTGGATCATTTAGAAAAAGTTCTAGGCAGTCAATGAAATCTGTCCCATTAATTGGGTCTCCCCCAATACCTATACATGTAGATTGACCCAACCCTATTTTAGAAGTTTGATCCACTGCTTCATAAGTTAATGTTCCAGATCTTGACACGATACCTACTGATCCTTTTTTATGAATATTTCCAGGCATGATTCCAATTTTACACTCTTCTGGTGTAATAATCCCTGGGCAGTTTGGACCTATCAATCTTGATTTAGATTTTGAGAGATATTTTTTTACTTTTAACATGTCTAAAACTGGTATGCCTTCTGTAATACAGACTATGAGTTCGATAGATGCATTAATAGCCTCAATTATTGCATCTGCTGCAAATTTTGCGGGGACATAAATCATTGTGGCATTTGCTTCTGTTTCTTTGACAGCTTCATTTACAGAATTGAAAACCGGTTTGCCAAGGTGGATTTGGCCACCTTTTCTTGGAGTGACTCCGCCAACTAAATTTGTCCCATATTTAAGAGCTTGTTCCGAGTGGAATGTACCATGTGAACCAGTGAAACCTTGGCATATAAGTTTAGTATTTTTATTAATTAAAATAGACATTATTTTATAACATTAACAATTTTTTCTGCAGCATCTGATAAATCTGAAGCCGTAATTATTTTTAAATTAGAACCTTTTAGTATTTTATTACCTTCTTCAACATTTGTACCTGCCAATCTTACTACAATTGGTAAGTCTATTTTAATCTCTTTTGCAGCATCTACTACTCCTGCTGCAAGAATATCACATCTCATTATGCCACCAAAAATATTTATTAATATACCTTTCACATTTTTATCAGATAAGATTATTTTTAATGCAGAAGATACTTTTTCTTTTGTTGCTCCACCACCAACATCTAAAAAGTTTGCGGGAGTTTGACCATACAATTTAATTATATCCATTGTAGCCATTGCCAAACCAGCACCATTAACCATACATCCTATGTTACCGTCTAACTTAATATAAGATAAACCGTGTTTACTCGCTTCTATTTCTTTTGGATCTTCCTCTTTTAAATCTCTTAATTCTAAATGATCTGGATGTCGGAATAATGCATTATCATCTAATATTACTTTTGCATCCAAACAAATAATATTATTTTCTTTAGTTAATATTAAAGGATTTATCTCAACTAAACTTGCGTCTTTATGTTTAAACATTTTGAATATGCATTTGATTAAATTTATACCTTGATCTTTTGCATCGTACTCTAAATTAAAAACCTTTATTACCTTTTCGCATTCAGATTCGGATATCTCATCTTTATAATCGATTTTAGTTGTAATTATTTTTTCAGGTGATTTTATTGCTGTTTCCTCAATATCCATTCCACCCTGCATACTTGATATAAATGCAATTTTTGAACTCTTTCTATCTACCAAACATGATAAGTAAAATTCTTTATCTACGTTTGATGCTTCCTCTACGTATAATCTCTCTACTTTTCTGCCTTTAGGCCCTGTTTGATGAGTAATTAATGTTTTACCCAAAAGTTGATTAGCTGCTTGTTTTAATTCATTAATGTTATTAGCTATGGTAATTCCACCTGCTTTTCCTCTTCCACCTGCATGTATTTGTGCTTTTAAAACATACTTTTCGGTTTTGAGATTTTTTGATTTTTGTATAATTTCATCTACGGTAAATCCGTAAACACCATTTGGTACAGGTACACCAAATTCTTTTAAAAGTTTTTTTGCTTGATGTTCATGAATATTCATTAATTATTTAGATCTGGATCAATTTTGATAGCAGCTTGCCAAAGTTTTTTCACGGCTTCTACTGATTTTTGAAATTCCGCTTTCTCATTATCTCTTAAATTTATTTCTTCAATTTTTTCAACACCTTTTTTTCCGATGATCACAGGAACTCCAGCATAAATATCTTTAACACCGTACTCTCCATTAATATAAACTGCACATGGTAATAGTTTTTTTTCATCATTCAGATAACTTGTAGCCATTTCTACACCAGATGCCGCTGGTGCATAGTATGCTGATCCTTTTTCTAAGTATTTTACTATTTCTGCGCCTCCATCTCGAGTTCTTTGATTTATACTCTCAATTTTTTCGTTAGTTATTTTTCCTTCATCAACTAACTCTAAAAGTTTTTTTCCGTCAATTTTTGTAAAACCAGGTAATGGAACCATTGTGTCCCCATGACCTCCCATTACCAGCGCTTCTATTTTTTTTACGGGGACATTAAATTCTTCTGATAAAAACAATTTATATCTCGAAGAATCTAATATTCCTGCCATTCCGACAACTTTATTTTTAGGTAAATTAGAATACTTTTGTAATGCCATTACCATTACATCCAATGGATTTGTTATACAAATTACAAATGCTTCTGGACAATTTTTTCTTATACCATCAGCTACCTTTTTCATTATTTTTAAATTAATTCCAAGTAAATCATCTCTGCTCATTCCTGGTTTTCTTGGCACTCCTGCGGTAATGATTATCACATCAGAATTTTTAATATCCTTATAATCATCTGTGCCTGACAGCTTTACATTAAAGCCGTCTACAGAAGATGATTGTGCTATATCTAATGCTTTTCCTTTAGCAACTCCTGCTGCAACATCAAATAATACTATTTCTGAAGCAACCTCTTTCAATCCAAGTAAATGAGCTAAAGTTCCGCCTATTTGACCTGCACCAATTAATGATATTTTTCTATTCATTACTATTTCATTGTCGGCATTATAAATTCAGGATTAGTTCTAATGCCTGACGGCCATCTTGAAGTTATTGTTTTAAGTTTAGTATAAAATCTTACTCCTTCAGGACCATGCATGTGCTGGTCACCAAAAAGAGATCTTTTCCATCCCCCGAAACTATGAAAAGCCATAGGTACCGGTATTGGAATATTAATACCTACCATTCCAACCTTTATCTTGCTTGAAAATGTTCTAGCTGCATCACCGTCTCTGGTAAAAATACTTACCCCATTTCCATATTCGTGGTCATTTACTAATTCTGTGGCCTCTTGAAAATCTTTAGCTCTTATTACTGATAGCACTGGACCAAAAATTTCCTCTTTATAAATTCTCATATTTTTTTTTACATGATCGAACAAACAACCACCTATAAAAAATCCATTTTCATAACCTTGAAGTTTTAAATTTCTTCCATCTACTAAAAGTTTTGCGCCCTCTTTTACACCTATATCAACGTATCCTCTTACCTTTTCTAAATGTTCTTTTGTAATCAAGGGGCCCATTTCTGAATTTTTATCCATTCCAGGACCTACCTTTAAAACTTCAACTTTTTTTGAAAGTTTATGTACCAATTGATCGCCAATGTCACCAACTGCTACTGCAACAGACTGTGCCATACATCTCTCTCCGGCAGAACCATAAGCTGCTCCCATTAAACCATTAACAGCTTGATCTAAGTCACAATCTGGCATTACTACACAGTGATTTTTAGCTCCTCCCAATGCTTGTACTCTTTTCTCATTACGAGCAGCATTTTCGTAAATATATTTAGCTATTGGTGTTGAGCCAACAAAGCTAACAGCTTGAATATCTTTATTTTCTAAAATCGCATCAACGACTTCTTTATCTCCATTTACAACATTAAGCACCCCATCAGGTAATCCTGCTTCTGATAGTAATTCAGCTAACTTAAATGAGCAAGAGGGATCCTTTTCAGAAGGTTTAAGTATAAATGAATTTCCACATGCAATTGCCATAGGAAACATCCACATAGGAACCATTGCAGGAAAATTAAATGGAGTTATTCCTGCACATACTCCTAATGGCTGTCTTATAGACCAACTGTCAACTTCAGATCCAACATTTTCTGTAAACTCTCCTTTTAACATTTGAGGTATTCCACAAGCAAATTCAACAACTTCTAGTCCTCTAGTTAGCGATCCCTTGGCATCTTCATAAACTTTACCGTGTTCAGAGACAATTAATTTTGCAATCTCTTCAGAATTTCTTTCAATTAATTCTTTAAATTTGAACATTACTCTAGCTCTTTGTAAAGGCGGTTTTACTGACCAACTTTCAAAAGCTTTTTTCGCTATGTTAACTGAATTATTAAGATCCTCTTTAGAACCTAATATAACTTCAGATTCTTGTTCACCAGTCGCTGGATTAAAAACTTTTCCTTTTCTATTTGAATTACCCTTGTATGACTTACCATTTACAAAGTGCTGTATTAAGTTCATGAGGAAATTATTTAATTAAGTAATTAGCTTGTTGCAAGCATTTTTTTTATAGATGCTATAGCTTTTGCTGGATTTAATCCTTTTGGACAAGCATTTGTACAATTCATTATGGTGTGACATCTATAAAGCTTAAGTTCATCTGCTACTTTTTTTAATCTCTCTTTTCTATCCTCGTCCCGTGAATCTATTATCCATCTATAAGCTTGTAGCAATACTGCAGGACCTAAATATTTATCACCATTCCACCAGTAGCTTGGACATGAGGTAGAACAACACGCACACATAATACATTCGTATAATCCATCCAGTTTCGCTCTATCCTCTTTAGATTGTATATTTTCTTTATCAGACTCTTTACTTGTATTTTTTAACCAAGGTTCAACAGACTCATATTGCTTGTATAAAGTGCTTAAATCCCCAATTAGATCTTTTAAAACTTTAAGATGTGGTAAAGGATAAATATTTATATCTCCTTTTATTTCAGAATGTGGTTTGGTGCATGCCAAGCCATTTTTTCCATCCATGTTCATTGCACAAGACCCACACACGCCATGTGCACATGATCTCCTGTAAGCTATAGAAGGATCTATTTCGTTCTTAATTTTATTTAGTAAATCTAATACCTTTGAGGGGCAATTATCCATATCAACTTCATATGTATCTATCCGAGGGTTTTCTCCTGTCGATGGGTCCCATCTATATATATTAACCTTACGTAAATTTTTTGAGCCTGTTTTATCCTTATAATATTTGCCTTTTTGTATCTTGGAATTTTGAGGCAAACTTATTTGGACCATTAATATACTCTTTCTTGAGGTGGAAAATACTGGACGTCGTTTGTTAATGTTGACCTATGAACTGGTCTATAATCTATTTTAGTTTTAGTTCCATCACACCAAGATAATGTATGCTGCATATATTTACTATCATCTCTTTTAGGATAATCTTCTCTGGCATGTGCGCCTCTACTTTCTTTCCTATGATATGCTGAGTCCATTGTTGTAATTGCTTGTCTAATCAAGTTGTCAAACTCTAGTGTCTCAACTAAATCAGTATTGAATATTAATGATTTATCTTTAACAGACAAATCATCCATTCCTTCATAAGGTTTTCTAATTTCTTTAATACCCTCTTTAAGAGTTTTATCTGTTCTGAATACTGCACATTTTGATTGCATAGTTTTTTGCATAGACAATCTTAATTCAGCTGTACTATTTGAACCACTTGAATTTCTGAGTTTATCAAATCTTTCAAGACATCTATCTGTCTCTGATTGAGAAATTTCTTCGTGGGGCGATCCTGGTTTTACAAGCTCAGCTGCCCTTTTTGCTGCAGCTCTTCCAAAAACCACAAGATCAATCAATGAGTTTGATCCAAGTCTATTTGCTCCATGCACTGATACGCACGCTGCTTCTCCTATCGCCATAAGACCTGGCACAGTTTTTTCAGAACCATTAAGTGTTAATACTTCTGCTTTATAATTGGTAGGAATTCCTCCCATATTATAATGAACAGTAGGAACCACTGGAATTGGTTCCTTCGTTACGTCTACATTTGCAAATAGTCTAGAAGACTCTGAGATACCTGGTAATCTTTCTTCAATTACATTTGGATCTAAATGATCCAAGTGTAAATGAACATGATCCTTTTCTTTCCCCACACCTCTACCTTCATTAATTTCTACTGCAATAGATCGGCTAACAACATCTCTTGAGGCTAAATCTTTAGCTTTTGGAGCATATCTCTCCATAAATCTTTCACCCTTTGAATTTACTAAGTATCCTCCTTCACCTCTTACACCCTCAGATATTAACGTACCATGTCCATATATTCCTGTTGGGTGAAACTGAACAAACTCCATATCTTGCAATGGAAGACCCGCTCTTAAGACCATCGCGTTTCCATCTCCTGTACAAGTATGAGCAGAAGTTGCTGAATAATAAACTTTTCCATAACCACCAGTTGCTATAATTGTTATATGTGATCTGAATCTATGTATTGTTCCATCATTTAAATTCCAAGCTATTAAACCTTTACATTCCCCATCTTTCATTAATAAATCAAGTGCAAAATATTCGATAAAAAATTCAGTATTATGTTTTAGTGCCTGGCCATAAAGCGTATGTAAAATAGCATGTCCAGTTCTGTCAGCTGCCGCACAAGTTCTTTGTACAGTACCATTTCCATAATTTTTTGTCATACCACCGAATGGTCGTTGATAAATTTTTCCATCCTCTGTCCTACTAAATGGAACACCATATTTTTCCAATTCTAAAACAGCTCTTGGTGCCTCTTTACAAAGATATTCTATGCAATCTTGATCTCCCAACCAATCTGCGCCCTTGACCGTATCATACATGTGCCACCTCCAGTCATCTTCTCCCATATTTCCCAATGCAGCAGATATTCCTCCTTGCGCAGCAGATGTATGACTTCTTGTTGGAAAAACTTTTGATACACATGCTGTTTTTAATCCAGCCTCACTTAGACCAACAGCTGCTCTTAAGCCCGAGCCACCTGCTCCAAGAACCACTACATCATATTCATGATCAATAATTTTGTATGAACTCATAAATTTAAATTATAAATAATAATAAGCGTTAATAAAGGAATTAGTATAGCAAATAAATACAATATTTTGTTTGCGACATTTTTAATTTTCTGGTTTCCCATATAATCCTCAAAAATTTCACTTATTGTTAGAGCTGAAAAGAAATAAGAGACAACAAATAGTAGTGATATCAGGATTTTAGTTGGCTGACTTGTAAAAATATCAACAACTTCAGCAAATGTCTTGTCATAAATTCCTGCTAATATAAAGGTAAACCAAATCATTAATGGGATTAAAATTAATGATGAAACTTTTATAAAAAGCCATTTTTTTGTTGAACTAACCATTTAAATTATAATCCTTCCTATCAAGTAAAATAATACAGTAAAAATTAATGAAAAAATTATAACTAAAGAACCTGTTAAATTTGCAGTTTTTAATTCAAAGCCGTAACCCATGTCCCAAAAAAGGTGTCTTATCTCACTGAGAGAGTGAAATGTAAAAGACCAAATTGTTGCAATTACAAAAAATTTACCAAAAAATGAATTAAAGAAATTGAAAATAATCTCATAATTTTTCTCACCTAACAATAACGATCCAAGCCAAAAAAAAATTAAAGTTAGAATAACAATATTAATTACTCCGGTAATTCTATGTCCAATGGAAACTAGTGATGAGATATGCCAATTATAAATCTGAATATGTGGAGATAAAGGATTTTTATTTTCCATAAAAATTATTTTCTATTAAAGTTTCAGCTATTTCAACTGCATTTAAGGCAGCACCTTTTAATAAATTATCTGATACTATCCACATATTAATAGAATTTTCCTGAGAAGAGTCTTGACGTATTCTAGATATAAAAGTCTCAAATTTATTTTCGGCTTCAACAGGCGTAATATATCCTCCATCTTTATGTTCATCAACGACTATACATCCAGGTGATGATGATAAAACTTTTTTAATCTCTTCGACATTAGGTTTTTTATGAAATTCTATATTTATGCTTATAGAATGCGATACCAATACAGGAATTCTAACACATGTCGAGGTAACATTAATTTTTTTATCTAAAATTTTTTTTATCTCATCATGATTTTTTTGCTCCTCTTTAGTGCTACCATTTTCTAGAAAGCTATCGATGTGTGGAATTGCATTAAATGCAATTTGTTTTGTGAAATTTTTTGATTGAACATGTTTATTTTCTAAAATTTCTTTAGTTTGTGACAAAAGCTCATCCATTCCAGCTTTTCCTGCTCCAGATACAGATTGGTAAGTCGATACGACTATTCTTTTCACATTGTACAAATCATGTAAGGGTTTTAGCGCTACAACAATAGGTATAACTGAGCAATTAGCGTTAGCAATAATATTTTTATTTTTAAATTTTGGTAACTCTTCTGAATTAACTTCTGGCACAATTAAAGGAATATCTGAATCTTTTCTAAAGAATTTTGAGTTATCTATCACTATTGTTTTATTTGCTGCTATTGGAGCCCATTTCTCTGCAACAGCACTTCCGGCCGCAAAAAAAGCTATCTTTACTTTTGAAAAATCAAATTTTTCCAAATCCTCGACTATATATTCTTTACCTAAAAAATTTACCTTTTTTCCTGAGCTTTTTGATGAGGCTACTAAGAAAGCCTCCGTTACAGAAAAATTTTTTTTTTCAAGTACCTCAATTAATTTTCTTCCAACATTACCAGTTGCTCCGACTATTGCTATATTCATGATGATTTAAAATTTATACTAAATGAAAGGTAAATCACAGAGTTTTCCTGTGCAATCTTTTCCATTTATATTAATTTTGACTTCTTGGGAGTCTTTAAAATATGGTTTATTAATCATTGCTATTCCAATAACTTGCTTAAAAGATGGATTATATGTTCCAGATCTTAATTCACCAATCAAATTTTTTGTATTATCATACATGTTGATCGAACTATTAACTGCGATGTGATTAGCATCAATTTTTACTCCCATTAATTTTCTTTTAATTCCATCGGCCTTAACTTTTTTTAATTCATCTTTCCCTAAAAATTCAACATCGGTATCTAGATTTACATATTTGTCAAACCCACACTCTAAGGGATTATCACCAATGTCGATATCGTTACCATATGATAATAAAGAACTTTCAATTCTTTCGATTAAATTCGGACAACCAGGTTTTAAATTAAATTCATCTCCCTCTTCAAATAATTTATCATATAATGCTAGTCCCGCCTTTTCATGTTCCATATATACCTCGAAACCACCTTGTTTAGACCATCCAGATCTTGCAATTAAGTGTTTTGCACCACCGAATTCAAAATAATCAAAACCAAAAAATTTTAACTCTCCAATCTTTGGTCCTAATACTTTTTTCATTAAGTCAAAAGATTTCGGTCCCTGAACAGAAAAAATATCAACCTTTGCCTCAAATACATTCACATCATAACCTTTTCCTATGGCTAGACCTTTTGCGAACAATTCTAGATCCGAGTCCGATAAAGAAATCCACCATCTATCCTCTGCTAATTTGAGAATTACTGGGTCGCTTATTAATTTTGCATTATTGTCAATTATAGGAGCATAATAACACCTACCTACTTTAGCTTTTGAAAGATCTCTACATGTAATAAGCTGAACTAGTCTAGCTGAATCTTTTCCATTAATTTCAGTTTGTCTTTGCACTGAGACATCCCAAACTTGAACATGATTTTTTAAATGATGATATGCCTCCTCTAGTGAGTCCTCAAATTTTGTGGGTAAAAGCATGTGATTGTAAACTGTATATGCAGTAACACCTTGTTTCTCAATTCTTGAGGTGTAAGGTGTTCCTCTCAATCTCCTTGATTTTGATACAAAATAATTTTTCATTTATTTATAAATTCCAAAACTGATTTTCTCATTTCAAAAGCTTTTTCAAATATAATCATATGACCACAGTTATTTATAACTTTTACTTTAGAATTTTTTATTGTCTCAGCCATTTTATTTCCAATTTTTAGAGGAACCATTTTGTCCAAATCTCCAAATATACATAGAGTAGGACAAATAATTTTTTCTAAAGATTCTTTACCGGCTTTATAATTGTTACAAGCATTTAAGTCCACATACAAAATTTCTCTAATTTCTCTAGTGGAATTAATTATTTTTTTTACAGGGTTGCCTCCTATAAAAGCCTTTGAACCCTCATAACCCCACTTCATCATTAATAAAATTGCTTTTTCGTCTCCAGCGTAGGCTAGGTCTAAAAGATCTTGGTTTACTGGTAATTTATATGAACCAGCAACTAAAATTAGCTTTTCTGTTAAATCTGGATAACGTGACGCAAAATCAATTCCTACAAGACAACCTTGGGAGTGACCTACAAAGTTAATTTTATTTAATTTTAAAATTTTTATCAAATTACTAACCCAATCTGATATTTTTTCGATTGTTTCGATAGCAGGGCCATCTGAATTTCCATGTCCTGGCAAATCTACGGATAAAACATTATATCCATTCGTAATATAAAATTGCTCGTGTAAAGACCAAACGATGTGACTAAGTCCACTACCATGCATTAGCAATATTGAAGATTTGCTGGGATCTATATCTCTGCCACCAGTTGAGATGAAAACATCCTTATCATTGATGTTTATATTCAGCTTAACTCCTTAGCCTTTTTTCTTAGTTCAAACTTTTGGATTTTTCCTGTAGATGTTTTTGGTAATTCACAAAATTCAATTTTTTTTGGTACTTTAAAACTGGCTAAAGTTTCCTTACAAAAATCTATTAGCTCTTTTTCTGAAGTAGATTTATCTTTTACAGCCTCAATAAATGCACACGGTACTTCACCCCATTTTTCGTCTGGTTTAGCAACTACAGCTGCAATTGATACTGAAGGGTGTTTTGCTAAAGTATTTTCTATTTCGATTGAAGAAATATTTTCACCGCCAGATATAATAATGTCTTTAGATCTGTCTTGAATTTTTATATAGCCATCAGGGTGCATTACCGCCAAATCTCCTGAATGAAACCATCCATCTTTCATGGCTTTATCAGTTGCATCTTTGTCCTTGTAATATCCTTTCATGACTACATTTCCTTTGATCATTATCTCACCCATCGTTTTTCCATCTCTTGGAACTGGTTTCATTGACTCTGGATCTATCACCGAGACCCCCTCGGTATTGGGATATCTGACACCTTGTCTAGCTTTAATCTCATTAACTTTATCTTCATCAAGTGAGTTCCAATCGTCATTCCACGCACATTGGGTAATATGACCATATGTTTCAGTTAAGCCATATACATGCATAACTTCAAAACCTAGGCTTTTCATTTTTTTAAAAATTATACTTGGTGGAGGAGCACCTGCAGTAAGAACATATACTTTATGTTTTAACTCTTTTCTGTCACTTTCAGAGGCACCTGTAATCATATTAAGTACAATTGGAGCCCCTCCAAAGTGAGTTACTTTATAAGTTTCAATCAATTCAAAAATTTTTTTTATATCTATATTTCTTAAACAAATCGTTTTTCCATTCAACATTGGAACAGTCCAAGGATAACACCATCCATTACAATGAAACATTGGCACAACACAAAGAAATACTAATCTATTTGGCATGTTCCATGCAACAGCACTTCCTGTTGCCATTAAATATGATCCTCTATGATGATAAACAACACCTTTTGGATTACCAGTTGTTCCTGAAGTATAACTTAATGAAATTGCCTGCCATTCATCGTCTGGTCTTTTCCATACATAGTCTATATCACCAGTTTTTAAAAATTCCTCATATTCTAAATCTCCAATTTTACCGAGCTTTGACTGATCAGCATACTTATCAAAAATATCAATTATTTTGATCTCTTTTTTAATATTAGATAAAGCTTTTTTTACAACTTCATGAAACTGTCTATCTACAATTAATACCTTGGCATCACTATGTTCCAAAATATAACTTACTGTTTTAGAGTCTAATCTAATATTAATTGTATTAAGAACAGCACCTGTCATAGGCACCGAATAATGTGCTTCAAATATTTCTGGAGTATTACATGCCATGACGGATACTGTATCTCCTTTAGTAATTCCAATTTTTTCAAGAGCGCTCGCAAATTGAGTACATCTTTTGTAAATATCAATCCAAGTATATTTTCTATCTTCATAAACTAGTGCTTCATAATTTGGATAAATGTCTTTTGCTCTCTCTAAAAATGTTAAAGGTGTCAAAGGAACAAAATTTGCAGCATTTTTGTCCAAATTTTTTTCAAAACTACTCATTTTAATTGAATTTAAAATCCATTATATATCTACTTCCACTCATGGCAGATATGCAATGTGTGTCAATTCTTGGTAATACCCTTTGAAAAAAAAAGCGAGCGGTTTGTATTTTATCCTCATAAAATTCTTTATTATTATCATAATCATTGAAACTTACCTCTAGAACCTTAATCCAAGAGTGACCTACTGCAATAAGACCTAACACTTTTAAATAGTCATTACATGCTGCGTTTGCATCATCCTTAGAGTTTTCAATTTTATCTTTTACCCATGTGGTAAAAGAAATTAATTTATCTAAGTATAAATTTAAGTCCTTAATAAATGGTGTAAGCTTTTCGTTATTATTTTCTAAGTCTTTTTTAATCATTTTTATATATCTGTCGATAATATCTCCATTTTTGTTAACTAATTTTCTAAATACCAAATCAATTGCTTGAACAGAGTTAGTGCCTTCATAAATTGGTGTAATTCTGTTGTCTCTGTATAATTGTTCTATACCTTGGTCTTTGGTATATCCATATCCGCCAAATATTTGCATTGCCTCGCTTGTAATTTCAGACCCCATATCTGTAAACAAAGCTTTGACGACAGGTGTCATCAAAGATACATAATCTGCAGCCTCTTGCTTAACTTTCTCGACATTATGGTTCAGACTAACTTCTGTTTGCTGTGATAACCAAAAACATAGTGCTCTCTCACCCTCTATAATTGACTTCATATTTAAAAGAGATCTTCTTATGTCTGCATGCTCAATTATAAAATCTGCAGAACCATTAGATGAATTATTTTTGTTACTTTTACCTTGTTTCCTTTCTTTAGAATAAATTAATGAGTTTTGATAAGCGATTTCAGATATACCAAGTCCCTGAATTCCAACAACAATTCTCTCCAAGTTCATCATTGTAAACATAGAATTTAATCCCTTATTTTTTGGACCTATCATATAACCTGTAGCCTCATCAAAATTTAATACACATGTAGCTGACCCTTTTATACCCATTTTGCTTTCTATAGATCCAGTACTAATTCCATTTCTTGGACCTAAAGATCCATCCTCGTTAACTACAAATTTAGGTACCAGAAAAAGGCTTATACCTCTTGTTCCTGACGGAGAGTCGGATGACCTAGCAATAACTAGGTGAATAATATTTTCTGTTAAATCATGATCACCAGAAGTGATAAAAATTTTTTGGCCAGTTAGCTTATAAGTTCCATCGCTTTGTTCTACAGCTTTTGTTTTTAGTAAACCTAAATCTGTACCACAGACTGGCTCTGTTAAACACATTGTACCACTCCATTTACCCTCAACCATTTTTGGTAAATACTTATCTTTAACATCATCTGTTGCATGATGATTTATGCAATTGTATGCGCCAATACTTAACTCACTATATAATTTAAATGACAATGATGCCGAAGAAAGCATTTCATCGAAAAATGCGCTTACAGTTTTTGGCATGCCTTGACCACCATATTTTGGATCACAGGATAATGAGGTCCATCCATCCTCTATATATTTTTTATATGCCTCTTTATATCCTGGTGGTGTTCTCACGACACCATTTTCTAAAACTGCCGGTTGCTCATCACCAACTTTTGCTAAAGGCAAAATGAGATTTTGATTAATTTTTGCAGCCTCCTCTAAAATATTTTTTACAAGATCTGGCGTTACGTCTTTATATTTATCTAACTCGTTATAAAATTTATTGTTTCTTAGTTTCTCATACAGAAACATCATGTCATCTAATGGTGCTGTATATGTTGTCATATATTACCTTAAAATAATTTAAAAATGCTACTTTTGCAAATATGCAATAACCGCATCACCCATCACTTTTGTAGAAACTTCCTTATTACCCTTAGACAAAATGTCTTTTGTTCTTAGTCCGTCATTTAAGACTTTTTGAACCGCATTTTCTAGCTCTTTAGCTTCTTTATCTAAATTTAATGAGTATTTCAAAGCCATTGCAAAACTTAAAATTGTTGCAATAGGATTAGCTAAACCTTTACCAGCGATATCAGGGGCTGAACCATGGACAGGTTCATACATTGATCTCATATTTCCGTCCTTGTCCTTTGCTCCTAGTGATGCTGAAGGTAGCAATCCTAATGAACCCGTTAACATAGCTGCTTCATCAGAGAGGATATCTCCAAAAAGATTATCAGTAACTATGACATCAAATTGCTTAGGGTTTCTTAAAAGCTGCATTGCACAATTATCTGCAAGCATGTGCTCCAGTTGTACATCTTTAAAATCTTTATTATGCAATGTTTGTATTTCCTCTTTCCAGAGTTGTCCTGCTTCCATAACATTAGATTTTTCACATGAGGTAACTTTATTATTTCTTTTCTTTGCTAAATCAAAAGCAATCCTACCAACTCTTTCTATTTCTTTTGTTGTGTAGGTATGTGTGTTAATTCCTTTTCTTTCTCCGTTGTTAATTGGTTTTATGCCTCTAGGCTCACCGAAATAAATTCCTCCTGTTAACTCTCTAACAATCATGATATCTAATCCAGAAACTATTTCGGGCTTAAGACTGGATGCGTCAACAAGTTGCTTAAAGCATATCGCAGGTCTCAAATTTGCAAATAACTTTAATTCTTTTCGAAGTTTTAAAAGTGCTCTTTCTGGTTTTTTTGAAAATTCTAAATTATCCCATTTAGGACCACCCACCGCTCCTAAAACAACTGCTTGACTTTCTAATGCTTTATAAAATACTTCATCAGTAATTGGGGTCCCGTGTTTATCATAGGCAGCTCCACCAACTAAATCTTCATCTATTTCAAAATCAAGTGATCTATTATGATTTAGCCATTCTATTATTTTTCTAACTTCTGCAATTACCTCTGGTCCGATGCCATCTCCTGGTAATAAAAGGATTTTTCTTTTTTTTACTTTAATCATTAAAAATCCAGGGTCTTTCAGATTTAATCTTATTTTCAAAAGACTCAATTTTAGATTTATGATTTAAAGATAAAGCAATATCGTCATAGCCTTCTATAAGACATTCTTTTTTAAAATCATCTATTTCAAATTTAATTTCGTTATTTCCAAACGTTATTTTTTGCTCAATCAAATCAATTGAAATTTCCTCTTTACGATTTGAATATTCTGCCAATTCTTTAATTTTTTCCTCTGATATTGTGATTGGCAATATTCCATTTTTAAAGCAATTATTATAAAAAATATCTGCATAGCTTGAACTTATTACACAAGTTATTCCAAAATCTAGCAACGCCCAAGGCGCGTGCTCCCTAGATGACCCACAACCAAAGTTCTTTCCTGCTATTAAAATTTTTGAATTTTTATAAGGTTCATTATTCAATATAAAATCTTCTATTTCTTTTCCATTATGGTCGTATCGCATTTCAAAAAATAAGCTTTTTCCTAACCCAGTTCTTTTTATAGTTTTTAAAAATTGTTTTGGGATAATCATATCTGTATCAATATTTACTATTGGAAGATAAGCAGGAATACTTTTTAAATTTTTAAATTTTTTCATTAATTTGTATATTTTCTTACATCGTCCAAATTACCGGAGACAGCCGCTGCAGCTGCCATAGCAGGACTTACTAAATGGGTTCTTCCACCTCTACCTTGACGGCCCTCAAAATTTCTATTTGATGTGGACGCACATCTTTCCTCTGGTTTTAATTTATCTGCGTTCATCGCCAAACACATTGAACAACCAGGCTCTCTCCATTCAAAGCCCGATTTAATAAATATTTTATCTAATCCTTCTTGTTCTGCTTGTTCTTTTACTAATCCTGAGCCTGGAACCACCATCGCATTTACATGGTCTGCTATTTTTTTGTCTTTTAAAATTTTTGCAGCCTCTCTTAAGTCTTCAATACGTCCATTTGTACAACTACCTATAAATACTTTATCTATTTTAATATCTCTAACGTTGATATCTGGTTTTAGCCCCATATATCTTAAAGATCTCTCAATTGAACTTTTCTTATCCGGGTCGGATATATTTTCAGGATTTGGGACCTTACCATCTATTGGAACCACATCTTGAGGAGATGTACCCCATGTAACCATTGGTTTTATATCTTTTCCATCTAAGTTCACTTCCTTGTCAAAAATAGCATCGTTATCTGAATGAAGTTTGCTCCAGTGATCTAATGCTTTATCCCAGTTTTCATTTTTAGGAGATAATGGTCTACCATGTAAATATTTGAATGTTTTTTCATCTGGTTTAATTAATCCAGCTCTTGCCCCACCTTCAATAGTCATATTACAAATTGTCATTCTTTGCTCAACACTTAAAGAAGAGACTAAATCTCCAGCGTATTCAATAACATAACCTGTGCCACCAGCAGTCCCGATTTTTCCAATTATTTGCAAAATTACATCTTTAGATGTTACCCCGATTGATAACTTACCATTTACATTTATTCTTAAGTTTTTTGACTTTTTTTGAACTAAAGTTTGAGTTGCTAACACATGTTCAACTTCAGAAGTTCCAATTCCAAAGGCTAAGGCTCCAAATGCTCCATGTGTAGCTGTATGACTATCTCCACAAACTATTACGGTTCCGGGTTGAGTAAAGCCTTGCTCAGGACCTATAATATGAACAATTCCTTGTCTTTTATCGTTCATTCCAAACAATTTTATTCCAAATTCTTTACAATTTTTTTCTAATGTTTCGACTTGAATTTTTGAGTCCTCATCTTCAATCCCTTTTGATCTATCAGTAGTAGGTACATTATGATCAGCAACTGCTAAAGTTAAACTCGGTTGTCTAACTTTTCTATTTGATGTTCTTAAGCCTTCAAAAGCTTGAGGACTTGTCACCTCATGAACTAAATGTCTATCAACAAAAAGCAGAGATGTGCCATCATCTTGTTGATGAACTAAGTGCTGATTCCAAATTTTATCGTATAAAGTTTCAGGCATTAGAAAAAATTATTTTTTTTCTGAAGATCCTTCTTCTTTTTTAACAACTTCCTCTTTTTTTGGATCTTCTTTGTTTTCAGATTTTTTTGTTGACTCCTCTTTACTATCTTCTGTGACTTGGCTTTCAGTTTGAATAGGTTCTTGAGTATTTTCTAACTTTGTTTCTACCTCAATTCCAATATTTTTTCTTATCTTCTCAGCGATACGAGCTGACTTTCCAGTTCTATCTCTTAAATAATAAAGTTTGGCTCTTCTTACCTGACCGGATCTAATAACTTTAATAGAGTCAACAATTGGACTATAAAGAGCAAATGTTCTTTCAACGCCTTCACCAAAAGATATTTTTCTGACTGTAAATGATGAATTAATGTCTCTATTCTTTTTCGCTATACAAACACCTTCAAAGTACTGAATTCTATCTCTTTTACCCTCAGTTATTTTTACACCAACTTTGATAATGTCTCCTGGAAAAAAATTAGGCAATTTTTTTTCAGCAGATATTTTAGCAACATTAGCTTTGTTTATCTCATCAATTGATTTCATTATTAAGTTTTTCAAGTTAGTTTTTTTTATTATATTTTTGCCATAAATCTGGTCTTCGGACGCGTGTTATAGCCTCAGATTGAGATAAACGCCAGTGTTTAATTTTAGCATGATCTCCTGATAAAAGTACATTTGGGACTTCTTTTTCCTCCCAAATTTGAGGTTTTGTATACTGGGGATACTCTAAAAGACCATTTTCAAAACTTTCATCTTTTATTGAATTTTCATTACCAAGAATTCCAGGTAACAATCTCAGTATTGCGTCGACGAAGACAAATGCTGCTGTCTCCCCGCCTGATAAAATGAAATCACCTAAGCTATATTCTTGAATATTCCTTGTTTCAACAACTCTTTGGTCTATACCTTCGAAACGACCACAAATTATATTTATTGATTTCTCCAAAGAAAGTCGTTTAGCAATATTTTGATTAAAAATTTTTCCTCTAGGTGTTAAAAAAATTACCTTTTCACCCTTTTTAACATTTTTATCTATCGCATTAGCTACTACATCTGGCTTCATTAGCATTCCAGAGCCTCCACCATATGGAGTATCATCAACTGTAGTATGTTTATCAGTAGCATATTTTCTAATATCTACTTTTTCTAAATTCCAAATATTTTTTTCCATGGCCTTACGAAATAATCCTTCGTTTAAAGGGCCTGGAAACATGTCTGGATACAAAGTAAATATTCTTGCAGTAAACATTTTTATTTTTTCTCTTCCTTAGGAGCTTCCGTTTTTTTTTCTTCCTTAGGAGCTTCCGCTTTTTTCTCTTCCTTAGGAGCTTCTTCCTTTTTCTCTTCCTTAGGAGCTTCCGCTTTTTTTTCTTCTTTAGGAGCTTCTGATGTTTTACCCCCGTCTTTTGATGTCTCCGATTTATCTTCTTTTTTTCTATCTTTCTTTGGCACAGCTTTTTGAGGATTGTTTCCTTTTTGCGGCATAGGCATTATTTGATTTTCACCTAAGATCCTAGCTACTCTTGTTGTTGGTTGAGCACCTTGTCCTAGCCAGTATTTGATTCTCTCTGCCTCTAGACCAACACGTTCCTTTTTATCCTTTGGTATTAGAGGATTAAAGAATCCAAGTTTCTCAATAAATCTTCCGTCTCTAGAAAATCTACTATCTGCAACAACTATTTTGTATACGGGACGTTTTTTTGTACCTCCCATCGATAATCTAAGTTTTAACATTTTTCTCCTTTTTATTTAAGTTGGTTAAAAAGTTCTGGTGGCAATCCCTTGTCCGCCATTCCTTTCATGTTTCCTTTTGACATCTTTTTCATCATTTCAGACATCATTTTAAATTGTTTTAACAATTTATTGATAGTGGCTATGTCGGTTCCAGAACCATTAGCAATTCTTTTTTTTCTTGAGCCATCAATTATTTTCGGATTTTCTCTTTCTCTTTTGGTCATCGATAAAATAACAGCTTCATTTTGAGTAATAATTTTTTCATCTACACCAGCTTGATTCATTTGAGATTTAATTTTAGAGACCCCTGGTAAAAAAGACATTACACCTTCAATACCACCCATTTTTTTCATTTGTCTTAGTTGACTTAAGTAGTCATCAAGAGAAAACTGTCCTTTCTTTAATTTTTCCTCAGCTTTTTTTAATTTTTCCTCATCTAGATCTTCAGCAGCTTTTTCTACAAGAGATACAATATCTCCCATACCTAATATTCTATTTGCAACTCTATCAGGATGAAAAACTTCTAGATTATCTATTTTTTCTCCTACACCTAAGAATTTTACTGGTACATTTGCTACGTGTTTCATGCTTAAAGCAGCACCTCCACGACCGTCACCATCTGATCTAGTAAGGACTATCCCTGAAACATCTACTGTATTTTTAAATTCTTTTGCAACATTCGCAGCCACTTGACCCGTGAGTGAGTCTGCTACAAGCATTACCTCATTTGGTTTAATAATATTTTCTATTTCTTTAATTTCACTCATCATTTGAAGATCAATTTGAGTTCTACCAGCAGTGTCAAACAATAAGACCTCAGATCCGTTTAAGCTAGCTGCACTTAGTGCCCTTCTACAAATATCAGCAGGTAATTGGCCCTCTATAATTGGTAAAGTTATAATATTATTTTGGTCACCCAGTAGTTTTAATTGCTGTTGTGCAGCAGGACGATAAACGTCCAAACTTACCATCATAACTTTTTTTTTATTATTCTTCTCTATATATTTAGCTATTTTCGCAGTAGTGGTTGTTTTTCCTGAACCCTGTAATCCAACCATCATTATTGGAACAGGTGGGACTGAATTTAGGTTAATTTCTGTATTTTTTGTTCCTAGTAAGTTTACAAGCTCGTCATAGACAACCTTTACAACCATATCCCCTGGAGAAGTGGATCTTATAATTTCTTGACCTATTGCTTTAGGTTTTATTTTTTCGATAAAATCTTTAACAACCTCTAAAGATACATCCGCTTCTAGCAATGCTAGCCGTATGCCTTTTAATCCCTCATCTACTTGATTTTCATCAAGAGATGGAACTTTTTTTAAAGATGAAAAAACTTCATCAAATTTATTTGTCAAATTTTCAAACATATTTCACTCCAGCAGTTAAAGCATCAGTGGGCGAATATCGCTGACTGATGTCGATCTCTTTGTAAACAAAGACACCGCAAATAGCTGTTTTTTGCGGAAACGTTGGTAAAGTATAATAGAGGTTCAAAAAGTCAATAAATAAGTTAAGTATAAATATATGAATTTTAAAGCTTATAAAATGGATGGATTGGGTAATGATTTTGTGATTATCGACAACAGAACTGGAGAGATTAAGCTTTCTGGTGACCAAATAATTAAAATTTGTAATCGGTCATTTATAGGCTGTGATCAACTTATTATCATGAACCACTCAGAAGAGTCCGATGCTGATCTAATATTTTATAATTCAGATGGAAGTGAGTCTGGAGCTTGTGGAAACGGTACAAGGTGTGTTGCTTATTTAATATCTGAAGAAAACAACAAAAAAGAAATAATTTTAAAAACAAAATCAGGAGTTTTGAATTCTAAAATTTTGGGCAAAAATTTAGTTGAAACAGTTATTGGAATAGCAAAAACTGGATGGAAAGATATACCTATTAGTCAGAAAATGGATACAAAAAATTTAAATTTAAAAATCGCGGATAAAAATAAAAATGAATACTTTGGTGGTACGGCTGTAAATGTGGGTAATCCTCATGCTATTTTCTTTGTTGATAAATTAGAAAATTTTAATTTAGAAAATATTGGGCCAAATTTAGAAATAAATGAATTATTTCCAGATAGATGTAATATTACACTTGCTGAAATTAAGAATAGCAAAAAAATATTTGTTAAGGTCTGGGAAAGGGGAGCAGGATTAACTAAGGCTTGCGGATCGGCTGCATGTGCTACTGCTTTTGCTGGTAAAATAAACGGTCTAACTGGAAATGAGGTAGATATAGAATTTGAATTGGGGAATTTATCTATTTCTATAAATAAAAATAATTCTATAAAAATGAAAGGTGCCGTATCTAATATTAAATCAATTGAAATAAATTTATAATGGGAATATTTGAAAAGTTTAAATTAGGTTTTAAAAAAAGTGCTAATAAAATCTCCGAAGGGTTTAGAGAAATTGTTGTTAAAAAGGAAATCGATGATAAAAAACTCGATGAAATAGAAGAATTTTTAATTAGTTCAGATGTTGGAGTTGAAGCATCAGCTAAGATTAAAACAATTATATCAGAGAGAAAAATTGATCCCAATTTAGATACAATTAATGAGATAAATAAAATATTAAAAGAATTTATAATAAATTTGATGCTTCCTTTAGAGAAGAAGAATTTTTTTAATAGATCAAATTTAAATGATATAATTTTAATCTCAGGTGTGAATGGTGCAGGAAAAACAACAACTATTGGAAAAATTGGAAAAATATTAAAGGATAATGATAATAAAGTAGCTTTTGCTGCATGTGATACATTCAGGGCTGCTGCTATAGAGCAGCTTGAGGAATGGTCAAAAAGAATTGGTGTAGAAATTATTAAATCCTCTCCTGGCTCTGATCCTGCCTCGGTTGCTTACAAAGCTGCTGAGCAAGCTAAATCAAAAAATGTTAATAAAACATTATTAGATACAGCTGGACGGCTTCAAAATAAAAAAAACTTAATGGAAGAATATAAAAAAATTGCAAATGTAACAAAAAAAATTATTTCAGACTCTCCTCATGAAGTAATATTAGTTTTAGACGCAACCTCAGGTCAGAATATAATTAATCAAGTTGATGAGTTTAATAAAATAATCCCAATAACTGGAATAATAATGACAAAACTAGATGGAACAGCAAAAGGCGGAATTTTAATTGCACTAGCTCAAAAATTTAAATTACCAATAATTGCGCTTGGACTGGGAGAGAAAATAGATGATTTACAAATTTTTGATTCTAGTAAATTTGCCGATGCTTTTTTAAAAGTTAGTTAAATAGGTAACTTGAAACTAATGGTTTATAAAAATAACAATTATAATTTTCTTTAATATTTTTATACCCACAGTTCTTTGCAAAAGTTGAAATTATGAAATCTATTTGGTTTTTATCTTCACGAAGACTTAGCTTTCTTTTATTAATATTAAACTCGAAGTTTTTCTTAAATTGCTTTTTTGCATTTATCATCACAAGAGTATTATTGTCTTGTAACAAATAATATGCAAAGTCCTCGGGGAATACTGGATAAGTATTATAATTAGTTATTTTTTTTGCTTCTTTGGGGAACCATTCATAAGAAATCAGGGGCAGGTCTTCTTTTGTTTTATGTATATAAATATAAAGATCTTGAGGATAATCTTTTAAGTAATTTTCCCTTTCACCTCTTGCTATAACAGATTTATTTCTAGACTTAAAATATAATGTAAATTCATTATTATGAGATTTCATTGTCCCTACATTAAATAATTTATCAAAATTTTCATAGGATATCTCTGCTGATAAATTAATATTTATAAAAAAAATAAAAATAGATATTAATAAATATTTCATTATTGAAATATTAAATAAAAGTTAGTTTCTTATTTGACTAGAATGTGGCCTAATTTAAACGTTCAATAAAATTTTTTATACTGGAAATGAGTTCAGAGTTATAATCCATCATGTGGTCATCTACCTCATTAAAATATTTATATTTTGGGTCATTAGATTTATTGAACATTTCTTTTCCCATTTCAAAAGGTACAATCGTATCTTTATTTCCATGCAAAATAAGAATTGGTATGTTAATCTTATTTAATTTATTTTCTGATTCATATGTATCCTTTAAAAGAATTTTAACTGGCAAATAAGGATAATATTTTTTTGCAAGCTTTATCATTGATGTAAAAGGGGACTCCAAAATTATTCCAGCAAAATTATTTTTTGATGCTAAATCTACCGCTACAGCGGTACCTAGCGACTCCCCATATAGAATAATGTTTTTATCTTCTACTCCATTTTCATTTAACCATTTTTTTGCAGCATCAGAGTCTTTATATATTCCTTTTTCGCTTGGTTTACCCTGATTGCCACTAAAACCGCGATAGGCAACTATAAGGTAATTTATATCTAATTTTGCTAATTCATTAAGTTTGTAAACTCTGTTATCTAATCTTCCTGCGTTACCATGGAAAAACAAAATAGTTTTGTAACTTTTGTTTTTATTATAATACCAAGAAATTAATTGAGTATCCGATTCTACGAAGATTTTTTCAATCTTGTGATTTAAATTTGTTTCATCTAAATAATTATTTTCAGAAGGATGGTATAACAACTTTCTTTGGTAAAAATATATAAACATTACTAAAATCAAATATGCAATAAATAGAAATATTAATACATTTAGTAAGTTCATTTTATATTTTTTCATTTTTTATTTTTTTTTTAACTAAATATATTCCTAAAAATACCATTAAGGTTGATAAATAATGATAAGCCTCTAATTTTTCATTAAATAAAATAATACCGTAGAAAGCACCATAGACTGTAAATAAATATAGTGTAAATCCAGTTGTGGTGGCACCAAGATATTTTTGTGTATATGTATAAAGACTAAAGGCAATTATCCCTGGAGAGATTGCAGCAAAGAAAGTCCACATATAAAAATAATTATTAAAAATTGTTGCTTGTATTAGTATCTGCTCAGAAATATAAAAAGGTAGCAAGCTCAATGCTCCACATAAAGATATAATTGTGAAACGTTCAAAAACAGATAATTTTGACTTCCAATAAAAAAGATAAACTGAATACAAAGCCCAACCTATCGCAGCTCCTAACATCCATAGATCACCTTTAGTAAATTTTAGTGATAAAAGCAAATTTATATCTGCTTTAATTATTATTAATAAAACTCCCGTTAAACATAAAACTAACCCTATAAATTTTAGAATAGTAAACTTCTCTTTAAAAAGAAAATAAGAAATTAAAATTATAAATATTGGCGATGAGGTATATATTATTCCCATATTTATAATAGTTGTAGTTTGGCCAGCAAGAAAAGGGAATGCTCCACATATACCGCAACCCATTGCTCCTAAAAAGAAAAGTTTTTTAAATTCTGTTTTAACAATTTTTTTTTTTTTAATTAATTTTTCGTAATTAAAAAGAAATAAAATTATAAAGACTATTGTCCATCTCCAAAATGCAAGAGAAATAGGTGGCACAAATTCTACTCCACCTCGAGCCACAATTAAATTACTGGCCATGAATACAGGTTGAATAAATAATAATAAGTAAGGTATTAAAATTGAATTATTTTTTTTCAATTTATGTCTGATTTATTTTTTATCAAAGAAAGCTTCGTAAACCATCATAATAATGGCTATACCCATTAAAATATAAACTGGTAAAACATCGAGAAAAGATATCATCATTGACCTAGTAAGAGTTGTAGCTAATCCTATTAGAAAAAATAATGCAAAAGATAGACCTACAAGTGTTGTAATCTTATTCATTGTGTTCCTTACTTTTTTGTTCTAGCCACCTAGCAACTCCAAGAAACCTATGATCATCATACTTATCACCGATTAATTGAACTCCTAAAGGTAAATTATTTTCTCCTTGAAGTAAAGGTAGAGATATAGCTGGTGTGTGCATATAGGACCATACTCGATTAAAATCTGCACTACCTGTACTTTTTAATCCCTTATCCGCTACCCCAGTACTGCAAGGACTTATTACACCATGATAATCTTCGAAAACCTCTTTGTAAGATTCATAGCTTCTTTTCATAAAATCTACTGCATCTAAATATTCTTTTGCTGTATGTTTCATACCTTTAGATATTGCTGTTTGCATTTCTTTAGACAGTTTGTTTTTTGATTTTTTATAATACATTTGAAAATTGTTTGCTAAATCGGATTCGTGAATAACTCTATGGTATTTATCAATATCTTTAAAATAGGATGGAGTATCAAACACTTCTATGTTCTTTTTAAAAGATTTTATAAAATATTCAAATGACTCTCTTGATTTTTTATCAATTTTTTTCCAACTATCTGTTTTATAAAAAATAAATTTTGGTTCAAAAAGCGGTCCTTTTAAACATTCCTCTAACATAAATTCAGATGAATAATGTATTGTAGCTTCATCATATTGATCTTTTTTTATTAGAATTTTTGCAAGTAGAGCAACATCTTCTACTGTTTTGCCAAAAACTCCAATATGATCTAAATTATATGAGGTTCTCAAAACTCCATTTCTAGAAATTAATCCATAACTTGGTTTGTATCCAACTACACCACAATAAGAGGCTGGCCTTATTACTGAACCTCCAGTTTGAGATCCAATCGACAACGGTGCCATATGCGTTGCTATAACTGCTGCAGATCCACTAGATGACCCACCTGGAGTTCTAGAATAATCGTGGGGATTTCTAGTTGCAGGTGGAGCAAGAAATGCCAATTCAGATGTAGCAGTTTTCCCCATTATAATAGCTCCAGCTGATTTTAATATATCAACAATTTCAGCATTCTGAGATTGTGTTTTACCTTTTCGTAAAACAGTTCCACATTCAGTAGGCATATCATAAGTACCTATAATATCCTTTAATGCTACTGGAATTCCATGTAATGGACCCATAGGCTTACCAGATTTACGATGTTTGTCAGCTTCATCCGCTTTTTCTAAAAGAAGTTTTTTATCAAAGTGAACCCAGGCTTTAACATCTTTTTCAAATTTTTTAATTTGATCAATATAATTTGTACAAAGTTCTGTAGATGTTAATTCAGACTTTCTTATTTTTTCAGCTAACTGATGAACAGGTAATGAAAAAAGATTTGACATTTAAAATTTTAATCAGCAAATAAAGTATCTGGTAACCATAGTGCAATACCTGGGAATATATACATTAAGACCATAGCTAAAATTACAATGCCTAAAAAAGGCATGATACCTCTAAATATTTGCATTAGTTCAACATTCCTACTTTGGACTCCTTTCAAATAATAGGCTGACATTGCCATAGGTGGAGTTAAAAAAGAAGTTTGTAAATTTAAAGCAATTAGCATTGCAAAAAAATAAGGGTTTACTCCAAAAAACTCAACAAGAGGTAAGAATATTGGAACAAAAATAATTAAAATTTCAGTCCACTCAAGGGGCCAACCCAGTAAAAATATTATTATTTGCGTAATTACTAGAAATTGCCATGGTTGAATATCCATTGATTTGAAGAACGTTTCAAAAACTTCATGTCCTCCAAGGTATGAAAATACTGATGCGAAGGTCCATGAACCCACAAATAACCACATAATCATTGCACTTGTTTTTGCTGTAAGAAATACAGACTCTTTAAAGTTTTTCCATTTTAAAGATTTATAGAAATATGAAAGCACTAAAGCTCCAAAAGCACCGACTGCTGCAGCCTCGGCTGGAGTTGCAAGTCCTGCTAAAATTGTACCAAGTACTAAAATTATTAAAGAAAATAATGGAACAAAAGATACTAATACCTCTTTCAATATCTCTGATCTCGGTGGTATTTCCTCTGCTGCTGGTTTAGGTGCTAAAGATGGATTAAAATACGCTCTTATTATTACATAGAGAATATACAATCCAGCCAACATTAAACCTGGAAATATCGCAGCTGCAAAAAGTCTTAAGGGCGAAAGCTGAGCTATAACAGCATAAACAATTAACATAATACTCGGTGGGATTAGTATTCCTAAGCAACCTCCAGAGCAAATTACACCTGATGCAAATTTTTTATCATATCCAGCCCTTATCATTGCCGGCCAAGCTAGAAGTCCCATTAAAGTTACAACAGCACCGATAATTCCTGTTGCTGTTGAAAATAGTGCACAAGTTACAAGTGCTGCAACAGCCATTGATGCTGGTAGTCGATGAGATGCTAATCTAATCGCAAAAAATAATTTTGCTACAATTCCTGCTCTTTCTACTAGATAGCCCATAAAAAGAAATAAGGGGACTGCAGTTAAAACGGTATTATCCATTATCGTATAGGTATTTTGAACTAATAAAGAAAATATCCGATTATCGAGTAAATGATCCATTCTACTTGGATCAAAGTAAGCATAATAACCAAATCCAACTCCCATCGCTAATAAAGTGAATGCGATTGGGAAACCTAATAAAACAGCAAAAAGAAATAAACTCATCATTAAAATTGCTATCTCAGGATTTGAAAGTTCAAATAACATCGGCTTTGTCATCCTTTTGTGAGGTTCTCATTAATACCTTTTCTGTTTCTTCAGCGTCTGCTGATAGTCTTTCTGGCCAGTGACCTGTTTTAATACATATAATTGCTCTAAACACTTCACTAATACCCTGAATTGCTAATAAGAGTCCAGATAAGGGTATTATAGACTTTGCCATATAAATTTGTATTTGTGCCGGACTATTCCAGCTAGTTTCTTTTATTTTCCAAGCGAGTGCTGCGTATTCATATCCATAAAATACTAAAGCTAAAATACCTGGAAAGAAAAAAATAAAATATAAAACTAAATCAATCCAACCTTGAACTCTTGTTGGGAATAGTCTGTAGATGACATCCCCTCTTACATGTGCTTCTGTAGATAAGGTATATGCTCCTGCCATCATAAAAATAGCTCCATACATCTGTAAACTAAAATCAAAGTTCCATAATGTGGGACTATTAAAAGCATATGCCATAATTACTTCATAACACGTGCCTCCCATTAAAATTACAATGCACCAAGAGAAAGCTTTTCCCATTGAAGCACTAAGGGTATCTGCAAATTTTATGAAAGATCTCATTGTTTTACTCTATGATAAATACAGTTAGTTTAGCAAACAAAAAAAAGGGGGCCTTTGGCCCCCTCAATTTAATTAAGATTTAACTTTATATTTTAACTTTCCCTAACGGTCCGAACTCATTTTCATAAGCTAATCTGTAATTTGGCTGATTCATCAGCAAGTATTTCATTACTCTCTTAGCGTATGCTTTTTGAGAATCTACGACTTTTTTGAAGAAAGCATCTTTCTTCGTGAAATCGCCGATAACTTTATCCCAACCTTTTAATTGTTGAGCTAAAATCTCATCAGACGTTTGGTAAACGTTAACTTTATGTTCATTCATTAATTTAGATAAATCAGCTGAATATCTAACTAATGCTTTGAAATAGTTATCTGTGTTTGCAGCATAAGCAGCATTTTTTAATATTGCTTGATTTGCTGGTGACAGACTGTTGAAAGATTTGTTGTTAATCGGTATTTCAAACATCTCTTGTGATTGGTGGAAGCTTCCTAAGTGATAATGCTTAGAAACATCTTGCATACCAAACTGAGAGTCTGAAGTTGGGTTGTTAAACTCAGCTGCTTCAATCAATCCAGTTTTCATTGCTGGTTGAATTTCACCACCTGGTAACTGTCTTACGACCATTCCCATTGCTGTAAGAACGTTAGTAGCAAGACCAACTGTTCTGTACTTCATACCTTTAACATCAGATACTTTAGTTACATTTTTCTTAAACCAACCAAATGGTTGTGCTGGCATCGGCATATGGAATACACCAGTGTAATCAAAGCCTACTTTTTTAATAGTCTCTTCATACAATGCTCTTCCTCCACCATATTCCATCCATCCCATTACCTCTTGAGATGACATTCCGTATGACGGACCAGTTCCGAATAAAGATGCAGCTGGATTTTTACCATACCAGTATGCAGTTACCCAGTGACCCATATCAACAGCACCCGAGCTAACAGCTTGACCAATTTCACTGGTCTTTACAACTGCTCCAACAGGTTGTAGATCAATTTTTAAAGATCCTCCAGACATGTCGCTAACCATTTTGCAATAGTCGCCTGCCATTTCGAAAAATATGTTAGCTCCACTTGGCCATGCTGCTTGCATTTTCAAGGTTTGAGCTGCACCTAAATTTACGTAAGGCATTGCAACTGCTGCTACACCGGCTGCTGCTGCTGTCTTGAAGAATTTTCGTCTTGAAGGTGTTTTTCCCCTCAAAGATTTTTTAGATTTAATCATTCTTCTCTCCTCTTAGTTAATTAACTATGCAATTAAAGCATAAAAGGATTGAAGAGTCCTATGCTAAATAGACTTATTACAAATTATTTACAACCTTGAGTGGTAATTATTAACATCTATTAGTTAACTTTATTCTTACAGCCACCTGTATCAAAAAATTCTGTAAGATTATCAATGGCTAGATTAGCCATTGCAGTCCTAGTTTCTTTTGTGGCACTACCAAGATGCGGTAATATAAATGCACTTTTGTGCTTCATGTACCCGGGATTTAAGTTTGGCTCTCCTTTATATACGTCAAGACCAACTGCATATACTTTTCTTCTATCTAGTGCATCTATCAAAGCTACGTCATCAACAATGTCTCCTCTAGCTACGTTGGTTACTACTGCTCCTTTGGGCAATTTTTCTAATGCATCTTTATTTATTAAATTAACAGTCTCTTTAGAGGCTGGACAACACACAGATAATACATCCGATACAGACAATAAACTTTCTAAGGTTTCGTGATAAGTTGCTCCTTGCTCTTTATCACCACTAAGCTTGGATCTGTTGTGGTAGTGGATAATCATACCTAATGATCTAGCTACGTGAGCAATTTTTTGACCTATTCTACCCATGCCCAAAATTCCTAGTCGTGCTCCAGTTAATTGTTTGCCAATAAGATAATCAGCAGACCATTTCCAGTTCGACTCTCTTGCACCCTCAATACCTTCAGAAGCTCTCCTGCACGCACCCAAAATTAATAAGATACCAATTTCTGCAGTAGCATCTGTTAAGACTTCTGGCGTATTAGTTACTGCAATATTTCTTTTTTTTGCTGCTTCGAGATCAATATTTCCAAAACCAACTGCAAAGTTAGACAAAATTTTTACGCTATCTGGTAATTTATTTATTGTTTCCTCATCTAATTTGTCTGTTAATGCAGATAAAATTCCATCACATCCTTGGCTAAGCTCTATTAGTTTATCTTGGGAATATAATTCGTCATTTAAATTAAGATTCACGTCATATAAATTTTTAAGCTTATCCTCATTTGATCTTAACAACCTTCTAGTGACAAGTATTTTTTTCATAATTAATTTAGATCAAAAATTTTACCAGGATTCATTATATTGTTAGGATCGATACTTCTTTTGATCGTTTTCATCAATGGTATGTTATCTGGATGCTCTTTCAAAAGATAGCTTTTTTTGTGCAAACCAACTCCATGTTCACCAGTTATCGTTCCTTTTAATTCTAAAGTTTTATCTATTAGTTTATTACTAAATTCTCTGATTTTTTTATAAATTTCTTTGTCATTAGGGTCATATGGAAATAATACATGAAAGTTCCCATCTCCCAAGTGGCCAACCATAGGTGCTCTTAAACCAATTTTATTTACTTCCACTTCGGCAAATTTTACACATTCTGTTATCCTTGAAATTGGAACACATACATCAGTAGAATATACTCTGCCATTATTTACTAAAGCTTTAACAGAATAATACACATCCCATCTAGCTTGCCATAATTTATTTCTCTCCTCTAAATCGGCAGCCCATTTAAATTTACTTCCTTTATTATTATTTGAAAGCTCCTCTACAACTTTTATAGATTCTTTATTAGAAATTTCTGAGCCATGAAACTCAAAAAATAATGTTGGTTCTACATTTACATCTTGCAATTTTGAATAATTAATACTTATATCCATTTGATCTTTGTTCAGCATTTCTATTCTTGCAATTGGAATACCGTATTGGATGGTTTCTTGTGCAGTTTTGACTGCATCTTCTAATGTTGGAAAATGACAAACAGCACTCATTATACTCTCTGGTATTGGTGATAATCTTAATTGAACTTCTGTTATAACTCCTAAAGTTCCCTCTGATCCTATAAATAAATTTGTTAAATTATAACCTGCCGATGTTTTCTTTGTTCTGCCACCGGTATTTATAATATCACCGTTAGGTAAAACAACAGTTAGACCAGTAATTACTGTTCGCATTGTACCATATTTAACTGCCATAGTTCCCGATGCAGAAGTTGCAGCCATACCACCAATTGCTGCATTAGCACCTGGATCTATTGGAAAAAATACTCCATCCTCTCTTAAATGTTCATTTAATTGTTCTCTAGTAACATTTGCCTGTACTCTGCAATCAAAATCTTCGACATTCACACTTAATATTTTATTCATTTTTTCTAAGGATATGGTTATTCCTTCCTCAATTCCAACAACGTTTCCTTCTAATGATGTTCCTGTTCCAAAAGGCACTAAAGGAATCTTTCTTTCGTTACACAATTTTAAAATGGTTGAAACTTCTTCATTAGTCTCTGGAAAAATGACTGCTTGAGATGGAACTGGATCGTAAGTATCTTCACCGCGAGAATAATTAAACCTTGTTGAAGTCGAAGTAGAAAATCTATCTTTAAATATACTTTTAAGTTCGGTTTCTATAGATGCAATACTCATAAATTTAAAGAACTTAACTTATAAGAAAAATTTAACTAACCCAACATTTTTTTGATATTATCTAAAGCTTTAGATATATCATCTCTTGAGGCCGCAAAGCTAAATCTGACGTAATCATTGCAAGTTTTTCCGAATGCTGTCCCGGGAACAATTGCAACTCCAGCTTCATGCATTGCTCTTTTGCAAAACTCAGAACCATTCATTCCAGTATCAATAACTTTTGGAAATGCATAAAAAGCTCCACCTGGTAAACTACACTCAACACCCGGCAAACTATTTAAACCCTCATGAATTAACTTTCTTCTCTGAGTAAATTTTTCCATCATTTCATGAATTGAGTCATCTGGGCCATCAAGTGCTGCTATACCGGCATATTGAGCTGCAGCATTAACACAGGAAACACTATTAATTAGTAATTTGTTTACATGCTCAACTAAATGTTCTGGCCAAAAACTCCATCCAAGCCTCCATCCAGTCATTGAGTAGGCCTTACTCCAGCCTTCAAGCACTATTAGTCTATCTCTTAACTCTGGATAATTAAAAAATGTTGGCATTTCTTTATTATCAAAGATTTGTCTACTATAAATTTCGTCACTAAGAATTGTAACATTTGGATGTTTTTTTAGTCCTTCAGCGAGCTTATCAATTTCAGGTTTTTCTACGAAACTGCCTGTTGGATTATTTGGGTTTATCAAAATCAATAATCTTGTTTTATCTGTAATCAGAGATAAAATTTTATCTGCGCTAAATTTTAAATCTTTATCTTCTGTAAGATCGTAAGGAACAGCCTTTGCTCCTGAATAATTAATCATAGATTCATAGATCGGAAACGCAGGTGTTGGATGTATTATCTCTGCGCCTGGTTCACCAAAACACATTATCGCATAATACATAGTTGGTTTTCCGCCTGGCATTATAAGTATTCTATTCGCATCCACATCTGCATTGTAAAGCTGTTTTAACTTTCTAGAAACCGCTTCACGGCATTCTGGAATACCGTTAGACATTACGTAACCGTGGTGTCCGTCATCTAGTGCTTTCTTTGCAGCATCAACGACATGTTTTGGGGTTTTAAAGTCAGGTTGACCCAAACCTAAATGTATCATTGGTTTACCTTGAGCTTCTAATTTTTTTGCTTCAGCTAATACTGTAAAAGCACTTTCTGTACCCAATCTGTTTAGTGCACTTGCTAATTCTATACTCACTTTTACCTCCTAAAAATTAATCTTGAATAATCTAGATCTTTTAAATTTTTGCATCCCATCAATATCATATTTCTCTCAATTTCGTTATGCATATTTTGAAGCAGTTTTTCTACACCTTTTTGACCACCAGCACTAAGACTAAAGAGAAATGCTTTACCAAAGCTACAAGCTTTTGCTCCTGCTGCTAAGGCTTTTAAAACGTGAGTACCTCTTCTAATTCCCCCATCAAGTATGACATCAATCTTGTGGCCAACAGTGTCTGAAATCAATTTAATTTGGTCAAATGGTGATCTTGAACCGTTTAATTGTCTCCCCCCATGATTTGAAACCATAATTGCAGTGCAACCAATATCAACAGCTCTTTTTGCATCTTCAACACTCATAATTCCTTTAATCGCAAATGGCTTTGACCATCTCTTAATTACATATTCTGCATCTTTCCATTCCATTCCAGGGTCATATTGCTCATTTATATACTCAATTACAGATTTAGCTATATTTGTGCCTTTATCTGTTTTATTTTTTACATTTGATAATTCAAACTTTTTATTTGTAAGATAATCAAATACCCATTTAGGTTTAGCTGCAAAACTCATTAAACTTTTAAAATTAAATTTAGGCGGAGTTGTGAATCCCGTACGGTGATCTCTTTCACGATTCCCAGCTACTATTGTATCAACTGTTAAACAAAGACCATCAAAATTTGCTCTTTTACATCTGTCAACTAAATCATCGGTTATAGATTGGTCCTTATGAATGTATAATTGAAAAAGTTTAGGACCACTTGATATGTTTGATATCTCTTCGATTGAAGTGTTTGCCATTGTAGACATACTATAAAAAGTATCAAATTTTTCAGCAGCTCTTGCTGAAGCTTTATCACCATCAGGATGATATAGTCGCTGCATTGCTGCTGGTGATAAAAAAATTGGCATACTAATTTTTTTTCCAAAAATTTCAGTTGACAGATCTGGTTTTCCAACATTCGCCAATACTTTTGGTATTAAATCACAATCATTAAATGATTCTGTATTTCTTCTTAAAGTTTCCTCGTCATCAGATCCACCATCTATATAATGAAAGATTGGAGAAGGTAATTTTTTTTTTGCTAATTGTCTAAAGTCATCAAAATTTAAACAATCATTAATATTCATGACTATCTAAATCTTAAATTTTTTCTACTTAGGTCGCTTATTTTTGTACAACCCATTAGTTTCATGTCCCGTTCTAGCTCGTTTTTATATTGATTAAGTGCTCGTTCTACACCAGCTTGTCCAGCTGCTGCAAGAGCGTATAAATATAATCTTCCACCTGCACAAGCTTTGGCCCCTAAAGATAATGCTTTAAGCATGTGAGTTCCTCTTTGGAAACCACCTTCACATATTACGTCTAATTTATCCCCAACAGCGTCTACAATTTCTGCAATTTGATCAAATGGCGATCTTGATCCATCTAATTGTCTCCCTCCATGGTTTGAAACCATTATACCTGTACAGCCAATATCTACTGCTCTTTTTGCATCTTCAACACTCATCACTCCTTTTAAAGCAAAGTGACCTCCCCATTGAGAACATAATTTCTCGGCGTCATTCCAATTCATAGATTGATCTAACATAGTAGAAAAGTAATTTCCTATTGATGTATTAGTATTAGTTCCCTCGTCAAGGTGATCTTGAATATGGGGTAATTCAAATTTTCCTTTTGTTAAATAATTTATCCCCCACATTGGTTTTGTAGCAAAGCTAAATAAACTTGCTAGGGTTAATTTTGGAGGAGACGTAAAACCTGTTCTTAAATCTCTTTCTCTGTTCCCTCCAGTGATTGTGTCAACGGTCAAAGCCATAACATCAAATTTTGCTGCTTTAGCTCTCTCTAGACAAGAGTCATTTAAACCTCTGTCTTTATGAAAATAAAATTGAAACATTTTTGGAGTATCAATTAAAGAGGATATTTCCTCAACACTGACTGTGGCTAAAGCTGAAACTCCAAACATGGTATTAAATTTTTGAGCTGCCTTACCTACGGCTCTCTCTCCATCATAATGAAAAAGTCTTTGTAATGCTGTAGGAGAACAATAAAAAGGTAGATCAAGTTTTTTTCCAAAAATAGTAGTAGATAAATCTACACTTTCCACACCTCTTAACACGTTAGGTACTAAATCTACATCGTTAAATGCTGATGTGTTTCTACTATAGGTTATCTCATCGTCAGCGGCACCATCTATGTAATGGAAAATCGGTGACGGCAATCTTCTCTTAGCTAATTTTCTAAAATCCGCAAAATTATGACAATCATTTAAATTCATAAGTAAATGTTAAAACCTTTTAAAAAAATTAAACATATAACTATTTGCCCCAGGGTTTTTATCCCCTAAACTTGCATTAGATAAATGATTATACGAAAAACCTAATTCTGTATTTTGAAGTAAGTCAATTGATAACTGTAATTCACTCTTAAATTCAATTATATGTCCTAAATCTTTTCCGTCTCCTTCTCCATATAAACCAGGTGTAAAACTTGGTATTATGTTAAGTGCACCAATTTTATATTGAGCTTGGACTCCTGTATATGCATATTTAGCATTATCCGCTGTCATCATAAAACCTGTGATTGGAGATAATACTCCTAAAAAACTGTCTCTGTATAAATTTTCATTTTGATGTTGTATCCCAAACAAAGTAGATCTGGCACCATCATCACTAAAATCAAATGTTCCAGAATAGAAATTCCATTGATGTTCTTTTTCAAATGCCATATTTTCTTCTGCCTTTAATGGCAAAAAAATGAAATAGATCAAAAAAGTTATTTTTAAAAATTTAAACATTATTTTTTTTATCTAACTTTATAATTGCTTTTCTAAATATTAATAGACCTCCAAAAATAAACAAAATCAATGGTAAAAGCCAAAGAAGAATTGTATTTTTATTAAGTTGAGGGTCATACATAATCCAATCCCCATATTTAGTTTTTAAATAATTATATATATCTTCATCACTGTAGTCGTCTTCAATTTTATTATTTATTAATTCTTTCACACTTAAGGCAAAATCTGATTGAGAGTCATAAACAGATTGTCCTTGACAAATTAAGCATCTTAAACTTTTTGATAGCGTATCAATTCTCTCAATTTTGTCACTCGCATAAAGTATCCCTGAGGGATAGAATATTAAAAAAATAATTATGAATTTTAATATTATTTTCATAGCTTAATTAAAGATATAATTTTTTTAAATTTAACATTATCAATCGGTCCAATATATTTTTTAATTATTTTTTTATCGAAATTGTTTATTAGGTAAGTTTCAGGAACGCCATACGCACCAATGTCTATAGAGATCAAGCCTTTGTCATCTATTAAAATTATGTCAAAGGGATTGCCAAATTCTTTTATAAATGATTTTGCGTTATCTTTATTGTCTTTATAATTAAGTCCAATAATTGTAACATTTTGGATTTTAGAGAGCTCCATTAAGAATTCGTGCTCGTCTCTACATGGTAAACACCATGATGCCCAAATATTTAGTACTGTAATCTTTTTTTTTTTATCAATTAAACTTGTAAAATCTATTATATTACCTGAAAATAATTCTTTAGTTTTAAAACTTTCTATGTTCTTAATTTTAATTTCTTCATTTGTATAAATATTTTTTTTATTTAGGCTGATAAAAAAAATAAAAAAAATAAAAATAATTACTATAGTTGTTATAAGAAAGTTTATATTTTTTTGTGTCATTTTTTAATTATTGCAAGTATTCCACCAAAGGTCAGAGCTAAAATTGATATCCATATCCAAATCATGAAAGGTTTGTATTGATATCTTACATTAAAAATTTCATCCTCTTTTAATAAAGTAAAAACTATAAAATTATCATTAAATAAAGTAGTTTTAATATCTGCTTCACTAGTAGACACAACAGGTTGGTTATAAATTCTAATCTCAGGAATAAAATTTAAAGACTTCTTTCCAGACTCAATAATTTTAAAATTTCCTTTTAATAATTTATAATTTTTTTCCTCCTCAAAATTTACGCTTTTAAAAATTATAGTTTTATTCATAAATTTTAATTCATCACCGACTTTCATATTAGAATTAAATTCTTTAGAAAATATCCCATTAATTAAAATACTCAGTATTAAAACACTAAAGGCAAAGTGAGAAATCTTCTGAGGAAATTGTACTGTTTTTTTAAAAAGATCTACTAGGGTATTAAATAAAAGAAAAAAAGACGAAGAAATTAATAGTGTTGAAAAAAGATATCGTACTCCAGAATATTTAACTATGATATATGAAATTAATGAAGTCACAATGAAAATAAAAATTAGTTTAAAATTTAATTTATTAAAATTGTTTTTTATCCATCTTAATCTAGGTCCAAATGACATAAAAATAAGAAAAGGTATTAAAAAGGGAACCATAAGCTTCTGATAAAATGGAGCACCGACTGAAATTTTTTCATTTGTTAAAACCTCTAAAAAAATAGGGTAAACGGTTCCAATTAAAACTACTGATAAAAAAAACATCATGAACCAATTATTAATTAAAACTGCTGTCTCTTTACTTAGTAAAATAAAATTATTTGGTCTGGTTTCCTCTGACTTATAATTAAGAAATAATATAGTTACAGCCATAATTATAAGCAAAAATAAAAATATTAGTATAAACAATCCTCTCGAAGGATCGTTTGCAAATGTGTGTATTGAGTTCAATATTCCGGATCTCACTAAAAATGTTCCACTCATACTTAAAGCAAACGTAGCTATAGATAATATAATTGTCCATTTTTTTAAAAAGTTTCTCTTCTCTAATACAACGATTGAATGCAGAAGCGCTGTTAAACAGAACCATGGCATTAATGACACATTTTCCACAGGATCCCAAAACCAAAAACCACCCCAACCTAGCTCATAGTATGCCCATATTGAACCAACCATTATTCCTAAAGTTAAAAATATCCAAGAAGTAAAAACCCAAGATTTAATATGCTTCGCCCATTCCGGATTAACACCATTATTGATTATAGCTGATAATGATGAGGAAAAAATTAAAGAGGAACCAACATAGCCTAAATATAAAATAGGTGGATGAATTGCTAGTGCTGGATCTTGAAGTATTGGGTTTAACCCTAATCCCTCATTTGGAGTTGGATATAAATATTCAAATGGATTTGAGGTAAATACAATAAATATAAGAAATCCAAAAATAATAATTTCCTGGAATACTATAGTTAACAATTTATATTTATTTTCTACTTTTTTAGAGCTTAAAACAAATATAAATAAAAAAAGTGTTAATACTAGTAACCATAACAATAAACTTCCCTCATGATTTCCCCATACACCTGATATCTTATAAAATAACGGTTTAGAGGTATGAGAATTGTTATAAACAGTTACATTGCTAAAATCAGAATATAAAAAGGCAGTTAATAAACTTAAAAAACTTACGATTACGAAAAATAATTGCAAAAAAATTAAGCTTAGTAGACTACTTTTAAAAATTATTTTTTTAGAAAAAAAAAAATTTATAGACTGGAAAATTATAAAGATAGAGAAAAAAATGCAAAAAATTAAAGAGAAGTGACCAAGTTGGCTAGTCATTATTTGTTTTCTAAAGCCTTTTTTACTTCTGGGGGCATATAATTTTCATCATGCTTGGCTAATATTTTTTTTGCAATAAAAAAATTTCTATCTTTAATAAATCCCTCGGCTACAACGCCTTTCTCCTCTTCAAAAAGGTTGGGTATTATACCAGAATAGCTTACACGGATTTCATTTTTAAAATCTGTAATAATAAAGTTTATTTCCTCGGCTTTTACTTCAAGAGAATCTTTCTTTACCATACCACCTATTCTAACTTTTTTTTTTGTTAGCTCAGATAAATCATTAATTTCTGTTGGTGATTTAAAATACACTACATTTTCCTCAAGTGATTTGATAATCAAAAATACAATTAATATTAATGAAATGAATGAAAGTAATAAAAAAGTAATTCTAAGTTTTACTTTTTTACCAAACATGTATTATTTTAGTTAAATTTTTGATATGTTAGTAAAAGCAAGTATCTCTCTGTATGTTTCTTGTTTTTTTAGAGTTTCAGTCTCTTCCTTGGTTAAATCAAAATATTTAATTTTAAACTTTTCTTGCTCTTTTTTAAGTTGTAATTTTATTTGAAAGTATAACCCAACAAAACATATAATTGTAAATATAAAAGATGCCCAGACGTATAATCCGTACCCATTCATTGAAAAAATTTCATTAATCATATTCTGTCTAAACCTTTATTTTTAATTTTTATCAGTTCTGTATTATATTTCATTAAAAATATTAAAATTGAAAAAAGTACAAATGCCGCAGTCATCACAAATAATGGCAATAACATTGATGAATGTATAGAGGAACCAGATAATTTAATGGATGCAGGCTGGTGCAAAGTTGCCCACCATTCGACTGAGAATTTTATGATTGGTAAATTAATTAACCCTAAGATAGATATTAATGATGTTATTTTTTTTACACTCTCTTTATTTTCAAATACTCTCCAGCTTAAAATATATAAAATATAAAAAATACAAAGGACTAACATAGAAGTTATTCTTGCGTCCCAGGCCCACCAGGTCCCCCAAGTTGGCTTTCCCCATATAGATCCAGTTACTAATGCGATTATATTAAATATTAAACCTGATGGAGCTAAACTTTTAGCAATTGTTAAAAAATATTTATTTTTAAATACTAAATTTCCCAAAGATAAAATTGCGATAACAGAAAAAATTCCAATTGAGGTCCAAGCAGATGGAACGTGGACGTACATAATTCTAACACTATCACTTTGTTTGTAGTCTGATGGAGATAATATTAAAGCTTCAACTACCCCAATTGAAAGGACTACTATGAAAAGAAAAAAAATATATTTTTGGGCTTTAAAACTAATTTTGTTTATTTTTAAAATCAACTTCATTGCTATGATACATAGTCATTATAATCAAATTTTCTAGGGATATTTCTGACCAAGAATACAGAGGGAGATAAATAAGGAAGAAAGTTTGTACCCTTGGCCAGTATGATTTTAATTTACAAATTAGTTATGTCTAAGATTTGAGTTAATTGTGTTTAAAAATTGACTAATTTATTAATTTGATGGCTTAAAATAGCTTGATCCTCTTTTTCCTGAAAATATCTCGTTTATAAGAGGATGCTTAATTGGTTCATCAGAATCGTCCACAAGCAAGTTTTGTTCTGAAACATATGCTTCATATGTAATCTCATCATTTTCAGCTAGGAGATGATAGAATGGTTGATCTTTTCTAGGTCTTACATTTTTAGGAATAGATTGATACCACTCCTCAGAATTATTGAACTCAAAATCTACATCGTAAATAACACCTCTGAAATCAAAATGTCTATGCTTTACAACATCACCGATTGAAAATTTAGCTTTTTGAATAGTCACACAATTAGTATGGGTATTTGTTAAAAAAAATCAATAAAAAAAATATGATTGTTTTTTTTATCTGTTAATATGTGGTGTGAATAAATCTTTGATCAAATTTGTCACAGACTTTGGACCATTATTAGTTTTTTTCGGTTTTTATTACAATAGTGGTAAAGATTTAAAAGTTGCTATACCACCATTTATAGTTGCAACAATAATTGCTTTATTAGTTGTTTGGTATTTAGAAAAAAAAATTCCAATGATACCCCTTGTTGGTGGGGTGCTAATAACATTCTTTGGAGCGTTAACGATATATTTTGATAATCCGATTTTTATATATATTAAACCAACTGTAGTGAATATTTTGTTTGGAATTGTTTTAATTTTCGGAAAATACTTTTCTAGAGAACCATTGTTAAAAAAATTTTTAGGAAAATCTATTTTGATTAGAGATGAAGGTTGGCAAATTTTAACTAATAGATGGATATTTTTTTTCTTTGGTTTAGCCTTGCTTAATGAGGTTGTATGGAGAACACAATCAGAGGAATTTTGGGTAAATTTTAAAGTTTGGGGTTTACTACCAATAACTTTTGTTTTTACTGCCTTTCAACTTGGTATATTAAATAGATATAAGATAGATGAGAAATAACTTAAAATTAGTAGTTAACAACAACTTTGAAATAAAAGAAAAAAAGTTTTTTTTTGAAAGAAAAGAACTTAAAATTATTTTAAATCTATATGCTAAGATGGTTTCAGAGGGATCTTGGAAAGATTATGGGCTAACAATCTCTGCGAAACAAGTCGGTTTTAGTGTATTTAAAAATTCAGCAGAAAATGCGATGTATAAAATTTGTAAAAACTTCAGACCAAACAATAAATATTTCAAATATGTTATCACAGACTCTAAGGGAACGATTTATAAAAATTCTGATAATCTTGAAAATTTAATTAAAAGTACAAATTGGAAAAGATTGCAGAAATGATTATCTTCTCTGACCGAATAATCTAAGTAGCATTATAAATAAATTGATGAAATCTAAGTATAATGTTAAAGCACCCATAATAGCTTTTTTGCCAATCAGTTCACCACTATCAGATGCAACATACATATTTTTAATTTTTTGAGTATCATATGCTGTTAGACCTACAAAAATTAACACCCCCAAAATTGATATAACAAAGTACATCATAGAAGATTTTAAAAATATATTTACCAATGAAGCTATAATTATACCTATTAAACCCATCATTAGGAATGAACCTAATTTAGTTAGATCTCTTTTAGTTGTATAACCATAGATACTCATAGCACCGAAGGTTGCAGAAGTTATAAAAAATACTCTAGTTACACTTAATCCAGTGTAAACTAATAATATTGATGATAAAGATAATCCCATCAACCCAGCAAAAATCCAAAATGTGGTTTGAGCTTTAGATGCGCTCATTTTATTGATACCAAAACTCATATAGAAAACAATACCTAGTGGTGCCAACATAATTATCCACTTTAAACCTGATAAATAAACAGCATTACCTATTTCTGTTAGAGCAACTATTGAACCATCTGCACTTGTAACCACTGACATTTTAAAAGTTAAAAGCGCAACAATACCTGTCAATAAAACACCTGTGGACATGTAATTATAAACTTTAAGCATGTAGGATCGGAGTCCTTCATCCATTACAACTGATTTTTTTGCAGCAGTCGATTTACTTCTAATTATATTATCTCTATTGAATTCCATAATGTCTATATAGTAATATTTTATTATATTTTCAAGCAGTCAAAATATAAGTAAAAGTTATTAAAGAAATGAACTACAAAAAACTAGGAAATACTGACCTTAATGTGAGCACAATATGTCTCGGAACAATGACATGGGGTGAACAAAATAGTGAAAAGGAGGCATTTGAGCAAATGAGTTACGCCATAGATAATGGTGTAAATTTTTGGGATACAGCCGAGCTTTATTCTGTACCTCCAAAAGAAAGTACTTACGGATTGACTGAGGAAATTATAGGAAATTGGTTTACAAAAAATAAAAAAAGACATGAAGTTATTTTAGCATCTAAAGTAGCAGGACCATCTAGAAGTTATTTAAGAGATGGACAAAATAGTTTTGTAGGGAAAAACTTAGAAAACGCACTAAACAGTAGTTTAAAAAGATTAAAGACAGATTATTTAGATTTATATCAACTACATTGGCCCGAGAGAAATGTGAATAATTTTGGAAAACTTGGTTATACTCATAAAGAAAGTGAGTGGAGTAAATTTGAAGATGTATTAGTTAATTTAAAGAAGTTTATAGACCAAGGTAAGATAAAGTATGTTGGTCTTTCAAATGAAACACCTTGGGGAGTTATGAATTTCATGCAGTTATCTAAAGATAAAAACCTTCCTAGGATGATGTCAATCCAGAACCCTTATAGTTTACTTAATAGATCTTATGAGGTTGGATTAGCGGAAGTTTCTATTAGAGAACAAATAGGTTGTTTATCTTACTCTCCGCTAGCGAGCGGTTATCTGAGTGGAAAATACAGAAATGGTGCAATGCCAAAAGGCTCAAGAATTGAGAGGGATTATGAATTTTGGGGTAGGTATAGAAAACCACAATCAGAAAATGCGATTGAAGAATATTATAAAATTAGTAAAAAATATAATCTAGATATGAGTCAAATGGCAATAAAATTTTGTGAGATACAAGATTTTATGACAAGTGTTATAATTGGAGCAACGACTATGGATCAGTTGAAAACAAACATAGAAAGTGTAAAAGTAAATTTAGATAAAGATATAATAAATGAGATTAATACAATTCAAAGAAAGTATCCAAATCCATGTCCATAATTAAAAAAATTACTTTAAGTTTATTTTTTTCAATATTTATTTTTTATAATTCTGGTAGTGCGGAAGAAATAAAAAAAGTTGGACAATTTAAAGATTGGGAGGCAGTAGTTTATCTAAATGGAGTAGATAAGATTTGTTTTGCACAATCAAAACCCGTATTACAGTCTCCTAAAAAAGTTGAAAGAGAAGCAAGATTATTTGTAAGTTTCAGGCCCAACGAAAAAATTGTTGATGAAGTTAGCACAACTTCTGGATATAAATACAACCAACAAAATACAGTTTCTGCAAAATCAGGAAAATCAACTTATAAGTTTGATATTAAACAAGAAAGTTTTGCATGGATCGCTGACAACAAAACTGAAAGAAAAATAATTAAAACAATGAAAAAAGCATCAAGAATTATGGTTACGGGTTACAATAATGAAGGTTCTCAAACTATAGATCATTACTCTTTAATGGGATTTACCAAAGCATATGGCGCTGCAAAAAAAAGTTGCACATAATTTTTAAATGAAATCAAACAAGAAAATTGTCTTAGCCTATTCTGGCGGTTTAGATACCTCTATTATACTTAAGTGGCTTCAAGAAAATTATGATGCAGAGGTAATTGCGTATACAGCTGATATTGGTCAAGAAATTAATAAAAAAAAAATTATTAATAATGCAAAAAGACTAGGTGTTAAAAATATCATAATTAAAGATCTAAAAAATGTTTTTGTTAAAGATTATGTATTTCCTATGATAAGAGGTCATGCTTTATATGAAGGTACTTATTTATTAGGTACATCGATTGCGAGACCTCTTATTGCTAAAGATCAAATAAGAGTTGCAAAAAAATTTAAAGCTTTTGCTGTATCTCATGGTTCAACGGGCAAAGGAAATGACCAAATAAGATTTGAGTTGGGTTACCATTATTTCGGCCCAAAAATAAAAGTTATAGCTCCATGGAGAATTTGGAAAATGAATTCAAGATCAGATTTAATTAAATATGCAAAAAAAAATAAAATACCTATTCCTAAAGATAAAAAAGGTGCACCACCTTTTTCCGTTGATGATAATTTATTTCATACTTCTACGGAGGGCAAAGCATTAGAAAATCCAAAAAATTTTGCACCGGAGTTTATATTTCAAAGAACAATATCTCCTGAGAAAGCTCCTAATAAACCAAGTTTTGTAACCATAAATTTTAAAAATGGAGATCCTTATGGAATTAATGGCAAAAAAGTTTCTCCTGCAAAACTTTTAGAAAAACTTAATCAACTAGCAGGTAAAAATGGAATTGGAAGAGTAGATCTAGTTGAAAATAGATTTATTGGAATAAAATCTAGAGGAGTTTATGAAACTCCTGGAGGAACATTGTTGTTGCATGCCCATAGAGCAATAGAGTCCGTAACACTCGATAAAGAAACAATGCACAAAAAAGATGAGATCATGCCAAGATATGCAGAATTAATTTATAATGGATATTGGTTCTCTAAAGAAAGATTTAAGTTACAAAAAATTATTGATAAAAAAAGAAACAATGTACTCGGTTCAGTAAGATTGAGACTCTATAAAGGGAATATCTCTATTCATTCAAGACAAACTAAAAGCAAAGCTTATTCAATGAAAAAAGTTTCGTTTGAAGAAAATAAAACCTTTAATAAGTCTAATGTTGAAAGATTTATTAATTTCCACAAGAAAAAGTTAAAATAATTATTTATGAATTTTGAGACATCTAGGGCGAAAGCCGTTGAAAAGTTGGATAGATTTATTGAAAAAAACTTATCAGAATATTCAAGATTGAGAAATTTTGATTTTGGACCTAATAAACGTGATAACATTTCTTGTCTATCCCCATATATAACTCACGGAGTTCTTAACGAAGTTGAGGTTATAAAAAAATCGCTTGCAAAATATTCATTTAATAAAAATGAAAAATTTATTCAAGAAGTATTATGGAGAACCTATTGGAAGGGATGGTTAGAGTTAAGACCATCGGTTTGGAGCGATTATATAATTAGCTTAAATAGCATAAGAGAGAAATATAAAGAGGATTCCAATTATTTAAAAGCCATAGAGGGAACAACTAATATCGAATGTTTTGATGAGTGGGTAAAAGAATTAAAAACAAATAATTACTTACATAATCATACGAGAATGTGGTTTGCTAGTATCTGGATTTTCACACTTGATTTACCTTGGCAATTAGGAGCAGAATTTTTTTTAAAACATCTTTATGATGGAGATGCTGCATCAAATACCCTAGGTTGGAGATGGGTTGCTGGTATTCAAACACAAGGAAAACATTATTTAGCATCAGAATGGAATATCAAAAAATTCACTAATAATAGGTTTCAAAATATAAAATTAAATGAGAATGCATCTCCCAAAATAGCGGATAAAACGTATTCAATTACTAAAAACGATTTTATTAATCCAGAAGTAAATGAAGATAAAACTCTTATCATTTTTGAAAATAATTTGTCATTTGAAATTTCAAATTTAAAAAAATTCAAATTTGATAAAATAATTTTAGCTGTTAACTCAAATGTAACAAGACAAATCAAACTTAGTGACAATGTTATAAAATTTAAATCTGAATTAATTAATGACCAACTTGAAAGAATTAAAAGCTTATCAATTAATTGCGAAATTGTTTCAGTTAATAAATTAAAAGATATCCAGAACGATTTGTATATTCTTTACCCATCTGTAGGCGAAAATTTAGATTTTGTTTTATCTAACTTAAGTAATTATAAATTTATTTATAGGGAATTGGATCAATTTTCCTGGCAATTTTGTAACAAAGGTTTTTTTAATTTTAAAACTTTTATACCTAAGATAATTGCTAAGTTTACCTAGCAAGTTTTATAAAAATATCTCCCATTCCAGCTTGTAATTTGTCTAAAGGAGTGTTGTTTCTGATATCACAGTATTCACCAGTGACAGGGTGAGCTTTCACAATTTTTATATCATTATCATTACATGGTTTTGTATTATGAAACAAACCAATGACCATTCGTCCATCAAGATTATAAACTTGGTCTTTTGAAATATTATTACCATCACAGAAATATTTTTTTGTTACTCTTTGAGGAAAATCTTTTTTTGTACAAGGATTATTAATTGTAAGAACATAAAATTCTTTTAATCCATCTTTAAACTTATGCTTCATTTTTTGAACCGTCGTATATTTCATCAAATCACATGAACAGGGAACACAACATCTATAGTAATTTCCACAAATTTGTTTTCCAGTTTTTTCCTCACTTATATTTACAAACTCAGCAGTGCTATTAGGATCAATTAGTGATCCCGATACAGCACAATATAATTTGTTGTATTCAACAAAATCATTATAAGTAATATCTTTATCAATTATATACTTAAAAAATTTTGGACCTGCAGCGTTTCTATTATTGTCTGGAAAGATCCTAGACCAATCTGTAACTAAGTCTTTATAATAATTTTTTTCAGCAGAAATAGAAATGTTTGAAAAAGTTAGAGTTAATAAAAAAATTGGAATCAATTTTAAAACATTTAACAAGAGTTTCATTTGATTTAATTTGGGTTTTTAAAAACCCATTTTTGACCAGTTAAATCTTTCTTGGTCCTCTTTTTCGAACTTATTTAACTCTGCTTTTGAGGGTTTTCTAAAAATAAAAATACCTAGTGCAGCAATTAATAATGCAATTAGTGATACAGAACAAAAAGTCATAGGGTTTAATACATGAAATATTGATATTTTGTAGTAATTTTATTCTAACTTTTGTCGCAGTTAAATAGGCTTTTAAATTATTAATTTATTGTTATTTAAAGTTTATGAATAAATTCAATCTAATCTTAAGCATACTAATTATAACGTTTTTTCCATCTATTACATTTGGAAATGTAATTGAAAAGCTTAATGAAGCAGGTAAGTTTAATAAATTAAATGAAACTCTTGCTAAATCTGGTTTAAATGAAAATCTAAAAGGGGCTGGACCTTTCACTGTGTTTGCGCCATTAGATGATGCGTTTGCTGCGATAAGTGCGAAAACATATTACGGTCTCTTAAGAGAAGAAAATAAAGATAAGCTAGTAATTATATTAGGTCGACACGTTTTTTCAAAAAAAATTACTTCCTCCGAAATAGATGGTGAAATTAAAATTAAGGCTATTAACGGTGAAGAAATTACGATTAAAAAAGTAAATGGTATAGTTTATATTAATGAGGCAGAAGTTGTAACGGCTGATGTCGACGTTTCAAACGGTGTAATACATTATATAAATAGAGTTCTTCAACCTTTAAAATAATTATTTTTGTCTTAAAGTAATTGTTTGGTTTAAATCTTTTACTGAAATTGTTTTAGTTTTTCCGTTTGTCCATTTAATTTGAATTCTAATATTTTTCTCATTTTTTCTAATTCCATAATGAGCAACTGGTTCCATCTGACACAAATATCCAGATCCAGCATCGATCGTTTTGGAATGTTTTCTTAAATTCGAAATAAGAGTTACAGTTGCGCCCCTTGCTGGCGCTCCATATTTATTCAAAGGTTTTACTCTAAGATATTTATGGTTAGGGTCCACTTTTGCTTTATAAAGGGATAATGGTTGATCTCTGCTTTCACCATGAGAAACCAATAATTCCAATATACCGTCATTGTCTATATCTGCTACAGCGGCTCCAGTTCCGTAACCATCTGGTTCTAAACCAATGTCTAATGGTAATTGTTCTAAAACTCCATTATTCAATATTTTGAAAAGTTTATTTGGTTCACCTATGTTGTTCATAAAAACTTCATCATATCCATCATTATCTAAATCAGCTGAAATAATCGTTCTAATTCTTGTTGGCACATCAAATGTTGGTTTTGCAATATCCTCAAAAATTTTATCTTTTAGTACATAAGCTCTATGAAAACCTCCCCAGTTACCGTTTAAAATATCTAATCTCCCTCTATAGTATATGTCTGATAAAGCTGTACCTCTACCATTTTGAAGAACATCCTCTACTCTATACTCGTAAGCAACGTCTAAAAATTTACCATTATTATTTTTATAAAGAAAATTAGCACCTCTCTCATTGGCAGCAAAAATATCCATTTTATTTGAAATAATATGACCTGCTACAACTGCTCGACCTCCTGTTACTTTTGCTAAATTTAATTTAACTGACTTATCAACTATTACGTCGTCACTATATTCATAAAATCTAGTTGGTCCTCCATAATTAGCAACATAAACGCCGTATGTTCCATCACCTTTTCTATCTACACAAGCAACTGACCTTCCAGCTGTCAAATTTAAATCCTTTTTATTTTTTTCAACTTCAAATAAATCTAAAAATTTGTTTCCATCAAAGTCTATTAGTCTATCGGAGTATTTTTTCGTACCACTGTAGGTGTCTGTGTTAAGGAAATAAATTTCTTCATATCCATCTTTATCAATATCACATGCAGCAACACCAATGGTTCTTCTAAATTCATCAGAAAAAATATTTTCATTAACAATATTTATTAATTTTCCATCTTTATAAGATAATGCTAAATTAAGATAACCAAACCCAGTGACCACAAAATCAAAGTTTCCATCTTTATTTACATCTGTCACAGAAACTCCATAACTAAGTCTTTTTGGGTTTTCGACAATTTGACTTGTTAAATCTTCAAAAAAACTAGCATTAAGTTTATTTGGAAATATCAATAAAAATAAGAATATAATTTTTTTTAAATTTTTAATTAACTTAAATTGCATTTTTTTTCCTTTTATATTGTTTCATCCACTCACTAAATAATTTTATAGCATCATTCATATCCCTAGTTTTATTTGGGTGATTTTTTGCCCTTCCTAGCATAGTTGCAATAACGTTTACCTGATATTTTATTGATCTATTTTTTATAGTATCGATTGTGTATAAGGCTTTTTCTTTATTTTTGAAACCTAGGCCTTGAGTAGTTGTTTTGGGATTATAATCTGAAAATAAAGATAAATTTAAAGGTTTAATTTTTCTACTTAATGGCATTTTATCTACAGTCTTAAAGACTAATTTATAATCTAGTTTATCTAATTTTTTTTTTGATTTTCCATCAAACCCTATTAGATTAATTGAAAAATTACTTTTTTTATTTGTTTTACAAATTAATTTTATATGTCTCTTGTGAAATTCTTTAATCTTATCTTGATAGATTTTTTTTAAATTTAAATATTTTTTTTCCTTATAATTCGGTGTCGAAACAAACAATATTCTACTTTTCCATTTGTATTTTTCTAAATTCATATTCTATTACTAGAGCATCTTTTTGAACAATATTTGACTTTCTCCCAGTTAAGTTTCCATTTTTTTCTCCAATTAAAAGGCCTTTTACAAACAACACATACTTTATAAGGTAAGTTAGATTTTTTCATTTTAATTGATGTTTATTTTTTAAAAATAAAAAATAGGCAGCAATCTCATATGCGTAATGAAATAATATAAATAGTGGTTTTTTACTTAATATTTTATATAAAAAATTGTATTTCGGAATACTCGACCAAATAATTAAAAATGCTTTTGCCCCACCAATTACTTTTCCTTCATGGATAACGTGAAGTCTTCTTAAAAGCTCAGCTTGCGTTTTTGATGTCAATGAAATCGCCTCATCATTATTTGTTATGTCTACCCAATCTAATGAATTATCTGAATATTTTTTGTAGTGATCAATTTCCATTTTACAAATCTTACATGAGTTATTAAAAAAAACTTTAACTGACATTAGTATTCTCCTTAATAAATTTGTCAGCTGCAGAAAAAATTAATTTTTTTCTGTCTTGTTTCATTTTATCTAAGATACGAACCATCATTGATAATCTAGGATTTTTCAAAAAGAAGGATCTGTTTCTATTTATAAACCTCCAATAAAGACCATCCATAATATTACACCACTCACCTTTTTTAAAATCCATCATCTTCATAAAATAACTTGATCCACATATATAAGGTTTAGTTGCAAAAATTCCACCATCACTAAATAATCCCATACCATAAACATTGGGAACCATTACCCAGTCAGATGAATCTACAAACATTTCCATAAACCACTTATAAACATAGATAGGTTTGATTTCACAAAGGTTCATAATATTAGCTAATATCATTAATCTCTCAATGTGGTGTGACCATCCGTGTGTTAGAGCATTTTTAATTGCATAGTCTAATGGAGGTAAACCCGTATTACCATCATACCACGAACTTTTCATTTTTCTATTTTGTTTAAAGAAATTCCTTGTTTCCATCTCTTTATTATAACTCCTATAAATTCCCCTCATGAATTCTCTCCAACCAATTACTTGTCTTATGTATCCTTCTAATGAGTTTAATCTTATTTTGTTTTTCTTGTGATGGGTTAAAATTCTATCAATAACATATTCCGGAGTAATTAAACCAAGATTAATATATGGACTTAGTGCGCTGTGAAATAATATATTATCTTTTTGATCAACCGCATCCTCATAATCTCCAAACAAATTAGACTTTTCCTTAATAAAAAAATCTAATAGCTTAACAACATCTTTATGAGTCGTAGCTAACCAAAAATTATCTACACTACCTGGATGTTTTGGAAATTTCTTTTCAACTATTTTTTTTAAAGCTACAGTATGTTTGGTCTCATTAATTTTTGGAAATTTAGGTATAGAAATATTTTTAGGTAATTTATTTCTGTTGTCCTCATCGAAACTCCATTTACCACCCACTGGTGTTCCATTTTTTGCCATTAGAATATTCAGTTTTTTTCTAGTTTCTTTATAAAAAGTTGCCAAAAATGGTTTTTTATTTTTATTTAAATATGCATCAAACTCCTGACGAGAATTAAGAAACATTGGTGTTTTAATAACATTCCATTTAACTTTTATACTGTTAAAAAATTTAGTTAATTTGATTTCAAAAAATTTATCCTCAACTTCAAAACTTGTTACTTCGTTTATTTTTTTTGAATTAATAATTTTTTTTAATTTTTCCGTATAACTTTTACCGAACTCTTTATTCTCGATATCTGAATATTCTACTTTAAGTTTATTTTTTTTTAATTCATCTGCATGAGATCTCATAGAGGATAAAAATAGTAATATTTTAAGCTTATGGTGCTTCTCGTACGTGCAAAGCTCTAGATCCTCTGCCATGAAAAATAGGTGATCATTTTTGTAGCGATCTAGGTATTTTGGTGGAAATAATTGATTTCCAAGTATAAAAAATAACTTCATAATGTTAATATAACTAAAAAAAAATTTATGTCAGGAAAATATATTATTTTTGGTGCGACAGGTTCTATCGGCTCTAGTCTTGCAGAGAAGCTTGCAAATGATAAAGCTGAAATTCATTTAGTTGCCAGAAATGAAGATGAAGTTAAACCGATCGCAGAAAAATTGGGTTGCACTTTTACTGTAGCTGATGTTCTACATGATGGATTTATGGAGAAGGTTAAGTCCGATGTACCAGAGGCAAAAGGAATTGCTTATTGCATAGGATCTATAGATTTAAAACCTGTTAGAATGACAAAAGAAGAAGACTTCAATAAATGCATGAAACTAAATCTTTATTCTGCAGTTGAGGCTATAAAAGGTTTTCAAGATAGTCTTAGAAAGAACAAAGGATCAATAGTTCTTTTTTCGACTGCGGCTGTTCATCGAGGTTTTACAAACCATTCTATTATTGCATCAGCAAAAGCAGCTGTTGAAGGGCTTGCAATTAGTCTAGCAGCAGAGTTTGCTCCAAATATCAGGGTAAATTGTATTGCTCCAAGTTTAACAAAATCCAAAATTGCTCAACCGATGTTAAAAAATTCAGCAATCGCAGATGGAATAGCAAAAGCACATCCTTTAAAAAGAATTGGTGAAGGACAGGACTCAGCATCACTTGCTAAATTTTTAATTTCTGAAGATAGTTCATGGATTACTGGTCAAGTAATTGCAGTGGATGGTGGTCGTTCAAGATTAGCGTAAGATATTATCTATAGTCTCTAACTGACCAATCTTAAATATTATCGCATCATTAGGATGATAACCATATTGATTAGAAGAATTTTTAAATCTCACGCCTGGTTCCATAATCGGCTCTAACGAAAGTACTACCGTACCCCAGTGCATTCCTAAAACTTTTTTACTTTTTAAATCTTGTCCAATATTAAGAGCTTCTTCTGGATTTGTATGATAAATGGATTTATCTTTTTTTGGCGCCATTGGATAAAAATTATAAGCGCCAATATTGATAAAGGTTAGATCAATAGGTCCGTATTTTTTACCTAGATCTTTATAAATTCCACCATAACCAGTATCGCATGCGAAGAAAAATTTTTTTCCATTATACTCAATTAAAAAACTACCCCATAAAGTTTTATTAGTGTCCCAAAGACTTCTTTTTGACCAATGAACTGCAGGCACAAATGTTATTTTTAAATCATTAACTTTTATTTGGTCATACCAATCCAATTCGGTCACATCGTTAAATCCATTTTTAGTAAAATATTTTCCGAGCTGTAAAGCAGTAGCAACTTTAGCTTTCTTGTAAGGGAATCTTTGTATAGTTCTAGTACTAAGATGATCATAATGGTTGTGTGTCAAAAGAAATAAATCAATTTTTGGTAATTCATCTAATTCAATAGCTGGATCTACGTATCTTTTAGGACCAAAAATTAAAGGCCCCATATTTTTCTCAAAAACTGGATCAGTTATAATAGTTGTATTTCCCAATTTGATTAAAAAAGTAGCATGGCCAATCCAAAAAATGTAATCACTGTTTTCATTTTCTTTAAGTGATTTAATCACCATATCCTTGGAAATTACGTGTTCATTAGGAATGTTCATATTTAATTTTTTTTTTTCTTGATTAAATATTCTATAACTCCAATTGAATTTCATATCTCTTATTGGAGATCCCTCTGGATTTCTGAAACTTCCATCTTTTAAATGGTGATATTTTTTTATCATATTTTTAAATTAATATTTATATGTTTTCTAAAATTTTATTTTTTATAGTGATGCTTATAATTTTCGTACCTTTTTTATTTGGATGAATACCATCATTTAAATTTAAATCAGGTTTCAATGCTACGTCTTTTAATAAAAATGGTATTAATGGTAAATTATATTTTTCTGATAAATGAGGATAAACATTATCAAATTTTTTTTTATAGATTTTACCATGTGAATTTGGAGCTAACATTCCTGCTAAAATGATTTTAATTTTTTTTTTTTTGGCAATTTGTATTATTTTTTCTAAGTTTGTTCTTGTCTCATCTGGATTTATTCCTCTAAGCATATCATTTGCTCCAAGGCATAGTATTATTAAACTTATATCAGAATCAGATAAACTCCATTCTGCACGGTTCAATCCATTTGCTGAAGTACTACCAGATACACTGCCATTAATAACTTCAAAATTATAACCTTCAGAGGTTAAATCATTTTCTAAAACTGTTGATAAATGATATTCGGCTGGTAGGCCATATCCAGCCATTATACTATCCCCAAAAAGTAAGATTTTTTCTTTTGCATAGACTTTTATGCTTACTAGACAGAGCAATATTATTTTAATAAAAAATATTTTATTCATGACTACACTTCTTAAATTACAAAATGTTAACCTTAAATATCAAAATGATAAAAAGAATTTAAAAGTTTTGAACAATATTAACCTAACTGTTAAAAAAAAAGAAACTATATCAATTGTAGGGGAGAGCGGATCAGGAAAAACAAGTTTAATAATGCTTATAGGTGGATTAGAAAAAGCCACTTCTGGAAAAATATATTTTAATAATAATGATTTAACGAATTTATCAGAGGATAAAATCTCAGAAATTAGAAGAAAAAATATAGGAATAGTATTTCAATCTTTTTATTTAATACCTAATTATTCTGCTTTAGAAAATGTAGCATTAACTTTAGAATTAAATAAGTTCAGAAACCCTAACAGTCAAGCTAAAGAATTATTATTCAGATTTGGATTAAAAAATAGATTCAACAACCTGCCAAGTCAATTGTCAGGGGGGGAACAGCAAAGAGTTGCGATTGCAAGGGCAATAGCTATGAAACCAGAATTAATTTTAGCTGACGAGCCTACTGGCAACTTAGATAGTGAAAATTCTCTGATGATATCAAAAATACTATTTAAGTATGTAGCAGAGGAAGGATCATCTTTAATAATGGTAACACACGATCATAAACTTGCAAATAAATCAAAAAGAAAAATCAAAATTATAGATGGTAAAATTTCCTAAAACTTCAGACTTAAAATTAATATTTAAATATTCAATAAAAGATTTAAGTAGAAATTATTTTAAAATTAAAAGCATTGTCCTAACTTTATTTATTAGTCTTTTTATTCTTAGTGTAATTTTAACTATCGAAGATAGTTTGAAAAAGGAATTAAGAGATAATGCAAGGGAGTTGCTAGGAGGGGATCTTGAGTTAGATTACAACAGATTTCAAGGTGATTTAAATTTAATAAATAAAGTTAAGGACTTCGCAATTGTTTCTGAAATGGTTGAATTTAGCACGATGATTTCGACCACGAGAAATGAAAAAAATAAAACTTTATTTGTAAGAGTTAAAAGTGTTGATAACAAATACCCATTGTATGGAGATGTTAGTCATGAGCCTCAAGGAGCTTTATCTAGGATCCACAAAGAAAAAAATACAATATTAGTAAATGAAAATATTTTTAATAGTTTAAATTTAAACTTAAATGAAAAAATAAAAATTCAGGATCAAATATTCACTGTTATTGGAGTTATAAAGTCTGTACCAGATGTTAGTGGCTTTGTGGCATTTGGAGATTTTGCTATTGCAGGAAAAAAAACTCTAAATCTTTTAAAATTAAATAATCTAGGCAGTTTTTTAAATTACGAATATAAAGTTAAATTTAAACAAAACGATAATATAAAAACAACAAGAGACAATATAATTAAAATTTTTAAAAAAGATGATAAAGTTCAAATCAGATACCCAGAAAACTCAGCGAGTGGGCTTAAAAGGGTTATAAATAACTTTTCCCAATTCTTGTCTCTCGTATCAATTAGCGCAATGCTAATAGCAGGTATTGGAATTTCAAATACTTTGCTTTCATTTGTAAACAAGAATAATATGTCTATAGCTGTCAAAAAAGCATTGGGATTTAATTCGAGTATTATTAAATCTATTTATTATGTTCAATTATTAATTTTACTTATTGTTGTTTGCATATGTGCATATGTATCTAGTTTTTTTTTAGTTCCAATTGTCGGTTTTTATTTAAGTGAAAATCTTGGTCTAAATATCGAATCTATCTTTTCGTTTTTAAATTTTACAAGAATTTTTTTGGTAGGACTACTAGTGCTTGCCATTTTTTCTATACCAACAATCAATGCCATAGAACAAGTAAAAGCATCAAGTTTATTTAGAAATGTATTCCAAAGTTTAAAATTTAAATATACAAAAAAGTCATCTGTTATAAGCTTAATATTTTTATCAATACTAATCTCGATTTTTATATTTGGCTCTGACAAACCTATTATTAGTCTGGCATATTTTGGTGCTTTTTTTATTTGTTTGTCTATATTTTTTTTATTATCTAAAGTAATCATATTATTTTTAAATAAATTTAAAAATCATCCTAATATTTCTTTTAAAGTCAGTATAAAAAATATTACTCAATCTAAAGGTATTACCCCAATAACCATTATGTCATTAGGGTTAGGTGTAACATTACTATTTACTTTAGCATTGGTAGGAGAAAATTTTAAACGAGAAGTTTCTAAGTCTATACCAGAAATTGCTCCAGATTTTTTCTTCATTGGTATACAAAATAATGAACGTGAAATTTTTTTAAGAAAAATTAAACAAATGGACAACAACGCTAATGTTGAGGTCGTTCCAATCGTCTCTCATGCATTAGAGAAAATTAATGGTATTGATCCGAAAACTTATATATCACCTCAAAATAACAGCTATTGGGTCATTGAAAGTGAGAGAAGATCATCATGGGCTGATGAAATTCCAGTGGATAATCCTCTAACTGAGGGTGTTTGGTGGGATTTAACTCAGCCAGATAAATTGCAAATATCTTTAGATGCTCAAGTAGCTAGAGATTTTAATGTAAAATTGGGAGATATTTTTACTCTTAACATTTATGGAAAAAAGATAGAAGGTGAAGTCAAAAATTTTAGAGCTGTTGACTACCGTGACCTGTCAATAAACTTTGCAATGTTATTTAATCCACAATTTACAAGCAATATACCTCATGAATATTTGGCTACTGCTAAGTTTTCAAATCAAAATAAATTTGAAGAGACAAAATTATTAACTGCATTACCAAGTTTATCGATAATTAAAATAAAAGATTACTTATCAAAAGTAACAAATGTATTAAATAAAGTATTTGTTGCAGTAATATTAATTTCTTCAATCACAATAATTATTGGTTTAATTGTAATTTCTAGTGCTGTAATTGTTCAGGGAAAAACTAAAGAGTTTCAAAATTTAATTTTTAAAATATTAGGTTTTTCAAGAAAAGAAGTGATAATTTCTGTTATTATTGAATTTTTATTAGTCTTCTCCTCAATAATTTTAATAGCAATTATATTTGCAATTATTGGGTCTTATTATGTAATAGAAGAAATTTTTAATTTAACTTGGGGACTAAATTTAAATTTGATTATAAATATTGGTTTAGGCATAGGCGCAATTACTTTAGTTTTAATAATGTTCACAAATTATAAATATTTAAGTCCTAAGGTTTATCCACTTATAAGAAATCAATAAATATTATTTTATTTTTGTGATCTTTTAAAGCACTCAACAGTATTTTTTAATAAACATGCAATTGTCATTGGACCAACACCGCCAGGTACAGGAGTTAAAGCGCTTGCAACTTTTGATACTTGATCAAAGTCTACATCACCAACTATACCCTTATCTGTTTTATTAATTCCAACATCAATTACAATTGCTCCTTTTTTTACCCAATCTCCTTTGACTAGCTCTGGTATACCCACAGCAGCAACTATTATATCTGCTTCAAGACATTCAGCTTTTAAATCTGTAGTTTTTGAATGAGTGATAGTTACTGTGCAATTTTCTTTTAATAATAGTTGCGTCATTGGTTTTCCATTTAAGTTAGATCGACCAACAATCACGGCCTTCTTACCATTTAGGTTTGGCTCAATTTTTTTTATAAGCAAATAACACCCTAGCGGCGTACAAGGAACTGAACTATCATAACCAGATGATAAATTTCCTACATTCATGGGATGAAAACCATCTACATCTTTACTAGGATGAATCGTTTCTATAACTTTTTGTTTATCTATATGTTTAGGAAGAGGTAGTTGAACTAAAATTCCTGATACAGTATCGTCTTTATTAAGCTCGGTAATTTTTTCCAGAACTGTTTTTTCATCAACTGTGTCTGGATATTTAATTACATCTGATTTTAAACCAACTTCAACTGCAGATTTTTCTTTATTACGAACATAAATTTGACTAGGTGTTAAATCGCCAATTAATATTACAGTTAGTCCAGGAACATTATTATATTTAGATTTAAGTTCTGCGACCTCTTTTTTGAGTTCATTTCTTAGTTCGGCAGCAGCTTTTTTTCCATCAATTAATATCATAGATATTTAAAAAATCATTGGTGCAACGTAAATCTTCATACACATTTCTATAAACCATAGCAACAATAGAAGTATAATTGGAGAGATGTCAAATGCACCCAGGTTTGGTAAAAAACTTCGAATTTTATTTAAAAAAGGATCTGTCAAACGATAAGTAAATTCCAAAATTGAATATACAAATCTATTTGAAGTATTCAAAACATTAAAAGCAACTAACCAACTTATAACAACATTTGCAATTACTACGTAGCTATAAAGTTTAATTATTTGAAGGGTTAAATAAAATATTGCAATCATTTTTTCTCGACATAAATTGATTGACTTGGAAAAGCGAAAGAAGCCTTATGTACTTCTACAATCTCTTTAATTGACAGTGCTAATCTTTCTTTAACTTTAAGATATTCACTCCATCTATTTGTTTTAGTAAAACATCTTACATACATATCAATTGAACTGTCTGCAAATTTATCAACTCTTACAGACACACCTATTGAAGTATTAAAATCTTCATGATTGTTTATATAGTGCTCAATTTTATCCCTTATTTTTTTTAACTGATCAATTGTTGTATCGTACTGCAGTGTTATGGTCCAACTAATCAACCAATTAGTTTTTTGACTTACATTAATTACAGCATTTTCAGCAAACTGAAAATTTGGAATTATTGCTAAAGATTTATCAAACTTTCTAATTACTGTTGATCTAAAACCAATTCTTTCAACTATGCCCTCAATAATTCCTTCTACTATAATCCAATCTCCAATTTTAAACCTCTTTTCAACTAAAACTAATATACCTGAAATAAGATTTTTAAATAAGTCTTGAGCACCAAGTGCTACCGCTACACCAAATAAACCAAGGCCTGCAATAATTGGACCAATCTTAATACCCCACAATTCAAGTACTGCCGCAGCTCCTAAAATAAAAATTAAAATTTTTATTGATTTAATAATCCAACCTATTAACTCTCTTGTAAGCAGTCTATCTAGACCGCTAAGAATATAAGAAATTGGTTCTATAATTTGATGAATTGTCCAAAATAATAATATTGTAATCAAAGTTCTGTTTACATTGTCTACAAATGATCTAGTATCTTCTGCAAAGGTTATATAATAACTAGCAAAAAAGAAACCAAGAACTATAGGTAAAAACTTTGCTGGACCATCCATAGCTTTTACAAAAGTGTCGTCTAATTTGTTAGTTGTTCTTTTTGAAATGATCTCTAGCTTTCTAATTATCAATTTACTTATTAAACCTCTAAATACTAAAAAAATAAAAAATATACCAAGACCTATTAAAATTTGTACAAAGTCGACACCTATTATTCCTTTGTTCCAAACAGAAAAAAACAGTTCTTTAAAATTCTCAAAAATTTTCATAATTAAATTTTATATAGTAAAAATTCTTCCTCTCCAGGATTAAATAAAAATATTTTTTTCCATTTTATCTCATTTAAAACTGAAGATGTTTTTTCACCCAAGCACATTAAGTTAGTATTCATCCAATAGTCAATAAGTTCATATTTTTTAATAATTTTGAGTAAGCTTTTTGCACTATTTTGAGAGTATACATATATGATATTTGGCATATTTTTTTTTAACTGATCAATGAATTTTAGTTCTAATTCAGTAATGTGCTCTACTTTATAATTTACAATTCTTTCAACTTGATAATCTTCATCAATCAATTGTTTGTGAAGATTTGTAGTTATTAATTCTCCACTTACATAAAGTAACTTACCTTTTTTTTTATTATAATTTTGAATTATGATTTCTTTGAGATTGTGAACATTTCCATCGGCCGCATAAACATTTTGAAAACCTTTGTTCAAGGCCTCCTTTTCTGTAGCCGAACCTACGCAAAAACAATATATAGATTTGTTAAGTTTTTTTGTATCAAGAAATTTAACAGAATTTGCACTAGTAAATATTATCCCAGCAAATTCAAGCAAACTTATATTTTTTATTTCTTGTTTTATTATTTTAATTACTGGTAAATGAGACACATCATAACCCAATGATTTAAATTTAATTATTAATTCTTTCGAATCCTCCAAGGGTCTTGTTAGCATTATGTGCATTTTATTTTTTATAATTCCCCTGAGATTCCTCTTTAAGTTTTTTTCCTACCTCTTCGCCAGCCATATAAAAATCTGATAAATTTTTGCTAGTTTCATAAAAATATCTTCTACTTCCATCAATAGAAAATAATTCTCCTGATAAATGTATTTTATCATCAACAATTTTTGATGTTGCACCAACTGCAGTTTCGCAATCCCCATCCAATACTTTGAGCACTTCTCTCTCAGCTTTTACACACATACTTGTTTTCTCATGATTAATTTTATTTAGTAATTCTATTATATCTGTATCATCTTTTCGACACTGTACTGCAATTGTCCCTTGTCCAGCACTTGGTATTAATTCGTTATTGGAAAACTCTTGAGTGATTTCTTTATCCAAATTTAAAGAACTTAAGCCTGCCTTTGCAAGAATTATAGCATCGTATTCACCATTTTTTAATTTTCTTATTCTTGTATCAACATTCCCTCTAATAAGTTTAAAGTTTAAATCTTTTCTTATTCTTTTTAATTGAAATTCTCTACGAAACGAAGAAGTACCAACAATAGATCCTGGAACTAAATCGCTCAACTTTTTATTAGAATTGCTTATCATCACTTCATTAGAATCATTTCTTTTTAAAAAACAATTTGTTATCAAACCCTCAGTATCAAAAGATGGTAGATCTTTAAGAGCATGCACAGCTAAATCAATATTTTTATTTAAAAGTTCATTTTCAATATTTTTTGAAAACAAACCTTTTCCACCTAATTCGCTCAATCTTACATCTAACTTATTATCTCCGGTGGTATTTATTTCTTTAATGATAATTTCATCATCATAATTCTTTGAGATTTCATTTTTGACTTTATTTGCATAGATTAATGCCAATTTACTAGCTCTGGATCCAATAAAAAGTTTATTTTTTTTCATAAAATTCTTTATATTGCATAGTTATAGTTTAATCGTTGAATAAAAAAAAAATTATGTTGAAAAAACCTTTGATTTTGGGAATAGAAACGAGTTGCGACGAGACTGCAGCATCAATAATTCAAGATGATGTATCTGGAGTTCCAAAAATCCTATCAAATATTATATCTAGCCAGTTTGATGTTCATAAAAAATTTGGAGGAGTTGTTCCTGATTTAGCAGCAAGAGCACATGTAGAAAAAATTGATTTTATTGTTAAAGAGGCTTTATTTAAAGGTAAAAAAAGTATCAATGAAATCGATGCAATAGCTGCAACTGCGGGGCCAGGTTTAATAGTATGTTTAACTGTTGGTTTAAATTTTGGTAAAGCATTATCACTATGTTTGCAAAAACCATTTATTGGGGTTAATCATTTAGAGGGACACGCACTTAGTCCTAAGTTGCATACAAATTTAGACTATCCTTACTTATTATTGTTAATTTCAGGAGGTCACTCTCAGTTTTTAAGCGTAAGTGGTCTCGGAAATTATAAAAGACTCGGAACAACTATTGATGATGCTTTAGGCGAGGCTTTTGATAAAACCGCAAAAATTTTAGGTATCGAATTTCCTGGCGGTCCTATGATTGAGGTTCTTGCTAAGAAAGGAGATCCAAACAAGTTTAATTTACCAATGCCCATAATAAATAGAGGAGGTTGTAATTTTTCTTTTGCAGGATTAAAAACAGCGGTCGTAAGGTTTTCAAAAGAATTAAAATCCGATCAAGACAAGTTTGATCTTGCTGCATCTTTTCAACAAACTATTGAAAAAATTATTTTTAAAAAAACCCAAGTTGCATTTGCTGAATACATAAAAATAAATGGAGATGTAAATAAAAAACTTGTTGTTGCAGGAGGAGTCGCTGCTAACAAATGTATTAGAAAATGTATTGAAAAAGTATGTGAAAAAAATAGATTTGAAGTTTATTTTCCACAACAGGATCTATGTGGAGATAACGCAGCTATGATTGCAATGGTTGGTCTTGAGAAATACAAAAAAAAACAATTTGATAAGCATGATTTAGAAGCTAACCCTAGGTGGCAACTAGATGAGAAGGCAAAATTTTTAAAAGGTGCAGGAGTAGTTTTGTAATGAATTATTGGTTATTAAAATCAGAACCTGATGTTTGGTCTATTGATCAACAATTTAAATGCGGAAAAAAAGGTGCAGTTTGGGATGGTGTTAGAAATTATCAAGCAGCTAACAATTTAAAAAAAATGAAAATTGGTGATCTATGTTTTTTTTATCATTCAAATATAGGAAAAGAAATTGTTGGAATTGTAAAAGTTGTTGAGGAGGCATTTATTGATCCTACAGATAAAAAAAAGAGATTTGTTGCTGTGCGGGTTTGTTTTAAGGAGAAGCTGAAGAACATTGTAACCCTCAAAAATATCAAGAAAAACAAGGATCTTAATGAATTAGCATTAATTAAACAAAGTAGATTGTCAGTTATGCCTATAGATACTAAAAGCTGGAAAATTATTTTGAAGATGGGTAAGATTAAGTATAAAAATTAATATGCCAAAAAAAAAGAAGAAGTCTAACAAAAAAGGAAAAGCTAAAAAAAAAACTAAGGCTAAAAGAAGAGGAAAGATAATTAAATTTAAAAGAAAGAAAAAAATTAAAGCGAAAAAAGGATTAGAAAAAGAAGGTCCGAAAGAAGTTATTTATAAAGTTAAAACTGATTGGATAAAAAAAGCCACTGTCAACAAGTCCGAATACGAAAAAAAGTATAAACAATCTCTAAAAGATAACGATGGGTTTTGGAAAAAAGAGGGAAAGCGTATAACCTGGATCAAACCATATTCGAAAATTAAAGATATCAAATATAGCAAAACTGATGTTCATATTAAATGGTTTTATGATGGAACATTAAATGCATCAGCAAATTGTATTGATAGACATTTAAAAAAGAATAAAGACAAAACTGCAATAATTTGGGTTGGTGATGATCCTAAAGTTCAAAAGAAAATTACATATAAACAATTACATCAAGAAGTTTCTAAAGCTGCAAATGGTTTAAAAGAATTAGGAGTTAAAAAAGGTGACAGAGTAACGATTTATTTAACTATGATACCGGAGCTAGCATATACAATGCTCGCATGCGCTAGAATAGGAGCAATACATTCAATAATTTTTGGAGGTTTTTCACCAGATAGCATATCCGGCAGAATAAATGATTGTAAATCCGATTATGTCATAACTGCTGATGAAGGTATTAGAGGTGGTAAAACTATTCACTTAAAATCAATAACAGATGAAGCCTTAGTAGACTGTCCTAACGTAAAAAAATGTATAGTAATTAAAAGAACTGGAAGCAGAATTAATTGGGATGAAAGTAGAGATATTTGGTATCACAAGATGATAAAAAACGCATCTTCAAATTGTGAACCTGAGGAAATGAGTGCAGAGGATCCACTATTTATTCTTTATACGTCCGGATCTACTGGAAAACCAAAGGGTGTTCTACACACTACAGGTGGTTATATGGTTTATGCGTCCATGACACATCAATATATTTTTAATTATAAACCAAAAGATATTTACTGGTGTAGTGCTGATATTGGCTGGGTTACAGGTCATAGTTATATTATTTATGGTCCATTATCTAATGGAGCTACTACTATTATGTTTGAGGGTATACCTACATATCCAGATAGTTCAAGATGGTGGCAAATTATTGATAAATATAAAGTGAATATATTTTATACCGCTCCAACTGCAATTAGAGCATTAATGAGAGAGGGAGAAAAACCCGTTAAAAAAACTTCAAGAAAATCATTAAAATTGTTAGGTACAGTTGGTGAACCGATAAATCCGGAAGCGTGGCAATGGTATTTTAAAACTGTTGGCGACTCGAGATGTCCTATTGTTGACACCTGGTGGCAGACTGAAACTGGTGGGATATTAATTAGTCCTCAAACAGGAGCTATTGATTTGAAACCTGGTTCTGCAACAAAACCATTTTATGGTATCAAGCCTGTTATAGTAGACAAAAATGGAAAAGTGCTGAAAGGTGAAGCTCAAGGAAGATTATGTATTGCTCAATCTTGGCCGGGGCAAATGAGAACTGTTTATGGAGACCATCAAAGATTTATTGATACTTACTTCTCACAGTTTGATGGAAAGTATTTTACTGGAGATGGCTGTAGAAGAGACAAAGATGGCTACTATTGGATAACAGGAAGAGTAGATGATGTGATAATAGTTTCTGGGCATAATTTAGGAACTGCTGAGATTGAAAGCGCATTTGTTGCACATCCTAAGGTGGCTGAAGCTGCAGTTGTAGGATATCCGCATGATATAAAAGGTAACGGATTGTATTGTTATGTAACTCTTAATGTTGGAGAGGAACCAAATGGAGAGCTTGAAAGAGATTTAAAATTATGGGTCCGAAAACAAATTGGACCTATAGCAACTCCAGATTTAATTCACTTCTCACCCGGACTTCCTAAAACAAGGTCTGGAAAAATAATGAGAAGGATATTAAGAAAAATTGCAGCAAATGAACATGATCAACTTGGTGATACAACTACGCTTGCAGACCCTTCAGTCGTTAAGAGTCTGGTTAACGAAAGAAAAAATATTTAAAAGTTAATAAGTTTTTGGAATTCCTCTTTAATGTTATCCCATTTTAATATCATAGAATTTAAAACTATTTTTCTATCTAAAGTTTTTAATTCCTCTGCTATAGGAGCCCACTCATAAAGAGCTAAAGCGCTTTTATTAAAAGGTAAATCATCAGAGTATTTTTTCCAATCAATATTATCATATCTTTCTTCAAATAATTTTCTAGCTTTTTCAATTACTTCCTCTGGCATCCCATTTAGCTTTTCTCTTTCTAAAATAGAATGATAAATTTTTTTTGCGTGTCCATTTTCTTGAAAATTTTTTGTAATATTTAAATAAGAGAGTGAGTAAAATATCATATCCTGTAAAGCTACGTAATAAATATTCCATTTTGCTTTATTTATAGATCCTAGAAATTTTTCATTATCAAAATGCAAAACATATTTAGTTCCCATCCTGGTTTTTAAATATCCATATAGAGTAACCTGAGTAACCCAGGCAGATTTCTTTTGTATAAAGTCTTCTAAATCATCCAAATTTTTAATTTTTTTCTTCGGCAGAATAGATTTGAACATTGCAAGCAGATAAACTTTAAAATCCTCAAGTTTTATATCTTTTAAATTGAATCTATATTTTAGCACCATTTAACTACCTGAAGTTGTTTTATAATCTAAAAATTGTATTATTTGTAGCTTTTTTAGGGGTTCCAATAAATTTGATTATGAGTATGGTCATTTCTTTTAACCTATAGGGAGGGAAAAAAATGTCAAAACAAGAACAACATTGGGAGAAGACCAGAAATTTGCTCTTTATCACATTAGCAATTTGGTTTGTTTTCTCGATTGGCATCTTTTTCTTCGCGACTGAAATGAACGCTTCAGGCATTAAACCATTTGGATATCCTTTAACGTATTGGTTTACATGTCAAGGTTCTCTTGGAATTTTTGTAATCTTAATTTTTTGGTTTGCAGGCAGACAAGAGAAAATCGATGAAGAGTTTGGTTTCACCGAGAGAGAGGATGACTAATGATTAAAGGTAAATTTATAGACAACTTGCCTAAAGTTTATGGAATCTATACAGGGGGTTTCCTTGGTTTCATAATTCTTATGGCAATTGCAGAACAAGCTGGGATGTCTGCGAAGATGATAGGAATTTTCTTCGTTGCATTTACAGTTTTAATCTATGCACTAATCGGATACTTATCAAGAACACTTCAAGTAGATGCTTATTACGTAGCTGGAAGACAGGTTCCAACTGTATTTAATGGAATGGCGACTGCAGCAGACTGGATGTCTGGTGCTTCATTCGTTGCTATGGCAGGTGGAATATACTTCAAAGGCTATGGTTATATGGCTCTGTTAGTTGGATGGACTGGTGGTTACGTTTTAGTTGCATCTTTATTAGCACCATACCTAAGAAAATTTGGATGTTACACAGTTCCAGATTTTATCGGAACTAGATATGGTGGAAACATGGCAAGATTATCTGCGGTGATCGTTTTAACGGTTGCTTCATTCACTTACGTAACAGCTCAAATTAATGCTACAGGAACTATTGCATCAGTTGCACTAGATATTCCTTTTAATATTGCTGTATATGTCGGTTTAGCAAGTATATTGATGTGTTCAATGCTTGGCGGAATGAGAGCGGTTACTTGGACCCAAGTTGCTCAGTACATTGTATTAATTATTGCATACTTAATACCTGTGTTCTGGATTAGTAACAAAATAGGCGCTGGTTTCTTCCCGCACTTTATGTTAGCGGATGAAGTTGCTAGAATTGCTGAACTTGAAAATCAATTTGGTCTTGGAACTATTAAAAACTCAGCAGCTGATTTAGCTACAGTGCCAAAAGGTTTAGCTGGTATAACTAAAGCTCACTCTGATGTTAACACAACACCTTGGAAATTTATTTCATTGGCAGTTTGTATGATGGCTGGAACAGCTTCATTACCTCACGTGATGATGAGATATTTTACAACTCCAAGTGTGAAAGCAGCTAGAAGATCAGTAGGTTGGTCTTTATTCTTTATATTCCTACTATATTCTTCTGCACCAATGTTAGCAACTTTATCAAAACTTTCATTGATGGATCCAAATCTACCAACTGGAATTATTGGTAAATCAATTGCAGATGTACAAGCTATAGACTGGTATCAAAACTGGAACCAAGCTAATCTTATGTTCGTAAGTGACTTTAACGGAAATGGAACACTTGAGTTAAACGAGTTTTTCATGGGTGGTAAAGCCGTTGTATTAGCGACACCAGAGGTTGCTGGATTACCATATGTAATTTCAGGTCTAGTTGCTGCTGGAGGTATGGCCGCTGCCATGTCAACCGCAGACGGATTAGTACTGGCAATTTCAAATGCTCTATCTCATGACATTTATTACAAAATGATTAATCCAAAAGCTGAAACAGCTAAAAGATTAATTGTAGCGAGGGTATTACTTGTAATAATTGGTTTTGCTGGAGCAACAATTGCAGCTCTTGAAATTCAAGGCATTCTTGGTTCGGTAATTTGGGCATTTGACTTTGCTATGTCTGGATTATTCTTCCCACTAGTACTAGGAGTATGGTGGAAGCGAGCGAATGCACAAGGTGCTGTTGCAGGAATGTTGTTAGGTCTAATATCAGGTTCTGCTTACTTGATTTGGGTAAGAAACGGTGGAGCTGGCTTCTGGGGAGTTACACAATTAACTTTCGGTATAGTCGGGTCACTTGTAAGCTTAGTTTCAATGATTGTAGTAAGCTTAATAACTAAAGCGCCAGATTCTGCTACACAGAAGATGGTTGATGAAGTTAGAATACCTAGCGGTAAAACTGTACTAGGAAAACAACACTAAATTATATAATATAAAAAAAAGGGGCGAATTTATTTCGCCCCTTAAAAAATCCATGAGTGCAAATTTTCATCCTCTAATATACTTAATTGATTATGTATTAGGTGTAATTATGTGGACACTAATTGGTAGAGTTGCAATGAATATCTTTCAAAGACAGGACTCAGAATTTTTTTTTATGAAAGTATTTGTTAAAATGACAGATCCATTTATCAAAATGTTTAGGTTTATAACACCCTCTTTTATTGTTGCTCCGTTAGTTCCCCTGTATGTTGCATGGTTTTTTTATATGTTTCGTTTTTATTTAATGCCTTACTTAATGGGTTATTCTGTTATGGGTATGTTGTCTTTTCCACTCGAAAGTGAGATAGCAGCTCAAATATATCAAATTTTTGGTAAAAATTAATTCAAAATAAAAACAAAAATTGATACTAGTGATAAGTAATCAATGAAAAAAATACAAATATCTCCCTCTATATTATCTGCAGATTTTAGCAAACTTGGTGATGAAATTGTAAAATTGGAAAATGGGGGAGCTGATATGATTCACGTAGATGTTATGGACGGACATTTCGTTCCAAATTTAACAATAGGACCTCCTATTATAAAATCATTAAGAAAATATACTAAACTTCCATTTGATGTACATTTAATGATATCACCTGTACACAAATATATTAAAAATTACGCTGATGCTGGCGCAGATATAATTACAATACATCCTGAGGCTACAGATGATTTAAGTGAGTCAATAGAACTTATTAAATCTTTAAACAAAAAAATTGGAGTTTCATTAAATCCAGATACACCTATTGATAAAATTAAAAACATTTTATCTAAAGTTGATTTAATTCTTATTATGAGCGTTTATCCAGGATTTGGTGGTCAAAAATTTATGCCAGAGGTATTAGATAAAATAAAAACTTTAAATAAACTAAAAATAAATAATAAATTTAATTTCAATATTGAAGTTGATGGAGGTATTAATTTTGAAAATTCCAAATTTGTAATTGATGCTGGTGCAGATATATTAGTTTCAGGAACTACAATTTTTAAAGAAAATGAGGGAAATATTAAGAAAAATATTGAAACTTTAAGAATTTCTTAAGATGCCTATAAAGAATACTTTAAATTTATTTAGCAAATTTAAATTCATTTTTTCATCAAAATTAAGAAATATTTATTTAAAATCCTCACTTTATAATAAAAAAATATCTAACTTAGATAATTTAAGCTTAGTTTATAAACCTAATCCAAATATATTTGATTGTTTAGTAAAATATAAAAAGCAAAAACAAAATATAAGCAATTATCAAACTAAAAATATCTGGAGTCTTGAAAATAAAAAGTTTGAGGAGGTTAAATTTCTACATAATTTTTATTGGCTTTACTCAATAGATTTAAAATCCTCTACTAAAGTTACACACTCTATTATTGAAAATTGGATTAACAACAATAAAGATTATAACAGTCGTAGCTGGGAAATAGATTTACTATCAAAAAGAGTAATTTCATGGATTAGTAATTCCAAACTTACATATGACGACGGTGAGGACGGATATAAAGAAAAATTTAATTTTTTAGTGAGAAAGCAAGTTAATCATTTAAAAAATGAGATAAATAGATCAAATTCATTCGATGATAAATTAATTGGTTGTGCTGCGGTTATATTGGCAGGTCTTGCCTATCAAGACAAAGTTTTCTTAATATTTGGATTTGGTCTTTTAAAGAAAATAATCAGTTTTTCATTAGATGATGACGGTTTCCCAAAATCTAGAAGTTTTAGACAACTAATATTTTATTTAAAGTATTTAGTATTAATAAGGGAACTTTTAAAAGAATCTCAAAAAGAGATCCCCGACTATTTAGACGAGGCAATATATTATTTAGGGCAATCTTATAATCTATTTTTTCAAAATTCTCATAAATCTTTATTATTTAATGGAAACCACGAAACTAATAATGAGGAATTTGATAAATACCTAAAAACTAATGGATATAAATTCAAGTTTCAGAATAATGAAATTTCTGGATATATTTTTATAAAAAATCATAAAAACTCCCTAATTATGGATCTAGGGACTCCACCACACAAAAAATATTCACAAAATTACCAATCAGGAGTTTTATCTTTTGAATTAACACATCTTGATAAAAAAATAATTACAAATTCTGGTTATTATCAAAGAAAAAAACATCAACTAAACAGTATTTCAAGATCTACTGCCTCCCACTCTACTTTGGTTTTAGATAATAACTCTATTACCAAGTTCAAAAGAGATAATATAGGTAAAGATTTTTGCGAAGGAAATTTTAAAGTATTTGATAAAAAATACATTTTTGAGAAAAATAAATGGTGTATTGAGGCATCTCACGATGGTTACCAAAGGATTTATGGTGTTATACACAATCGAAAAATAGAATATTTGTGTAATGAATTTATTTTAATTGGAAGGGATACTTTGTTAAAAAAAAGTAATTTTAAGGAGACAAATTTTGAAGTTAGATTTCATCTAATGCCTGGAGCAAAAGTTACAAAAACTATTGATAATAAAAATATTTTAATTGATATTGAAAATACTGGGTGGAAGTTTAGTTGTTTGAATTATAATATAGACGTAGAAACTGGTTTGTATTTTGGAAAAAAAAATAAATATATAGAAAATCAAAATATTTTTATTTCAGGAACTACAATTAGTGACATACAAAAGATTTCTTGGAAATTTGAAAAAATATGAAAATTAAAATAAAAACAGCATTAATATCTGTGTATGACAAAAATAATTTGAGTGAAATTTTATCCACATTAAAAAAACATCAAGTAAAAATTATCAGCTCTGGCGGTACATATAAAAAAATAATAGATCTAGGATTTAATTGTAAAGAAGTGTCTGAATATACTGGTTCGCCTGAAATATTAGATGGTAGAGTAAAAACATTACATCCGAAAATACATGCTGGAATACTTAATAAAAATAAAGATAAAATTCATAAAAAACAAATGATAAAGTTAGGGTATGAAAATATTGATTTAATAATTGTAAATTTTTACCCTTTCCAAGATATATTAAATTCTACAAAAGCCCATGATAAAATTATAGAGAATATAGATATCGGCGGACCTACTATGGTAAGAGCTGCCGCTAAGAACTTTGAATATAAAACAGTAATTACCTCAGCTAAACAATACAATAGTTTAAAAGATGAATTAAAATTAAATAATGGTAAAACATCAAAACAATTTAGACAGAAAATGTCAAAAGATGCATTTTTAGAGACAGCTTACTACGAAGCAGTTATATCTAATTATTTTAATAAATTATCAAATGATAAATTCCCTTCTAAAAAAATTATATTTGGAGAGAAAATTAATAAATTAAGATATGGAGAAAACCCTCATCAAGAAGCATCAGTTTATTCTCAAAATACATTTAGTATTAAGCAACTATCAGGTAAAAAACTTAGTTATAATAATTATAATGATATGTTTTCAGCAATCAATATAACAAAAGTTTTACCTAAAAATTTAGGCTGTGTAGTTTTGAAACACTCAAATCCTTGTGGCGTCTCGATAAACAAAAATAGACTAGGTAGTTTAAAGTCAGCCATTAATTGTGATCCAATTAGTGCTTTTGGTGGAATAATTTCTTGTAATTTTAAAATTGACAGATACATAGCAAAAGAATTAAATAAAATTTTTCTAGAAATAGTCATTGGTAAAGGATTTACAAATGATGCCCTTAAGATCTTAAAAAAGAAAAAAAACTTAAGACTAATTGATACAAATACTTTAAAAAAAAGTGATACAAATCTTAGTGTAATTTCACGTTCTGACAATTTACTTATTCAAGAATCGGACGATATAATACTCGATAAAAAGAATTTTAAAGTAGTCTCAAAAATAAAACCAAATAAAAATGTTTTAAATAATCTAATTTTTGCTTTTAATGTTTGCCGTTTTGTAAAATCAAACGCAATAGTAATATCTAAAAATTTATCTACAATTGGTATAGGATCTGGTCAAACTAGTAGACTAGATAGCTGTGATATTGCAATTAATAAGATGAGAAAATTTAAATTAAATGATTTAAACGATAATATTTGTGCTGCATCCGATGCTTTTTTCCCTTTTACAGATGGTGTGGAGAAGTTGGCTGTAGCAGGTATAAAAGCTATAATTCAACCTTCAGGCTCAATAAGAGATAAAGAGATAATAAAATTAGCAAATAAACTTGGTCTAATACTGGTATTTTCTAAAACTAGACATTTTAATCATTAAGAAATTTTATCAATTTTTGCAGCTAAAACGAAATCACTTTCGTGAAGTCCATTAATTGCATGTGTAAAAATTTTTATTTTTGCATATCCCCAACCAAACCAAATATCAGGATGATGGCCCTCTTTCTCGGCTATTTCGCCAATTATATTCACAAATTTCTGACTTTCTAAAAAATTATTAAATTTGAATTCTTTTAAAAGATAAAAATTTTTTTTATCATCAGATTTCACATTCCACCCATCAACTTTTTTTAAATAGTTATGAATTTCACTAATATCAAAACTTGGTATTCCACCTTCACAAGGTATACATTTTTTATCTGCTAAATCAGTCATAAAATTTCCTTTTCTTGGAGCGGGCAATGGGACTTGAACCCACGACCTTCTCGTTGGCAACGAGACGCTCTACCACTGAGCTATGCCCGCTTATTTCATAATTATAATTAGCAGTTTTCATGATTGCAAGCTATATTATTTATGATGATAATTTGGTTAGCCTCATATCCTAAAAGTGGGAACACTTGGATAAGATCTTTTTTGTCGGCTTACTATTTCACTGATGATGGTTTATTTAAATTTAATCTCCTTGAAAAATTTAAACAGTTTCCAAGTAAAGATTTTATTAATAAAGAGTTAAATGATCCAGGAAAAATAATTAACTACTGGCATCCTATACAAGAAAAATTATTGCAAGACAGAAAAATAAAATTTATTAAAACACATAATGCTTTGGTCAGCCTAAATAATATAAAATTTACCACACCCAAATATACTCTTGGTGCTATATATATTGTTAGAGACCCTAGAAATCTAATTACATCATTGAAGGATCATACGGATATTTCCTATGAAGAAGCTTTAAAATTTATGACAGACAAAGACACAATACTGTATGATATAGAGTCCGGAGATTATGATGCAACTCATTTTATAGGATCATGGTCAGACCATTATAAATCATGGACAAATAACAGCGACTTCAAAACTATTGTGATAAGATACGAAGACCTTGAGAAAAATTGTGAAAATGTTTTTAGAGATTTAATATATTTTATTAATGGTTTACTTAGAGCAAATGATAATATTGATGAAAGAAAATTTCAAAATTCAATGAAAACAACAAGTTTTTCAAATTTGAGAAATCTAGAAGACAAGGGGGAGTTTAATGAAAACGTTGTTTCTTTAAAAACTAATAATAAAGTTAAATTTTTTAATCTAGGTTTTAAAAATAAGTGGCAGAAAATTTTATCTGAAGATATGAAATTAAATATAAATGAAAAATTTAAATCTGATATCGAAATATTAAAGTATTAAATTAAAAAGAAATATTAAAATCTATATAGAAATTAATTTAAAATTTGATAGAATAATAAGTATGTTTAAAGATTTACCGCTAGAACTTCCTGTGTTTCCTTTATCTAATTTTATAATATTTCCAGAAACAACAGTGCCATTAAATATTTTTGAACCAAGGTATTTACAGATGGTAGATGACAGCATGAAAACACATCGAATGATAGGAATGATTCAGCCAAAGAAAATTTCTGATAAAGGTAAGCCGCTTCTTTACCAAATTGGTTGTGCTGGGAAAATAACTAGCTTTAATGAAACAGATGATGGGAGATACTTAATTATTTTAAGCGGAGTTAGTAGATTTAACATTATGGAAGAAATTGAAGGAGATAAAATGTACCGAGTTTGTAAGGTTGATTATCAAAATTTTACACAAGATCTTACAGCTCAGAAACAAGATATAAAATTTTCAGATTTGGAATTGATATTTAAAAATTTGAAATCCCTATTTAAAAAGCAAGGATATGTGATTAATTGGAAAGATATAGAAAAACAAAGTCTCGATCAAACTATTAATACCTTATCGATGGCCTCTCCATTTTCTTTGGAAGAAAAACAAATATTGCTTGAGACACCAAACATAAACAACAGAAAGCAAAAACTAGAAGAAATATTGCAAACTTATTTATTAGACGATTTTAGTAATACTACTTTACAATAAATTATAAGCCTTTGTTTGCAATCTCTGTTCCAAATCTTGTTATTAAATAAGTTTCATTAATTTTTTTAAATATTTTTTTTGAAATATTGTCCGGTATTTTATTTTCAAAATAAAATAAACTGTTAATAATGTCTATACCAGTTGCAAATATTGTATTTCTAAATTTTGCTTTGCTCTCAAATTCTTTTAATAAATATTTATCAGCCGGGTATCCCAAATCCATTTTTTTATCGATTAATTTTGAGAGAGTTATTATATCTCTTATACTCATATTTAGCCCTTGCCCAGCTAATGGGTGGATCTGATGTAATTGTTCACCAAAAGCAAGTATGTTATTGTGTATATAATTTCTTAATAGAGATAATTTTAAATCAAAATATTTAATATTATTGAACTTTTTAATATTATATTTTTTATTATAAAAAATAATTAATTTTTTAAATCTTTCTTTATCTATTTTATTACTATTTTTTATAGAAAAAACGATTGAAGTTCTTTTATTATCTATAGGTAAAAAAGCCAAAGGCCCATGAGTTGTAAATATCTGAGATGCAACATTATTTTTTATTAGTGAGTGATTTATAATAGTTATGTATGCTTTGGTGTAATAATTTTTTATTATTCTTTTTCCAAATTTACTTTTTATACGTTTATGTTTAAGATCAGTATCTATAATTAAATTGTATTTATTTTTAAAATTTTGAGAATAAATTTTATCTTCTTTAATTATTTTTTCCTTATAAAATTTACTTTTCTTTAAATTTGAAATTAACTTAAATAATTTCGTATATTCAAACAGTGAGAATTGAATACGATTATTTGATAAAAAAGTTAATGCTTCATTATTTAAATCTCTACCTCTATAAACTTTGATTTTGTCAATTTTGTTACCTATTTGTTCAATTTTTGGAAAAAAATTTACTAAAAATTTTAAATTGCTTTCTGTTATTGCAACTGTTCTTAATGAATAATCTTTAAGATTTGCTTTTTTGAAATATAAATCAACTGCTATCTTTTTACTTGTAATAATTTTTGCTAGTATAAGCGCTGTTAATCCCTTTCCTATTATACAAATTTTCATAGATAAAATTAATTTTATCAGTAAAAATTAAATGATACAAAGTGTCAATTTTGAGTCGAAAAATATGAAAATAAAAAAAATATTGAATAATATTGGAAATTTTGTAATTAAAAGGTTTATAGAGCTATTTGGACTTTTGCTAGCTAGCTTTTCAATTTTACTATTTATTTCTTTGACATCTTATTCTCCTGAGGATCCTAATTTTATATTTAGTGACCAGACAGAAATCAATAATCTGATGGGTTTTAGAGGAAGCTATGCGTCTGACTTATTATATCAATCATTCGGTTTAACAGCTCTTTTAATTCCAATTACAATATTAATAACAGGTATTAATATAATAAGATTAAAAGAATTCTTTTTATTTTTACGAAATTTTTTTTATATGTGTATCTATATAATATTTGGTTCTTATTTTTTCACAACTTTTTATCAACAATCTTTCAATTTAACAATAAATGGCAATGGGGGTTTTGTAGGAAATTATTTATTTGATAGATTGAATTTGTCCCAAAAAATTATTGAAAATAATTTTGTTTATTTTGGTTTAGTTTTTTTAGTTTTATTTTTTTTTTTAATTTCAATAAATTTCAAAATTTCTACAATTAAAAAATTTTCTAATGTAATTAAAAATTTTTTTAAAAATAAAGAAAGCAATAGTGAGCTAACTAACAAAAACTATGATATTAATAAAGACGAAAATTATTCTACAGTAAAATCTGAAAGAGAAGTTCAAGCTGATTTACCATTTAATAAATACTCAAAAAATGAGTTAGATAAAAAATTTAAACTTCCAAAAGTTGATATATTAAATAAGCCAGTTGAAACAAGTAAAAGCAAAAAAGATAATCAAAGTATAAATGAAGCTTTTTTAGAAAAAATACTTTTAGACTTCGGTGTTGAAGGTATGATAAAAAAAGTCAATTATGGTCCAGTTGTAACCTTAAATGAATTCGAACCTGCCGCAGGGGTTAAAGTTTCAAAAATAATAAATTTATCTGAGGATATAGCTAGAAGTACCAAATCCGAGTCTGCAAGAATTTCTACGATACCTGGAAGTAATACTATTGGAATTGAGATACCAAATTTGACAAGAGAAAATGTTTATCTTAGAGAAATTATTTCAAATCAAAATTTTTCTAGAAAAGAAAATAAATTACCAATAGCTTTAGGAAAAAGTATTTCTGGTGTGCCAATTGTTGGTGATTTAAGTGCTATGCCTCACTTACTAATTGCTGGCACAACTGGATCGGGTAAATCAGTATGTATAAACACTATTATTTTATCTCTTTTATACAAACACACACCGGATAAATGTAAATTTATTTTGATAGATCCAAAAATGTTAGAATTATCTGTATATGAGGGTATTCCCCATCTTCTTTGTCCTGTCATAACTGAGGCCAAAAAAGCAGCATCAGTTCTAGGATGGATTGTTAAAGAAATGGAGAGCAGATACAGACTAATGACCAAAGAAGGTGTGAGAAATATAGATGGTTATAATTCGAAACATAAATTACCTATGCCATATATTGTTGTAATTGTTGATGAAATGTCTGATCTAATGCATGTTGCAGGAAAAGAGATTGAAGGATACATACAAAAATTATCACAGATGGCTAGAGCATCGGGTATCCACATTATTATGGCAACTCAAAGACCAAGCGTTGATGTAATTACTGGAACTATAAAGGCGAATTTTCCAACTCGAATTTCATTTCAAGTGAGTTCAAAAATTGATAGTAGGACTATTTTAGGAGAACAGGGTGCTGAACAATTGCTTGGAAAGGGAGATATGCTTTATATGTCATCTGCAAATAGAATTGTCAGAATACACGCACCATTTGTTTCTGACGATGAAATAGAAAAAGTTAACAATTTTATAAAAGACCAAGCAGACCCGGATTATATAGATGAGATCTTAAGCTTTGCAGATGAAAGAGAGAGAGCAAAAATTAGTAGTGATGAAGATAATGAGGATGAACTCTACCAGAAAGCTCTAGATATTGTAAAACTCGAAAACAAAGCATCTACCTCATTTTTACAGAGAAAACTTCAAATTGGTTATAATAGGGCTGCAAGAATCGTTGATATGATGGAGGAAAGAGGTGAAATTAGCAAACCAAACCATGTTGGTAAAAGAGATATAATTAAGTGAATAGAACATATTTAATTATATTAATAATTTTAATACCTTTTAACGTATTAGCGGGAGTAAAAGATAAAATAATATACAATTTAAATAATTTAGAAAATATAAATTTTAAATTTATTCAAACTATTGAAGGTAAAGATGAAAAAGGTAAATGTACTATTGCCTATCCAAAAAAAATTTATTGTAAATATTCAAAATTTAATAAAATTCTGGTTTCTAACGGTAATTCATTAGTTATAAAAACGAATAAAAACAATCAATACTACAGATATAAAATAGAAAATACTCCATTAAATTTTTTATTAGATAAAAAGTATATTATTGCAAAAATAAATGAGTTTAATTACAAAATTATAGATGAAAAATATTATATGTTCTCTTTAAATGAAAAAAACCAAAATATAAATATTTTTTTTGACAAGGTAAATTTAGAACTTATAGGATGGCAAACAGAAGATTTATATCAAAATCTTTCTATTACGTATATATTTGATGTAAAAAAAAATAAAAAAATAGATTATAATATTTTTAAATTACCCACTCAAATTTTTTAAGCAGATATTTTAATTTTTTCTTCTTTAAAAATTTTCATACCTCTGGATAAATAATTTTTAATTGCATTTTTATGATCTAATGTACATGTATGCACCCAAACTCTTTTACTATCATCAATTAAAGACAACTCTATAGCCTTTGATAATAAATAAGCTCCATATCTTTTATTTCGATATTCCTCTAAAATTCCAAAGTATGCTATTTCATGTTCGTTGTTATCTTTATTATGAATTTGTTCAAAATACCCAGCTAGTTCTTCGCCTTCTTTAAGAATATAAGTTTTAACTGAATTGTTAGTAATATAATTACTCCATATTTGATCATTCCATGAAAGTCTATCTGTCCATCTGTGGTTTTTTCCTATCTGTTTATAAAAAAATTTATTTAAATTAAAATCTGGTTTTGTTACTAATTGAAATGCTACATCTTTATTAGGTGCATTTACTTTTTTTAAGTCTTTTAAATCTCTAATTTCTAGATAATATCTTAAAACTTCTCTCATTTTTGCACCATTTTACCAACATTTTCTCCACCTATTAAATGAAAATGTAAATGAGGAACTTCTTGTCCGCCATTTTCACCTATATTTGAAATAGCTCTATATCCTTTTCCATTTTTTGAGGAAATATTCAATTTTTTTGTAACTGTAGAAATTCCTTTCATTAAACCATGGATTTCTTCTTTTGATGCATTTTCATTGAAATCATCAAGATCAATGTATTGACCCTTAGGTATTACTAAGGCATGAATTTTTCTTTGAGGACTTACATCATAAAAAGATAAAACATATTCGTCTTCATAAATTTTATCACAAGGAACTTCTCCTCTTAAAATTTTTGCAAAAATGTTATTGTCATCATATTTCATTGCAACTCATTTATTTTCTACTTAAAACATCCTTTACTGTTTCTCCCATCACTGAAGGATTCTTAGAGATGGTTACTCCAAATTCTTTCAAAATCTCTACCTTCTCAACCGCACTTTCTCCATAAGCAGAGACTATAGCTCCAGCATGACCCATTACCCTGCCTTTTGGAGCGGTTAAACCTGCTATGTAAGCTATAACAGGTTTTTTCATATTTTGTTTTGCAAATTCTCCAGCTGCAACCTCTTGCGGACCTCCTATTTCTCCGATCATTAGTACTGCATCAGTTTCATCATCTTCCTCAAATTTACCAATTATATCTTTAAAAGAACTTCCATTTATTGGATCTCCACCAATTCCAACACTTGTTGAAATTCCAATATTAAGATCTTTTAATTGTTGTGCAGCTTCATATCCAAGAGTCCCAGATCTGCTAATTATTCCAACTCTTCCTTCTTTATAAATATGCCCGGGCATAATGCCTAGCATTGATTTACCAGGACTTATTATTCCTGCACAATTGGGTCCTACTAAACTCATTTTCTCAGATTTGGAATACCTTCTCATATATCTTTTAATTTTTATCATGTCGTGGGATGGGATGCCATCAACTATCGCAACACATGTTCTTATACCTGCATCAGCAGCTTCCATAGCGGAGTCGGCTGCAAATGCTGGCGGAACAAATAAAATTGAGGCGGTAGCATTTGTACTATCAACAGCCTCTTTTACAGTGTTAAAAACTGGAAGATTCAAATGTTTTGTTCCTCCTTTACCCGGAGTTACTCCTCCAACAACATTTGATCCATATTTAATCATTTCATCTGCATGAAATGTACCCATTTTTCCAGTAAATCCTTGAATTATAATCTTAGTATTTTTATCTATTATAACTGCCATAATTGTTATTTTAAAATTTTTACAGCTTTATTCGCTGCATCCTCAAGTGAGTTTGCCTCAATATATTTAATTTTACTCTCTCTTAAAATTTTATTTCCTTTGTCTACATTTGTGCCTGCTAGTCTAATCACAAGTGGAACTTTTATTTCGATTTTATCTAAAGCTTGAACGATTCCTTCTGCAACCCAGTCACACCTATTTATTCCAGCAAAAATATTAACTAAAATTACTTTAACTTTTTCGTCCATTGAAATTAATTTAAATGCTTTTACTATTTTTTCTGGTGTGGCTCCTCCTCCAACATCTAAGAAGTTGGCAGGTTCACCGCCTGCTAATTTAATCATATCCATTGACGCCATAGCAAGACCTGCACCATTAATTATATTTCCAATGTTACCGTCTAAACTTACATAATTTAAGCCTCTATCTGATGCATAAACCTCGCTGGGATTTTCTTGTGTTTTATCTCTTAGTTCAGATATTTGGTTTCTTCTAAATAATGCATTGTTGTCAAAACTCATCTTACAATCTAGGGCAAGTATTTGTCCTTGGCCAGAAACTGCTAAAGGATTAATCTCAACCATAGTTGCATCTAGCTCACTAAATGCTCTGTAACAACCAATAATCGTATCTGCTGTTCGATTTATTAATTCTGGAGCAACCCCTAAACCAAAAGCTATTTCTCTAGCTTGAAATTTTTGCATACCAACTGCAACTTCAATTTTTGACCTTATAATACTCTCTGGCTTTTCTTTTGAAATCTCTTCAACACTCATCCCTCCTTCGGTAGAGGCTACTACCATTATACTTTCAGAACTTCTGTCAAAAACTAAGCCTAAATAAAACTCCCTCTCGATGTCTGTTGCCTCTTCAACATAAATTCTATTTACTATCTTTCCTTGAGGTCCGGTCTGATTTGTGACTAATTTCTTTCCTAAAAGCTTATCAGTTGCTTGAGCAACCTCTAGTGGAGAGTTGCATAAAATAATTCCACCAGCTTTACCTCTTGCTCCTGAATGTATTTGTGCTTTAACAACCCATTTAGATCCACCAATTTCTCGTGCTTTATTTTCTGCGTTTTCTGGACTATAGGCAATTCCACCTCTTGGAATAATAACTCCAAAATCCGCTAATAGTTTTTTTGCTTGGTACTCGTGAATATCCATTTTATTTTTTTTGAATTAGTTTATCTATGTTAACTATATTTTCAGCCATACGAGCTGACGCAGCATCTATCATTCTTCCATCTAATTGTGCTGCACCTTTACCTTCCTTGGCAGCTTTCTCAAGTTCATCTATAATTCTTTTTGCTTTTTTCACTTCTACCTCTGGAGGGGTGAAAACTTGGTTTGCTAATTTGATTTGAGAAGGATGAATAGCCCATTTTCCCTCTATTCCAATCGCTGCAGCTCTTTTTGCAGAAAGAATATATCCATCTGGATCATTAAAATCTCCAAATGGTCCATCTATTGCTCTTAATCCATAAGTTCTACAAGTCATAACCATTTGAGATAAACCGTGATGCCATTGGTCTCCAGGATAATCTGGATTTAGTCCTCCAATCACAACTGTTCTTGCTCTCAAACTTGCTGCATAATCTGCAACACCAAAATGGAGTGCTTCTAATCTTTCGCTAGAAGTTGCAATTTCTTTTATATTCGACATTCCGAGTGCTGTTTCTATTAGGCACTCTAAACCGATTTTATTTTTAATTTTTTTACTCTCTTCAATCTGTGTCAACAAACAATCAACCATATAAACATCGCTTGCAGTTCCTGCTTTAGGAATTAATATTGTGTCTACTTTATCTCCAACTTGTTCTACAATGTCTATTACATCACGATACATATAGTGAGTATCTAATCCATTTATTCTTACTGATATTGTTTTTCCTTTTTCTCTCCAATTAATCTCTTTTAGAGCTTTAATCGTGTTTTCTCTTGCAGCTATTTTATCATTTGGTGAGACAGCATCCTCTAAATCTAAAAAAACGTAATCAGCATCTGAATTGAGCGCTTTTTCAAACATTTTAGGAGCAGAGCCTGGCACAGCTAATTCACTTCTATGTAATCTTGACTTTGCGGGTTTATAATATTTATGACTCATAATTAAATTATAGATTTATTTAATCAGGCAATCCGCAATAAACCTAATTTTATTAGATTTGTAGCAAATAATATTAAATTAATGAAGTTATTTCTTACGTTTTTCTAATTCGGCCATAACATCTTCTATATTTATGTTATTTGCCTCTAGATATACCATCAAATGGTATAAAACATCTGCAGCCTCATGAACAGTATTAGTATTTTTATCAACTGCCTCTATAAGTTCGGAGACCTCTTCTTTCACTTTCTCTAAGCTAAGATTTTTATCACGAAGTAGTTTTTTAGTGTATGAACTTTCATCAGAGCTTTTTTTTCTCTTTCTAATTAATTCTATCAATTCCTCTAAAGTTTTTAACATTAAATTCTTACTGGTATTCCTTTGCTATTTAAATATTCTTTTGCTTCTATAACAGAATGCGTTCCATAATGAAATATTGAAGCTGCAAGAACAGCACTGGCGTTTCCTTCTTTTATGCCTTCGACCATATGATCAAGATTACCTACACCTCCCGATGCTATTAATGGAATATTAACCTTCTTTGATATCTTTTTCATTAGGTCAATATCATACCCAATTTGAGTTCCGTCTCTATCCATAGAAGTAACTAATAGTTCTCCTGCTCCACTATCTTCCATTTTTTTGGCAAACTCTAAAGCATCTAATCCAGAATTATTTCTTCCGCCATGAGTGTATACATCCCATTTGTCTCCATTTTTTTTAGCATCAATAGCGACAACAATACATTGCGATCCAAATTTTTTTGAACTTTCAACTACTACATTTGCATCTTGTACTGCTGCGGTATTTATAGATACCTTATCTGCACCACAGTTTAATAGTTTATTTATATCTTCAACATTTCTTACACCACCCCCTACCGTTAAAGGTACAAAGCATTTTTTTGAAGTTTCTTTAACAACCTCGTAGATTGTATCTCGATTTTCATTAGAAGCAGTAATATCTAAGAAACAAATTTCATCTGCGCCACCATCACTATAAATTTTAGCTTGCTCAACAGGATCTCCAGCATCTTGTAAATCAACAAAATTTATTCCTTTAACAACCCTACCATTCTTGACATCTAAGCAAGGTATTATTCTATTTTTAAGCATCAATCTCCTTTGCTAAATCTTCGAGCTTTATATCTCCATCATAAATTGCTTTCCCCACTATTATGCCCTCTATGTTTTTGTTATTTAGCTCCTTTGCTTTTTTTATATCTTCTATTGATGAAACACCTCCTGAAATTATTACAGGAAAGTTTGAGGCATTAGCTATTTTTTCAGTCCCTTCAAAATTTGGGCTTGTTTTCATTCCATCTTTATTAATATCTGTATAAATTAATCTTGATACTCCATATTCATTTACTTCTTTTAAAAAATCTAAAGTTTTAAAATTTGAATTTTTTTTCCATCCAGAAACAGCCAAATATCCATCTTTAGCATCTAAGCCTAAAGCAATTTTATTTGGAAATTTATTGCAGGCATTCTCTAAAAATTCCTTATCATTGATCGCAGCACTTCCTAGTATAACTTTTTCAACACCAGCATCAGTGTATTTTTGAATACTATTGAAATTTCTTACACCGCCACCAACTTCTATATTAATATCAAATTTTTTAACTATATCTTCAATAATTTCTAAATTTATTGTTTCACCAGTTAGAGCTCCATCTAGATCTATAATATGTAAATTTTTAAAACCACTATCCTTATACTTACGGGCTTGTTCAACAGGTGACATTTCATACTCAGTTTTATTATCAAAGTTTCCTTTAACTAATCTTACACATTTTTTGTCTTTAATATCTATCGCAGGAAAAATCTTCATTTACAAATTTATAAAATTATTAACTAATTTTAGACCAGTTTTATCACTTTTTTCTGGGTGAAATTGTGTTCCAAATATATTTTCTTTCTCAACTGAACAAACTACTTTTGTTGAATAATCAGTAGTTGCTGAAATAACTTTATTATCAGCAGGTATAAACTCATAACTATGAACAAAGTACATATGAGAATTGTTTTCTATACTTTTAAAAATCTTACTATCTTTAACAATATTAATTTCATTCCAACCAATATGAGGAAGTTTATATTTTCCGTTCTGATTATCGATTTTTGACACTTTCCCTGATATCCAGCCTAAACCTTTTGTTTCTGTTTCTTCGTAGCCGACATCAGCAAACATTTGTAAACCTACACAAATACCTAGTAATGGTTTTTTTTTATTAATTGCAAATTCATTCAGTTCATCCACTAAACCACTGATATTATTTAAAGCCTCAATACAACTTTTAAAAGAACCCTGTCCCGGCAAAACTACTTTATCACATGAACTGATTTTTTTAATATCAGATGTGACTTCAATATTTACTTTATCATTTGCTACTTCTTTAAACGAATTGATAACAGAACTTATGTTACCTGATTTGTAATCAACAATAGATAATTTCATTAACTCTTTATTTTTATAAAGAACCTTTTGTCGATGGAATAGCTTTTTTATTTCTTGGATCTATCTCCATTGCAGTTCTTAATGATCTAGCTAGGCCTTTAAAGCATGACTCAATAATGTGGTGACTATTATCACCATAAATATTTTCTACATGTAAAGTAATTCCTGCAGACTGAGAGAAGGCCTGAAACCACTCTTTAAAAAGCTCTGTATCCATTTCTCCTAATTTCTCAACCTTTAATTTTACGTTCCATATTAAGTAAGGTCTATTTGAAACATCTATTACTACTCTTGTTAAAGCTTCATCCATAGGAATTAACGCATGGGAGTAACGTCTAATTCCCTTAAATTTATTAGATGCTTTTTTTAAACATTCACCAATTGCAATACCAGAGTCCTCTGTTGTATGATGGAGATCAATGTGAGTATCTCCTTTAGCTTTTATATTCATATCAATTGAAGAGTGTTTTGATAATTGTTCAAGCATGTGATTAAGAAAACCTATTCCAGTATCAATTTTATATTTACCCTTACCATCAATATTCATATCAACAGATATGCTGGTTTCTTTTGTTTTCCTATTTATTTTAGCTTTTCTCTTCATTTTTAAACAACATATATAGAGATTATCTCACTATATCAATAATAGTCTCATCCCCTTGAAGTATAAAAAATAATATCCATTTAACACATATGACAACAATTGTATTGGTAAGAAAAAAAAATGACGTAGTTGTGGCAGGTGATGGTCAAGTAAGTATGGGTAATACTGTTATAAAAAGCACAGCGAAAAAAGTTAGAAGAATTGAAAAAAGAGATGTTGTTGCAGGATTTGCAGGATCAACTGCTGATGCTTTAACTTTATTTGAAAGACTTGAGTCTAAATTAGAAAAACACGCAGGTAATCTTTCTAGATCTGCAGTGGAATTGGCTAAAGACTGGCGAACTGACAAATACTTAAGAAGATTAGAAGCACTAATGGCTGTCGCTGATAAAGAAAAAAGTTTTATTATTTCTGGTACTGGTGATGTTTTAGAACCTGAAGGAGACGTAATAGGTATTGGTTCGGGTGGAAATTATGCATTAGCGGCTGCAAAGGTTTTAATGGATACTGATATGTCCGCAGAAGAAGTTGCAAAGAAAGCAATCAAAGTAGCTTCTGATATATGTGTATTTACAAATAATAATTTAAATATTGAAAAAGTATAATGGAAAAATCAAACGTAACAACACTTAAACCTAAAGATAAAAAAGATAATAATGCAAACCTAGCTACATCACTTTCTCCAAGAGAAATAGTGTCTGAATTAGATAGATTTGTAGTAGGTCAAAATAAGGCAAAGCGTGCTGTGGCCATTGCACTTAGAAACAGATGGAGAAGACAAGCTTTGACTGGCGATATGAAAGATGAAGTTCTTCCAAAAAATATTTTAATGATCGGTCCAACAGGTGTAGGAAAAACTGAAATATCAAGAAGATTATCAAAACTCGCTGAAGCGCCATTTGTAAAAGTTGAAGCAACAAGATTTACTGAGGTAGGCTATGTCGGTCGGGATGTAGAACAAATTGTAAGAGATCTTCTTGAAATAGCAATATCAATGGAGAAGGTGAAAAGAAGAAAAGAAGTAAAAGCTAAAGCACAAAAACTTGCTGAAGATAGAGTATTAGATGCAATAGTAGGTGCAAAAGCAAGCGTCGCAACTAAAGAAAGTTTTAGAAAAAGATTAAGAAATGGTGACCTCGATGATAACGAAATTGAGATTGCTGTTAACGAAAGTGGTAACATGCCATCCTTTGAAATTCCCGGCATGCCTGGAGCGAACATCGGAATGATAAATATTTCTGATATGCTTGGTAAATCGATGGGAAATAAATCAAAGAGAAAAAAAATGTCCGTAAAAGAGTCCTATGAAATTTTGATGAATGAGGAGTCAGATAAATTAATTGAACAAGATAAAATAATCAAATCAGCAAAAAACACGACCGAAAATAATGGTATAGTATTTTTGGATGAAATTGATAAAATTTCAGCTAGGACTGATAGAGTTGGTGGAGATGTATCTAGAGAAGGAGTACAAAGAGATTTGTTACCTCTTATAGAAGGAACTACTGTAAGTACAAAATACGGACCGATAAAGACTGATCATATATTATTTATTGCGTCTGGTGCATTCCAGTTGGCTAAACCGTCTGATCTTTTACCAGAATTACAGGGACGATTGCCAATAAGGGTTGAGCTCGATCCCTTAACGAGCGAGGATTTTAAAAGAATATTGAAAGAACCAGACAATAGTTTAATAAAGCAATATAAAGCACTTCTATCTACTGAAAATGTGGATTTAGAATTTACTGATGATGGAATTAATACAATTGCAAATATAGCAACAGAAGTAAATTCGTCTGTAGAAAATATTGGAGCAAGAAGACTACATACCATTATTGAAAGAGTTTTAGATGAGATTAGTTTTACTGCTACAGATAAAGCGGGTGAAAAAATAGTTGTGGACTCAAATTATATAAACAAAAATCTTGGTGAATTAACTAAAGATACAGATCTTTCTAAATTTATTTTATAACTTTATACTCAAAATTTTGAGTTTCATCATTAACTTGAAGTTCAACAGCACCATTTCTTAGGTGGAATTTTCTTGCCATCTCTGTTAGTGGTGAGAGAGTCACTAATCTATTTAAATGGTTAGATTTTTTTATCATTTTATAAACTTCTTTTACAATTAGTTTTCCACCCCCCTTTTTTTTTGACCAGACAGTGTAAGCGATTGCAATTTTACCCACATTTTGATCTCTATGAGTACTTTGTAAAAAAGCATCTTTGCTTAATCTATCAAGCTCATCAACATTTTTTGGAATATTATTCGTAAAAGCAAAGCACATAACAGCATGAATTTCATTTTGATACTTTACACCAAAAATTTTTCTACCATAGCTTGTTCTAAAAGCATTTGATAGTTCAGGTCTTACAGGATCTTCGCTAGTATCACATTTTTCTAATTCAACTAACTCAGCACCTTTAACCCAATCATAAAAATTTCTCATTTTTTTTTCTAAACTTGTTTTAACTTTTACAAGACTCTCTTTATTTTTTGAAAAATTTTGTTTTATTTTTTCATTTAGGGATTTCGTCTTTTCTTTAATATTAATTTTCATTTTTTTTTCTTTAAGGTTATTGAAAAATTACCACTGTTTAAACTTTCGACATCATCAAAGTTAATCTTTTTTATTTTATCCATCAATTCTTTATCGTTTTGTATATAATCGGGTACTGAATACTTTAAAATACTTAATTTACTAGATTTATAAGGATCAAGTTCATTCTTTGATCTCATACCTTTTCCTGTAATTATTATTAATCTATCTATTTTGTTATTATATGAATTAATAATTAAATTTTTAACTGCTATATTTGCATCCCTAAGTGTATAACCATGCAAGTCTAATGTTTTGCTAATTTTATTAATATGTTTTTCATACGGTGCGTCTTTATCAGGTATTTTTTGATTATTATTTATAAAATCTTCCCAATCCTTCTTGTCTGTGTTTGATATTTTTTTTTTCAATTAAACTTGAGTTTCTACAAGTAACCAATTAGGATTTTTTGAATTTGTATCTCTTGAGAATTTCCAAGTGTCATAAACTTTTTTGATTTTATCAGGATTCCCAGAAATTAATTTTTTTTCTTTGTCTTTTATTGATGAAATTATTTCACTTACAAAATCAACAGTAACTTCTAACATATTCTGGTTCTGTTTATGATCTTTGACTTCTGAGGAATTTATACCTATGAATGTTGTTTCTGAAGTATGGCCTTTTGAAATTCTATCTTTTATTGCATCATTAAATTGCTCATATACTTTATCTCCTAATAGATACTTAATCTTTTTAAGATCTCCGTTAGCAAAGCTAGTTATTATTGTCTCGTAAGCTATATTAGCTCCTTTTAAAAATTCTTTCTTTTCCTCATCGTTAAATGAATCAGCGTCTAGTTTTTTTTCAGATGTTTTTTGAGGAAACTCATGGGGAAAACTTGTGGATATATCTTCCTCAAAGCCTGTTTTTTTTCCCAATATTCCTCTTAAACGCAGGAAAATAAAACCAGCTATCATTGCTAAAAGTATGATATCGATATATTCAAAGCTATAACTCATAAACTTATAATATTTACTATGTTGCTTAATTTCAACTGACAATTTACACTAAAGACAAATGAACACAGTTTTATTACTTATTATTATTATTCCTCTTGTAGAAATCTATTTATTTATAAAAATTGGATCTCAAATTGGTGCCTTTAATACAATTTCCCTGATTTTGATAACTGCCCTCTTGGGTGTTTGGTATGCCCGGTATGAGGGATTTAATACTTTAAAATCTGGAATTTCTCAATTAATGAAAAATGAAATTCCCATTTATGAAATTTTATCAGGCGCAGCACTAGCATTCGCAGCTTTATTATTAATATTACCGGGGTTTGCAACTGATTTGATAGGACTTCTTCTTATAATTCCAATAACTAGGAAACTGTTTTTTAAAAATATTCAAAAAAACTACAAGAAAAGTGAAAAATTTAACAAAAATTATATTGAAGGAGAGTCTGAAGACTTAGAGGATAAGAAATAATATGCCTAAGAATTATAAAATATTATTGAATTTCATTAAAGATCTCTCTGTAGAAACAAAAGACACCCAAACCCTTTTATTTGTTAAAGATCAAATTTCTTCATATCAACTTAATATTGAAATAAATAGCAAGGCTTTGAAAAATAAGATGATCGAAGTTAGTACTAAGCTTTCATTCAAGGATAAGCAAAATAGTGAGAGACAGTCAGTTTTCGAATTAGTTTATGCAACGGTAGTCAAAATTGAAGAAGAGATAAAAGATAAGAAAATACTTGAAAAAATTATTTTATGTGATGTTCAGAAAGAAATATACCCCAAATTAGAAAAAATCTTTGTCAATCTTTTAAACGACTCAGGTTTCCCAAATATTAAATTTGAAAAAAAGGTAGACTTTGAAAAGTTATATAGCGAGAGGCTTAATTAAAATAATTTTTTTTTAGTTTTTTTTTTAGAAAAATACTATGTTGTTCTTTTTCGAGATCAGACGGTAAAATAATTTTTTTTGAATATTTTATTTTGCTTTGACTTAAAAAGTTTTCTTGGATATTTTGACTTTCAACAAATTTAAGAGATGGTTCTTTTTGACCAAGAAGATTTACATAAACTTTAGATAATAATTCACAGTCCATTATTGCATTATGTTTCTGTCTACTTGAATTATCTATACGAAATCTTTTACATAATGCATCTAAACTAATACTAGAACCTGGATATTTATCTCGTGCAATATCTAAAGTATCAATTACATTATTTTTTTTAATTTGATCTAAGCCTATAATTTTTAATTCATTATTTAAATGTGAAAGATCAAATTCTGCATTATGAATGACTATTTTTTTATCTCCTATAAAATTTAGAAAATCTTTAGCTATTTCTTTAAATTTTTTTTGATTTGATAAAAATTCATCACTATAACCATGAACTTTAAATGCACTTTCTGAAACTTTTCGTTCTGGGTTTAGATAGCAGTGAAATTTTTTTCCAGTTGGAACTAAATCATCTAACTCTAAACATCCAATCTCAACTATTCTATGACCATCTTTCACTGACAAACCTGTTGTTTCTGTGTCTAGAATAATTTCAATCATTATTGAATTTTTTTTTAATTTTATTTATTTGTTTAATAATTTCCCTTTTTTTAAAATTATTTTTTATAATTATATCGCTAGCTTTTTTTTTTGTAATTAAAGGTAATTGGTTTTTTTTCATAATTTTGTAGATTTTGTTATTAAAACCTGGTCTTTTTATCAATTTTTTTCTTATTTTACTATATTTAGCATCAATAAATACTAAATATAATTTTTTTTTCAAAATTTTATTTTCCATTAGTAGTGGAATATCAAGAACAACACTTTTATTTTTATTTTTTTTTAAAAAACTTTTCAAATTTTTAGTAACAAATGGATGGACAATTTTTCCTAATTTATTTATGTTGTTTTTCTTATCTAAAATAATTTTAATTATTTGAATTTTATCTATTGGGTATTTTGTTATGTGATTTGGAAATTTTCTATTTAGTTTTTTGAAGCATTTTTTTTCATATTTATAAATTTTTTTAACTTCTTCATCTGCATTAAAGACTGGAAGACCAAATAGCTTTGCTACAAAACTTTTACCAGAACCTATATCACCTAATATACCAATTCTTTTCATTTTATTAAATTTATTACTTCATCATTTATGTCAGGCATCTTCTTGTGCCAAAGTGTAAATGCTTGATGAGCTTGATAGATAAACATCATTTTACCATTTTCGGTTTTATGAAAATTCCTTTTTGCATCTTTTAAAAAGTTGGTTTGAATTGGATTATATATTACATCATAAAAAAATTTATTATCTCCAAGATCTTCAAATCTTAAATCTATTTTGTCATTTTTACTAAGTCCTAAGCTTGTAGCATTAATGATCATATCAAAATTTAACTGGGATCCCCATTTTTTAACTTCTATATTTTTAAATCTTTCCCCTAAAATCTTAGCTTTTTCAAAAGTTCTATTCATTATTGTTATTTTACTTACTTTTGATTTTTCCAATGCATAAACTATAGATGGCACAACACCTCCTGCCCCTAAAATTAAAATATTTTTTTGTGAGAGATCATATTTTGTATGTCTCATAGCAAGTTCAAATCCAGCAATGTCTGTGTTGTGACCTATTATTTTACCTTGATCTTTTAATAGAGTGTTAACAGATCTTGTGACTTTAGCCTCAGGACTTAACTCGTCAAGAAAATTTATAATTTCATTTTTAAATGGGACCGTAACATTAGCACCTTCAATTTCTCCTTTTCTTAAACTATTTATAAGATTCACTAAGTCGGAGACTTGGGCCAATTTTGTGTGGTATTCCGCGTTTATATTGTTAACTTTGAACCAGTAATTGTGGAGTTTTGGAGATAAAGAGTGATCGATAGGGTTGCCTATAACTATGAATTTTTTCATTTGGTTAGTTTTATTTTATTTTTCAATTTATGTATCGCAAATAAAGCTATTCCACTTAAAACAGCAAATAACTCAAGTGCATGTCCCGAGTCTCCTAATAAATTATTAACAAAAGCAAATATTATGCAAGTAACGAACCATATTAAAATCATCATAAATTTTTTAGATACTCTTTAATTTTTTTTATTGGTAAACCCATTATAGTATTCTTGTCTCCATTAATTTCATCGAAAAGATTTTTTCCTTCGCCTTCAATTTGATAGACGTTATATGAATATAATTTTTCATCGCTAATTTTAGATAAATAAATCTCTAATTCTGATTTTTTAAAATTTTTCATTTTAAGTCTTGCTTTATCCGTATAATTCCAGATCATCGATCCATTTTTTGATACACAAACAGAACTAATTAGATAGTGCTCTTTACCATTTAATTTTTCTAAAATTTTCATTGCTTCATTCCTGTCTGTTGGTTTTGATATAACTTCATTTTCCAAGTCTATTATGCTATCTGCGCCTATAACGATTCTACCTTCATTTTGTTGGCTTACTTTGTTGGCTTTTAGTTCAGCAAGGTTCTTGCTTACTATTTCTGGGGTAGCTCCCTCGTTAACAAGGCTTTCTTTAACCGGTTCTTCATCAATATTTGAGGGAACAACCTCACAATTTAATCCATTTTTCTCAAGAATTTCTAGTCTTACTTTACTTTTCGAGGCCAGAATTAAATTAAACATTTTTTTTACTTATTTCGTAAATTTTAATTATGGATGCAGCGGTTTCTTCTACTGACTTTCTAGTGACGTCAATAACAGGCCATTTATATTTTTTAAAAGTTTTTCGTGCCTCTTGTACTTCCTCTGAAATTTTTTTAAGGTTAGTGTAACTCGATTTTTCGTTCTCTCTAAGAGTTCTTAATCTATTTTTCCTAAGATCTATTAATCTTTCAGGATCAGTAGTTAAACCTACTATACAAATATTTCTTTCATTTTTTTTAATGTTTTCTGGTACAGAGTTTTTGTCAATCAAAGGAATATTTGATGTTTTAAATCCCCTGTTGGCTAAGTAAATTGATGTTGGAGTTTTGCTTGTTCTACTAACTCCCAATATAATTATATCTGAATTTTCTATATCTTTCAGGTTTTTTCCGTCATCGTGTGTCATGGTAAACTGTATTGCTTCGACTCTTTCATAATATTCATCATTTAGCTTGTGTTGCCTACTAGGAATATTTAGGGCATCTTGTTTTAATATATTAGAAAAATTTTTTATTAACTCACCTAGAACACCAAAACAAGGTATATTATTTTTATCTGCTTCTTTAATTAGGTGACTAGTCAAATCCGAATCAACTAACGTGTAAAGTATTAATGAATTTTTGTTTTTAGATGAATTTTTTATAATCTCGTTAATCTGATTTTTTGTTCTAGTAAATGAAAATTGATATTTTTTGTATTTAAAAGCCGAGAATTGAGCTTTAAGAGCGGTGAATATTCTTTCTATGGTTTCACCTGTAGAGTCCGAGACCAAGTATATCTGATGTGTAATTTTCATGTATAACTCTGTTTAAAAGAACTGCTATTTTATTAACAAAAATTAAATTTGCCAATGTTTCATATGTTGTCAAAAATTCACACAGCTTATCAATGTTTTAAATCCTGTTAAAAATTATTTACATGAATGTTTACAAAATAGTTAATAAGTGAGCAACCCTTTAATTAATAGGGTTTTTTCTAATCATTTAGATGTTTAAAAAAAGTTAAAATCTTGTTAATTTCAATTAATTATCTTAATTCACAGGCTATACTACTAATAATACTTTAAATATATGATTATATATTATGAGCTTAATAGAAAAAGTTATTAATAAAAAAGAAACAAGTCAAACACCTATATGGTTAATGAGACAAGCAGGAAGATATTTACCTGAATTTAAAAAAATAAGAGAGAAAAATCCAAATTTTATCAAACTATGTTTAAATGAAAATCTAGTTCAAGAAATAACCTTACAACCGCTAAAGAGATTCAATATTGATGCTGCAATTATTTTCTCAGATATATTAATGTTACCATATGGTATTGGGCAACACGTAGAATTTGAAAAAAATTTTGGACCAAAACTTGGAGAATTAAAAGATGTAGATCTATCAAATATGAATGAAGACAAATTTGTTAAAAAATTGTCACCTGTCTATAATTCTTTTAAAACACTATCAGGGCATCTTCAAAGTAAAAATAAAAGCTTAATAGGTTTTACAGGGGCTCCATGGACAATTTTAGTCTATATGTTAAATAAACAATCTCCTAAAAAGGAACTAGATAGTAATCTTAGGGATATAAGTGAAAATAAAAAAATTATTAAAGTTATAATTAAGTACCTTAAAATTCATATCAAAAATCAAATTAAAAACGGTGCAAATATAATACAAATATTTGATAGTTGGGCAGGATTAGTAGAAAATAAATATGTTGGGGAAATGATCTATGAACCCAATGCAGAATTGGTTGAATTTGTTAAATCTCTCAACGTTCCCGTAATTTGCTTTCCTAGAGATACAAATGATTACATTGAATTTGTTAATGAAGTCGACCCAAGTGTTATTAGCTTAGACTATAACGTAGATATTAAAAATATTGTTAAGAACATTAAAGTACCAACACAAGGTAATCTAGATCCTAACATATTATTAACTAATAAAGATAATATTAAAAAACACACTTTAAACATTCTAGAAAATTTCAAATATCATCCTCATATATTTAACCTGGGTCACGGGGTCCTTCCACAAACAGACCCAATTATGGTAGATTATTTAGTAAATTTAGTGAAAGATTATTAATGGAAATAAATCATCCTGAAGTAAAATTTGGTAAAACCGGAGTACTGATAATTAATTTAGGCACACCGGACTCTACCAATTGGTTCGATATTAGAAAATATTTAAAAGAGTTTCTTTCTGATAGAAGGGTAATAGAGGTAAACCCATTTATCTGGCAGATTATTCTTAATGTTTTTATCTTAACTTTAAGACCATCTAAAACTTCAAAAGCCTATAAAAAAATTTGGATGAAGGATAAAAACATGTCACCATTAAGATATTATACTCAGATGCAGTCAAATAAGTTGAATAAAAGAATTGGAAACAAAAAATTAATAATAGACTACGCAATGAGATACGGACAGCCTAGTATAAAAAGTAAAATACTAAATTTAAAAGAGGAGGGTTGTGAAAATCTAATTATTTTACCTCTTTACCCACAATACGCAGCCGCAACCACAGCTACAGTATGTGACGAAGTTTATAGATCATTATCTAAAATGAGATGGCAACCGAGTTTACAAATAATACCCCACTATGAATCGGAGCCCCTCTATATAAATGCTATTAGCAAATCTATAGAAAATAAAATAAATAAAATAAATTGGGAACCAGACTTAATAATGGCATCATATCATGGTATACCTAAAAAATATTTTGAAAAAGGAGACCCGTATCATTGTTATTGTCATAAAACGACAAGGTTAATTGCTGAGAAATTAAATTTAAAAATTCCTATAATGACAACTTTCCAATCTAGATTTGGTCCTCAAGAATGGTTACAGCCATACACAGACAAAACATTAGAGAGCCTTCCTGGACAGGGAAAAAAAAATATTTTGGTGATATGTCCTGGATTTGCCGCAGACTGTGTTGAAACTTTAGAGGAAATATCTATGGAAGGGAAAGCAAGTTTTATTGATGGTGGTGGTGAAAATTTCGATTTTATACCCTGTTTAAATGATAGCGAAGAACATATTGATTTATTCTCTCATTTAGTAAAAAAATATATATAGAAAATGGATTCATATTTAATATATAAGTCACTACATTTAATAGCAGTCATTTCATGGATGGCTGGTCTTCTTTACCTTCCTAGAATATTTGTTTATCACTCAGAAAATAACAATACGAGTTTAATATCGGAAATTTTTAAAACTATGGAAAAAAAATTATATTTTTTCATAATGTATCCAGCGATGATATTGTCATGGTTATTCGCTATTATTATGTTACATAACAATTCCTCGTTATTGTCTGAAGGGTGGATGCATATGAAATTACTCTTAGTGATCTTTTTAACAATATACCATTTCTATTTAGGTTCATGTCTTAAGCAATTTAAAAATGATACTAATTCTAAAAGTTCTAAATTTTTTAGGATAACTAATGAAATTCCAACAATATTACTTATTTTAATTGTTTTTTTAGCTATTTTAAAGCCGTTCTAGACTTGAAATTAAATTATCAACATATATATTAACATTGTCTAATAACAAATTCCCACAATATGAACATACAAGAACTAAAAAGCAAAACATCTGAAAATCTCATATCTGAGGCTGAAAAGCTAGGTATAGAAAACGCAAGCACCCTTAGAAGGCAGGAAATCTATTTTGCAATTTTAAAAAAATTAGCTGAAAAGGGCGAGGAGATCACAGGGGGTGGAGTACTACAATTACTTCAAGATGGTTTTGGATTCCTTAGAGCAATGGAATCAAATTATCTTCCAGGAGCAGATGATATATATGTCAGTCCAAGTCAAATAAGAAGATTTGGACTAAGAACAGGAGACACAGTAGAAGGTCCTATAAGAGCACCAAAAGAAGGAGAAAGATATTTCGCCTTGCTACAAGTAAACAAAATAAATTTTGGCGAGCCACAAAATGTTAGACATAAGATAGCTTTTGATAACTTGACACCGTTATATCCAAATAAGCAATTAGTAATGGAGGTAGAGAGTACAAAAGTCGAGAGTAAACCGGATTTAACACCAAGATTGATAGATTTAGTAAGTCCAATTGGAAAAGGTCAAAGATCATTAATAATTTCTCCACCTAAGGCAGGTAAAACGATGATACTTCAAAGTATAGCAAATTCAATAACTGCCAACCATCCAGAATGTTATCTAATGGTTTTATTAATTGATGAAAGACCAGAGGAAGTAACAGATATGCAGAGAACAGTTAAAGGCGAGGTGATAAGCTCTACTTTTGACGAGCCAGCACAAAGGCATGTGGCGGTAGCAGAAATGGTTATCGAAAAGGCCAAAAGACTTACGGAGCACAAAAAAGATGTAGTAATACTTTTAGACTCAATTACCAGATTGGGAAGGGCTTACAACGCAGTTGTCCCAAGTTCAGGAAAGGTCCTAACAGGAGGTGTTGATGCAAATGCATTACAAAGGCCAAAAAGATTTTTTGGAGCAGCTAGAAATATTGAGGAGGGTGGATCGCTAACAATAATTGCCACTGCTTTGATAGACACTGGAAGTAGAATGGATGAAGTTATCTTTGAGGAATTTAAAGGAACTGGTAATAGCGAGACGATTTTAGATAGAAAAATCTCCGAAAAAAGAATTTTTCCAGCAATGGATATTACTAAATCAGGAACCAGAAGAGAAGAGCTATTGTTCGAAAAAGCTGACCTCCAAAAAATGAATGTTTTGAGAAGAATAATTGCTCCTATGGGGTCTATGGATGCAATTGATTTTATCAATTCTAAGCTTAAAAGCACAAAAAATAACGCTGAATTTTTCAATTCAATGAATAAACCTGTTTAAAAAAATTTTTGTATTAATTACAAATAAATAATAGTTTCGTTAATTATGAATTTTGAAAAAGAGGTAAAAAAAATTCACGTAAATATTAAATCAAATCAATTAAATGATGCGATGAGAAATTGTAATAAATTAATAAAATTATTTCCAAAAAACTCATATTTATTCAATTTAGGTGGTTTGATTTTACAAAATGGACTTAAAATTAAAAGCTCGATAGAATATTTCAAAAAATCGTTAGAATTCGATCCGAAGAATTCCGCAGCAAAAAATAATATCGCTAACTCTTACAAAGCAATTGGAAAGTTTGATCTAGCAGAAAATATATTTAAAGATTTATTAAGAAAAGATCCAAACAATTTAAAGTGTTTATACAATTATGGAAATTTAAAACAACAAATAGGAGACAACAAAAGTGCAATTAATTTTTATGAAAAAGCGTTAAAAATAGAACCAAAAAATATTCGAGTTCTATTTACAATTGCACACTGTTATCAGAGTTTGGGTAATTTTGATAAAGCTAAGCAACAGCTAAGTAAAGTACTTGAAATCGATGACCAAAATACAACTGCGCATAGAGGCATAAGTTCTATGACCGTTTATGTTCCAGATCATAAACATCTAAAAGAAATGATCGATGTGTCTAGAAATGAAATTTTGAAAGATACACAAAAAATTGATTTATTTTTTGCCTTAGGAAAAGCTTATGAGGATATAGGTGATTATGAAAAAGCATTTAATAACATTTCAAAAGCAAATGAAATAAAAAGGGACTCTCTAAGTTTTAATATTAAAAATGAAGAAGGGAATATTGATAGAATTATTAATCATTTCGATAAATTCGATCTAAGTAAAAATTTACAATCAAAAAATAACAAAAAAATTATATTTATTTGTGGAATGCCCAGATCTGGTACAACCTTGATCGAGCAAATTATTGCAGCTCACAAAGATGTTGCTGGAGCAGGTGAACTTGAATATTTAAGAAGAGTTGTACATAACAATCTCTTTGAAAATGGAAAATTAAGTAAAAAAAAAATACAAGAGGAAATTCATATGGATAGCACAAAATTATCTGAAGATTATTATGAGTATTTAAAATTTCATAATTATAAAGAAGATGTTATAACCGATAAAGCACCAATGAATTTTATGTGGTTAGGTGCAATAAAACTATTTTTTCCGAATTCAAAAATAATTCACTGCACTAGAAACCCCAAAGATATTTGTTTATCGGTTTATAAAAATATTTTTTCCTCCTCCATAATGGATTGGTCATATTCTCAAGAAGATATCGCAAAATATTACAACTTATACAAAAAACTTATGAAGTTTTGGTTAAGTAAATTTGCAGACTCTATATATGAAATAAATTATGAAAAACTTATCAAAGATAAAGACAATAAAATAAAAGAAATTTTAAAATTTTGTGAGTTAGAATTAGATAACAATTGTTTTAATCACCATCAACACTCAAATACTCCTATAAAAACTGTAAGTATTACACAAGCTAGGAGTCCAATATATTCGACCTCAATAAATAAAAATCAATTTTACGAAAAGAATTTAAATAAAATGTTTAGTTTGTTAGAATAATGTTTGCAAATGACTATTTATGCATTATCTAGTGGACCAGGCATATCCGGCTTAGCAGTCGTTAGAGTATCTGGATCTCAATCAAAAGTTATAATGAACTCAATTATTGAAGGTGATATTAAGCCTAGAGTTGCAACCTTAAAAAAAATTAGAAAAATAAATTCGAGAGAGGTAATTGACGAAGGAATTATACTATGGTTTCCTGGCCCAAAGAGCTACACAGGCGATGATATGTTAGAATTCCATGTTCATGGGAGCAGAGCAGTAATTGATGCACTTCTTAACGAAATTTCAAAAATAGAAAAATGTAGAGTTGCAGAACCAGGAGAATTTACAAAAAACGCTTTCCAAAATGGCAAAATAAGCTTGCTAGAGGCAGAAAGTATAGGTGATTTAATCTCCTCTGAAACAGAAATTCAAAGACGACAGGCAGTTGATATTATGTCTGGTATTCAGGGAAAGAAATACGAAGGGTGGAGAGAAAAACTACTTAAAGTACTATCTAATATAGAAGCAAAAATTGATTTTCCTGATGAGGACCTTCCACAAAATATATTAAGCAATATCAAAAATACTACTCTCACAGTTAGCCAAGAAATAAAAAAAACTTTAGATGATAAAAAAGTTGGAGAAAGAATAAGAGAAGGATTTAAAATTTCAATTTTAGGTCCATCAAATGCTGGAAAATCTTCTTTATTAAATTATCTTTCACGGAGGGATGTTGCTATTGTTTCTGAAATTGCTGGTACTACAAGGGACGTATTAGAAACTCATTTAAACCTTGATGGATATCCAGTAATTCTATCAGATACTGCTGGTATAAGAGATGCAAAAGATGAAATAGAAAAACGAGGTATAAAATTAGCTTTAAAAAAATTCGAGAATGCTGATTTAAATATTGTAGTAATTGAGCCAAAAAGCGGCTATTTTACTGGCGTTTTAAAGGGTTTAATTAGTTCTGAAAACACAATATTAGTTATTAATAAGTCCGACCTTGCTCCTGAAGCTGAATTTGAAAATTATAAAAATCTAAATCCAATAATCATATCTGTTAAAGAGGAAAAAAACTTAGATAAGCTGATCTTGGAAATAAGAAACAGATTAAAAAATAAATTTTTGTCTACTGCAGACACTATAATAACAAGAGAAAGACATAGACAGCACTTAATTCAATGTTTAAGCTATCTGGATTCTTTTAAAGAAAAAAAAGATATTCAGGAATTTGATAAGGCAGCAGAAGATTTAAGATTAGCCACAAGGCATCTTGGTATGATAGTTGGTAAAATAGATGTTGAAGAGGTCTTAGGGTCGATTTTTAATGATTTTTGTATCGGTAAATAAGTATTGAATTTTCATAATTTTTTCTAACTTTTAAGTGTTTACTTGTAAATTTTTGTATCGATAATAAATTGTCTTTATGAGTAAAGATTTATTTTTTGATGTAGTCATTATAGGCGGAGGGCATGCTGGCTGTGAAGCTGCTGCGGCATCTGCCAGACTTGGAGTGAATACAGCTTTATTCACACATAATTTTGATACTATCGGTGAGATGTCATGTAATCCGGCTATAGGTGGTCTAGGCAAAGGACATTTAGTTAGAGAAATTGATGCGTTAGACGGTGTCATGGGCGAGATCGCTGATAAGTCTGGTATTCAATTTAGACTCTTAAATAGAAGTAGAGGACCTGCTGTTAGAGGTCCTAGAACTCAGTCAGACAGATCGCTATATAAAAAATATATGAAAGAAAAACTTGTAAACTATTGTAATTTAAGCATTTTTTCTGATCCTGTAATCAAGTTTTTATTTTCAAAAAATGATATAAACGGCGTAATCACGCAATCTGGAAAAGAAATTAAATTTTCGAAAGTAATTCTTACAACTGGCACTTTTTTAAACGGTTTAATACATATAGGTGATCATAAGACACCTGCAGGCCGATATAATGAAAAACCTTCAACTGGTCTTAGTGAACAATTAAAAAAATATGATTTTAAATTAGGGAGGCTTAAAACTGGAACACCCCCTAGACTTGATGGTACCACAATCAATTTTAAAAACCTTGAAGAGCAGCAAGCAGACGATGATCCCTATTTTTTTTCATTTTTAACTAAAAAAAAATACAATAAACAAATTTCGTGTAGAATGACCTATACAAATGATGATGTGCATAAAATTATTTCTAAAAATATTAATAAAAGCGCAATGTACTCTGGAAGCATACAAGGAGTAGGCCCAAGATATTGTCCTTCTATAGAAGACAAAATAAAAAAATTCTCTGATAAGCAAAGACATCAAATATTTTTAGAGCCAGAAGGTCTTAATGATAATACTATTTACCCAAACGGAATATCGACCTCTCTACCAGCAGATGTACAGCAAGAAATATGTAACAAAATCAATGGGTTAGAGAATGTTAAAATAATAAGGCCAGGATATGCCATTGAATATGATTATGTCGATCCTCGTGAATTATTCTTAACCTTAGAAACAAAAAAAATCAAAAACCTTTACCTTGCAGGTCAAATTAATGGGACTACAGGCTATGAAGAAGCAGCTGCGCAAGGTTTGATAGCAGGTATCAATGCAGCATTATCCATCAAGAACAAAGAACCATTTATTCTAGATAGGTCAGAGGCCTATATTGGAGTTATGATTGATGACCTTGTAACAAAAGGTGTTGCTGAACCTTATAGAATGTTTACCTCAAGGGCTGAATATAGGCTCACTCTAAGATCAGATAATGCAGATTTAAGGTTAACTCAGAGAGGAATAGATTTAGGATTAGTTTTGAATTATAGAAAAGAGATTTTTAAGAAGAAATTTAAAGATCTAAATAAATTACAGTCTCAAATGGATAAACTTACTATAACACCTTCAAAAATATTTAAGTATGGTATAAATATAGCCAAAGACGGTGTAAATAGATCTGCAAGTAAGATTTTAGCTCAAAAATCTGTTAATATGAGCAAAATTCGCGAAATTTGGCCAGAAATATCTTATATTTCACGTGAAATTGATGAGCAATTGGAAATTAAATCTCACTATAGAGGTTATCTTAAAAAACAAAATGCAGACATTTTAGCCTTTAAAAGGGATGAAAACTTAATTATACCAGATAGTATTGATTATGATAGTTTCTCAGGGCTTTCTAATGAGGTAAAATCAAAATTTAAAAAAATAAGACCTAAAACTATGGGTCAAGCATTGAGAATAGACGGTATCACGCCTGCAGCGGTATATATTTTGTTGTCTCATTTAAAAAGAAAGTCTATTAAGCATATAGCTTGATTGATTCGAATAATTTAAAAGTTGATATTATATCTTACCCAAATGTTTCACGTGAAACTATGGGGGAGCTTGATGATTTCTCAGATGAAATATTACTTAAGAACAAACAAATAAATTTAATAAGTAGATCGACAGAAAAGTCAATAAAATCAAGGCATATTATGGATAGTGCACAAACAATTGATTTTATTGATAAAAAAGATATCACCATGTGTACTGATATAGGCTCCGGCGCTGGATTGCCTGGAATAGTGTTAGGCATTTTAATGAAACCAAGAAATCCACTGTTTAAAGTAATATTTTATGAAAAGAGTCACCATAAAAGTCATTTCTTAGAAGAAATGTCGAGAAAATTTAAATTGAATTATGAAATACAAAAAAAAAATATTTTTGACGAGGAAAACTTAGAGACAGATGTAATAATTTCCAGAGCTTTCAAACCACTCCCAGTAATTTTTGAAATTGCGATCAATAATTTTAAAAATTTTAAATATATAATTATATTTTTAGGTAAGGGTGGAAAAAAAATTTTAAATGATGCGTTAAAATATTGGAACTTTAATTATGAGAAAAAAAAAAGTTTAACTAGTGGCGAGTCAATTATAGTAAAAATTTCAAATCTAAAAAAAAAATGCACAAAAAAATAATTTCAATAATTAATCAAAAGGGTGGTGTGGGAAAAACTACAACAGTAATAAATCTCGCAACAGGATTATCAATGAAAGGAAAAAAAATATTAGTTATTGATCTTGATCCACAAGGAAATGCTACTACAGGACTTGGATTATCAAACACAGAAATTTCGGATAACACAATTTATAGTGTCTTGAATGGTAACAAAAAAATTTCAGAGGCAATTCAACAAACTAAATTTGGTGGACTAAACTTAGTAAGTTCAAATGTTGATTTATCAGGTTTAGAAGTTGAAACAGCAGGTGACAACAGAAGAGCTTTCAAATTAAAGGACGAATTAACCGCTATTTTAAATGATTCTGAGTTATCCTATGATTACATCCTAATCGATTGTCCTCCATCACTTAGTTTACTTACTATTATGGCTCTTGTTGCTTCAGAATCTTTAATAGTGCCTCTTCAGACAGAATTTTTTGCATTGGAAGGATTAACTCAACTTATTAAGACTATTGAACGTATAAAATCTAATCTTAATCCAACTCTCAATATAAGAGGAATACTTCTAACTATGTTTGATAAAAGGAATAAGTTATCATCTGAAGTTGAAAAAGAAGCGCGTAGTTATTTTAAGGAAAAAGTTTACTCATCTATTATACCAAGAAATGTTAGATTATCGGAAGCACCTTCTCATGGGGTACCGGTATTAATTTACGATAAAACATGCCCTGGAAGTAAAGCCTACTTTAGCTTTACAAATGAGGTCTTAAATCAAGATAAACCTGTGGAGAGCGCCGCATGATAAATCCATTTAAAAATAAAAAAGGTTTAGGTAGAGGACTTTCATCTTTGATAGGAGATAATGATGTCAAAATATCTAACAACAAAATATCTATTAGCTCTATAATTCCTAACAAGTACCAACCACGAAAAAATTTTGAAAAAGAAGGTTTAGATGAACTCACTAATTCTATAAGAGAAAGAGGTATTATACAGCCTTTAGTTGTTAGAAAAATAGATGATAATAAAAATAAATATGAGCTTATAGCTGGTGAAAGAAGATTACAAGCAGCACAATTTGCAGGTCTTCATGAGGTACCAGTTGTTATTTTAAAAGTTGATAATTTAAAATCTTTAGAATTTGCTATAATAGAAAATGTTCAAAGAAAAGATCTAAATCCAATAGAAGAGGCCAATGGTTATAAGAGATTAATAGACGAATTTAATTATGATCAAGAGAAAGTTGCTAAATTTATCGGTAAAAGTAGGCCACATATTTCTAATTGTTTAAGACTTTTGACACTTCCTGATGAAGTTATAAAACTAATAGAAAAAGAAAAAATTTCTCAGGGACATGCAAAAATCTTGATCGGACAAGATAACCCGTTGTTACTTGCGAAAAAAATTATAAGTAAAAATATGTCTGTAAGACAAACAGAGGCTTTAATAAGATCTCTAAGAATTAATAGGTCTGGCAAAGTATTAACAAAAGATTCAAATATTTTAAGCTTGGAAAATTCTTTAAAAGATAAAACTGGCATAAATGTTTTCATTAAAAATAAAAAAAATAACACTGGACAGCTATCATTTGAGTACAAAGATTTAGATCAATTAAATAGATTAATAATGGTAATAAAGGCTAATTATTAGGTTCTCTACAATTACCTAGTATAAAATCATATAAAATATTAAGAGAATTAGAAGAATTCTCTTTAATTAGAAGTTCTAAATTGCTCATTTTTATAATTAAATTATTAATTTCTTTTAGCCCCCTTTTCCTAATTTGTTGAGTCACCATAGGTTTATCTTTCCAAAATATTGGAGGTTTGTGATTAGCAATTGTACCTTCTAGATCATGATTTTTATCAAAATCTGCTCGTAAAATTTTTAATCTTTTAAGTTTTGATAAGAAAGTTCTAGTTATTAAAATACAATCCTCATTATTATAATTGTTTTCATTAATTATTTTAATTATTTTTTTTTGATTTTTCGATAAACAATTATCTACTAACTCAGAAACGTTAATATTTTCTGTAAGGTTTGTTAATAAAAAAATATCTTTTAAAGTTATTACCTTTTTTCCTTCTGAATATAATTTAATTTTTTTTAATTCGTTTTCCAAATACCCTCTATTTCCATTACATCTTTCTACCAAAGCATTAATGAGTTCGAAAGAAACAGAAATATTAGATTCTCTAAAAAAATTCGATGCCAGTGAAATTAATGTTTTTTGATCGTCATTGTAAAAAGGTATGCAAATTAAACTTTTATTTTTTTCAAATATTGATCTTAGCTTAGACTTTTTTTCTAAAATACCAGCTTTTAGTATTATAGTTGTGTCTTCTAACTCCTTATCTAAAATTTCGTAAATAAATTGTGATGTTTTATCTGTCACTCTGCTAATTAGAATTATTTTTTCGGTTTCAAAAAAAGATTTATTATAAAGTTCAGATAATATCGTATTGTAATTTTCAAAAAATTCTTTCTCATCGTATCTAAAGATTTTTGCTTCCTTTTTAAATTCTAAAATTTTACTTTGAATTTCATTTTGATAACCCTCGTTATCTCCAAATAACAAATATACTGAGTCAGTTAATTTTTTTTTTTTTAAAAATTCATATGTCTTCAAAATCATTTATAATGACCTAAAAAATAATATTATATCTTGAGATATTTTTTGTGTAATATTTTTGATAATTTGATTCTCGTATTTCTTTAATTCGAATTTACTTGATTGGTTATTATAACTAATAGTTTCGTTAAATGACTTGTTTAATTTTTTTCCTGGTGAATTCAAAACAATGTTTACTTCAATTTTTATATTGAAGACCTCCGGATCACCTTTTTTATTTTTAGATGATATGCTTTTAAAGTAATTTGATTCAATTTTTAAACTTGTATCACTATTTTCACCTTTATAATTATCCAAATTTCTTAATATTGCTTTTGAAATTTTACTCTCCCCAATTATTGTGGTTTCATTAAAAAATACTTTATCACTTTTTTGAACTAAAAGAGGTTGATACCCACATGAGTAGACCATCAATAAAAATAAAATTTTTAGGAAAATCTTCATTTGATTAGTATATTGATAAGTCGATTTTTTACAAAGAAGCTTTTTGATATTTTTTTCCCAACTAAATATTTCTTTAAATTCTTGTCGTCTAATATTTCGTCAATTAGATCTTTTTCTGAAATATTCACTTTTGTTTCAAAAGTTGCCTTTTTTTTACCGTTTAACTGTACTACAAAATTAATCGTTTCACTTTTTAACTTTGATTTGTCAACACTCGGCCACTTTAAGTTACCTTTTACTCCTATATCCTCAAGACATTCTGATGCGAAATGTGGAATAATGGGAGATATAATTATCAAAAATTTTTTGTAATTCTCAAATAATATTTTTCCGTTAATGTCGTCTTTAATAATTCCAAATAAGAAGTTGTAAGTTTCATATAAATTTGCAATTAAAACATTATAATTAAACTTTTCCAAGTTATAGTCAAATTTAGCAATAATTTCATTTATAAATTTTTCTATTTTTTTTTCAGCAACTGAGCTCTCTATTTTATCATTCAATTTTAGTTTTATATTCTCGTGTAATGTCCACATTTTTTGTAAAAACTTATAGGAAGCTAACATTCCTTGTTCTGACCATTGCACATCCTTTTCAGGGGGACTATCAGACAAAATAAAAAGTTTAACAGCGTCAGCGCCAAACTTTTCTATAATACTTTCTGGATCAATTGTATTTTTTTTAGACTTAGACATTGACTCTGATGGTCCTACTATTACTTTAATATTCTTATTTTCTTTAAAATAATAGTTTTTACCATCATCGCTATCAATCTCACTTGGATTGAGCCATTTACCTTCTCTAGTTTTGTAAGTTTGATGACATACCATACCCTGGGTAAAAAGGCCCTCAAATGGCTCAGTAAATTTAAATTTTTGATTTTTAAATCCGATAGCTTTCATAAAAAATCTTGAATATAACAAGTGCAGAATTGCATGTTCTACTCCTCCGATATATTGATCCACGGGCATCCAGTAATTAATACTTTCATAATCAAACCCATATTCATCTTCTTTAGGTGAACAAAATCTTAAAAAATACCAAGAGGAGTCTACAAAAGTATCTAGAGTATCTGTTTCTCTAATAAATGATTTGCCATCCAAATTTATATTTTTCCAATTAACATTATGATCTAAGGGATTTCCTTTTGTATTCATATCTATTACATCAGGTAATTTTACTGGTAATTTATTTTTTGGTACTGGATGAGGGTTTCCTTTTTTGTCATACATAATTGGTATCGGGCACCCCCAGTACCTTTGTCTTGATACCCCCCAATCTTTTAAACGGAAATTAATTTTTTTTATACCTAAGTTCCTTTTCTCAATAATTTCAATCGTCTTAGATATTGATTCCCCAGGTACAGATAGACCATTAAGAAAGTCTGAATTAATTATTCTTCCACCTTCTGTGTAAGCTTCATTTGTTACCATAAATTTGTCATCTTTGCCATCAGGCACAACCACAGTTTTGATATCTAATTTATATTTTTTTGCGAAATCAAAGTCTCTTTGGTCATGTGCCGGACATCCAAAAACCGCACCAAATCCATAATCCATCAAAACAAAATTCGCAAAATAAACCGGCACTTTTTGACTAGTATTTAAAGGATTTATGGCTGTTAAATTAGTTTTAAAACCAATTTTTTCTCCTTGTGCAATAGACTCTTCAGTTGTACCTGTTTTCGAACATTCAAATTGAAATTTTTCAAATTCAGAATTATTTTTAAAGTATTTTGAAATTGGATGATCAACAGATAAAGCTAAAAAAGAAAGTCCGAACAGTGTATCAGGTCTTGTCGTAAAAACTCTTATTTTATCAATATTATTATTTCCTTCAATCTTAAAATCAATTTCACATCCAAATGATTTGCCTATCCAATTTTTTTGCATAGTCTTCACTTTATTTGGCCACTTATCAAGGTTGTTTAATTCATTAAGTAAATCTTCTGAAAATTTAGAGATATTAAAGAACCATTGGTTTAATTTTTTTCTTTCGACCATTGCACCCGATCTCCAACCTCGCCCATCAATTACTTGCTCATTTGCCAATACAGTTTTGTCTACTGGATCCCAATTAACATAATTCTCTTTTCTATAAACCAATCCTTTTTCATACATTTCCAAAAAAAAAAGTTGTTGATGTTTATAATATTCTTCAGAACAAGTTGATATCTCCCTGTCCCAGTCAATTGACAAACCTAATTTTTTTAATTGATTTTTCATTACTGAAATATTTTTTTCTGTCCAATCTTTCGGATTAAGATTGTTTTCTCTTGCTGCATTTTCTGCAGGCATTCCGAAAGAGTCCCATCCCATTGGGTGAAGAACATTGTAACCTTGAAGAATCTTATGTCTGGATAGAACATCGCCTATAGTGTAATTTCTGACGTGTCCCATATGGATTTTTCCCGAAGGGTAAGGAAACATTTCCAAACAATAAAATTTTTTTTTGTTTAAATCTTTTTCTGTTTTGAATGATTTATTTTTTACCCAAAAATCTTGCCACTTTTTTTCAATCTCTTTGAAATTATATCTATTCACTAGACTAAATTATATAACGTTCATTAAAAAATAGACTTCATATCTCCTTTAATACCATCACCTCCGGCATCAGGGTAAAATCTTTTATTTTTTTTGATATTTTCTTTTTTATAAATTGCTGCTTTTTTTAAAATGCTTTTTTTTATTTCATTCGCTAAATTACCAGTTTCCTCATAAGTTTTACAGCTTTGAACAACTCCACAATCTTTTCTGTACAATTTTATATCTATAGCATCAGATCTCAATTCATTTGTTAGAAATCTAATTGTCAATTTTATAGATTCTTTCCCTGTTTCATCATCACTATACCAATCAGTAATAATTATTCCTCCGCTATAATTTGCAGATGCCAAAGGCATAAAATCTATAGTGTCTAAACTTGCTCTCCACAATTCATTTGAACTTGCAAAATCAAATGTTCCACCTTTTTTTTTGCCTCCAGGTAATGCCCCCATAAGTGTCACTCCTCTTCCTTCTTCAAGATTTTTTTGAACTCTTTTATCTGGATCAGGAGGATATTCTTTTGCTGATACCGGTCGGTACATCCCGCAGGAGTTTAGGATAAAAAGCGTCATTAAAAGTAGAATATTTGTGATAAAAATTGATCTCATTGATTAAATTATTAAACTATAACTTTTAAAATTAATTATTTAACAAATTATTTCAAAAAAACACGAAAATATTAGATTTTATAAGGTTTCTATGTTGATGTATTTTTGCAACACAATTCAAAATAATAAGATAAATTTTGAGAAAATTAGCATAAATCAAAGACTCTTTGTTAGAAAGTCAATGTTTATAATTAATTATTAACATTAGGAGTAAATTTATGAACAAACTAACAAAACTAGGACTTGCAACATTAGCAGGTTCTTTAGTTGCTTCATCTGCTTACGCTGGTGCATCAGTTACTGGTAAAGCAAAGATTGAGTATAAATCTCAAGATGATGATGAAGTAACAGGTAATCCGTTAACAATTGACAGAGGTTTAGTATTTGCAGCTTCTGGAGATTTAGACAACGGAATGACTGCTGGTTATCTTCAAAAATTATCAGCTGGTACACATACATCATCTGAGGCATTCTTAGATATGGGTGACGCTGGTAAAATTGCAGTAGCTAACGGAAGAAGTGGTGCAGGTATCAGAGCATACAGATACGTACTACCAACTGCTGGTGAAGAAGCATGGGATGATGTAGACACAGATGACAATGGTCTAGCACAAGGTGGTGACACTGGTGCATTATACTACACAGGATCTTTTGGTGCTGTTGGTGTAAGTATTGCATCTCAAAAAGATGACGCTACAGATTCTTCTTGGGTATTAACTTACGACGGTTTAGTAGACGGTCTTATGGTAGGTTATGGTCAAGGTGAGAATGGTGAAACTACAGACCTTATGACTGCATTTGCTAAGTATACAGTAGGAAGTATTACTGCTGCTTACCAAGTATCAGAAATTGACACAACTGGAACTTCTTCAGATGAAGAATCTACTGGTTTTGGTGTTTCTTTTGCAGTTAACGAGAACATGTCAATATCATACAACCTTTGGGATGTAGATATGCAAACTGGTACAGATGAAGAGTCAGCTGGATTATCAGCATCTTACTCAATGGGTGGAATGTCTTTTGGTCTAGTATCTAACTCAACAGATAACGTTGCAGGATCTTCAGGCGACAACGATACGTTTACTGAAATGAATGTAACATTTGCATTCTAAATTCTAAAACAGTTTAGAAAATTTAAGGCCCCTAATTTTTTAGGGGCCTTTTTTTTTATCAAAATAATCAATTGCTGCAAATCCGTGTAAATTAAATAGTTTTAAGAACTTTATATTTTTTTGATTAATGCCTCCTAAAGCAATAGTTTTTTTTGGGTTAAATTTCATAATGTTTACTAATCCATATAACCCTAAATAGTTATTTTTAATTTTAAAAACAGGTGATAAGAAAATTTCTTCACAACCTTGATTTAATTTAATATTTATCTCTTTAATATTGTGAGCTGACCCAATAACCCTGAAACTATTTTTCAATTTGATACAATTTACTAATAGATTTTTATTGAAAGAGGGTAAATACACACCGTCTAAATTAAGCTTTATAGCTAATTTAATCTCGTTTGCTAAATAAAAACAAATACCCCTTTTCTTACAAAATTTTTTTATTTTTATAATCAGATTTTCATGATTTGCTATATTGTAGTTCCTGTATATTATAGATATTTTACTATCTAATTTTTCTAAATGATTTTTATCAAATTTATTAATAAAGTAATATTTTTTTAAATTATACATATGCATATAACTCTTAAAAATTTAGATCAAATTATTAAAGAAATTGGTGAAAAAATAAAAGAATATAATCATGAAAATTATTCACCTAAAATTATAGCAGTATCGAAAACCTTCAATCAAGATCATATTATGCCACTTGTGGAGCACGGCCATTTTCATTTCGGAGAAAATAAAGTTCAAGAAGCAATTGAAAAATGGTCATCAATAAAAGAAAAAAACAATAAAGTCAAACTTCACATGATAGGTAAGCTCCAAACCAATAAAGTTAAACAGGCGTTAAAAATATTTGATTATATCCATTCGGTTGACTCTATAAAACTCGCACAAAAAATTTGTGATGAGCAATTAAAATTAAATAAAGAGGTTAGTATTTTTATACAAGTTAATATTGGAAAAGAAGACCAAAAATCAGGTGTTGATGAAGAAGAATTAAAAGAATTAGTAGATTTTTGTTTTGATAAAAAACTTAAATTAATTGGTTTAATGTGTCTTCCACCTTTTGATCAAGACTCAAATATTTTTTTTACTAAATTATATAATTTAAACATTAAATATAAATTTACTGAAATTAGTATGGGCATGTCACATGACTACATAGATGCCGTAAGGCATAAAGCTACATTTTTGAGAATTGGTTCTAAAATTTTTGGTAAAAGAAACTAAGATATTAAAATTTTGGAATTATTATTTATTAATTTGCAAATAATAATGAAATCTTTTTGTTTTACAGCAATGCACCCAGCTGTAGGCTTGTAATTTTTTGTTAGATGTAGAAATATTGCACTACCTTTATTTTTTATTATCTTTTCTCTGTTATATAAAATTTCAATAAAATAATTATATTTATGGTCTTTTCTAAATAATTTTTCAGAATTAATCTTATTATCTAAACTAATTTGTTTATTGTATAGTTTACTATCTTTATCATTACACCATCCCATATTTTTAGTTATAACTTTTGATTTTAGCTTACAGTTTAACTTTGAGACTCTGTCTCTTCTCCAATAAATTGAGCCTATTTTAAAAGTTCCTTTTGGGGTACAACCATCACCTTCTCGCTTATTTTTTTTAACACCATTTCTTCCTACACAGCATCGAAACCTAAAATCATCGATTATCAATGTATCTTTATTTTTTATCTTTAATAACATAATATTTATTAATGAATAATTCGTTAGTTATATTTTTTAAAAATAAAAGCTTATTCGAAATTTTTGACGAAATAAAAGATTTATTTGAATATAATATAAAATTTATCAAATCATCTGATGAATTAAAGAGTTTATCTAGAAATATTTTGGAACAACATGTTGTAATTTCTGAAAAAACAATAAGAAATTTAAATAATTTAAATGAGTTAATATTGGAGAAAAAACCAATAACAATTTATAGCTTAATTGAATTAATTAATATTTCTTTGATGAAAAATAAATTTATTGAACAATCAGATTTGACTATTAAGCAATATAAATTAGATATAAATGCAAGGGTCTTAAGTAAAAAAGATTTAAATCTTAAACTTACTCAGAAAGAGATAGAGATAATAATTTACTTAAATGATAGTAATAAGAATAAAACCATATCTGATTTGGAGAAAGATGTTTGGGGATATAGTCCTAAATTGGAAACACATACAGTAGAAACACACGTTTATAGATTAAGAAAAAAAATCTTATCAAAATTTAATGATGACAAATTTATTTTGAGTGAAGAAAATGGCTACAAAATTTAAAAAAAAAAAAAATTTTATAGCTAAAAATCTACTCAGCTCGAGGTTTAGGATAAGGGTAGTTAAACCCAAAAAAGGCAAAGGTAGTTTTAAAAGAAAGAAAAAATAATAATTATAGTCTAGCCCCAATTTGCTGAATAACTTTAGAGGACATTTCAGTCCCTTTATTTAGACTTTCTTTTAACGACATATTGTTTACATGTCCGTGCAAGAAACCAGCAGCGAAAAGATCACCTGCTCCAGTTAAATCTACTATTTTAAGACCTTTTAATATTCCGCACTCTACTACTTCCTTTTTTCTAATAGCAACAGCGCCTTTTTCTCCTCTTGTTAATATAATTGTTTTGTCAATAGATTTTGAAAAATTTATTACTTCCTCAAAAGATTTTGCATCTATCAATGACATAATTTCTTGTTCGTTAGCAAAAGTTATATCCAATTTATTTTTAACTAATTCCAAAAAGTGAGGTTTGTGTCTATCAACGCAAAACTGGTCAGATAAAGACATAGCTACTTTGTTTGCGTTTTGAATTGCCTTCTCAAAAGCTTTTTTTGGATCTCCTTCGTCCCAAAGATATCCCTCGAGAAGTATCAATTCACTTCTTTTAATTGCATCTAAATTAACGTCATTCTCACTTATTTTTCCTGCAGTTCCTAAAAAGGTGCACATTGTTCGCTCGGAGTCAGGTGTAACTAATATTAAACAGGTTCCAGTTGGTAATTCCTCATTTTTTTTAGAATAAAAATATTGAACCTTCTCATGCTTCAGACCTTCTTCATATTTACTTCCAAGATCATCATCATTTATTTTACCAATAAAACCCACTTCATTTCCTAGTTGAGATAATCCAACTATAGTATTTGCTACTGACCCCCCAGAAACAGTTTTTTCTATTTTAAGATTAGTTAATAAATTTTTAAATTCTTTTTGATCAAAGATTAATTTCATCGTGCTTTTAGTTAAGTTATTTTTCGTAATGAAATCATCACTTACTTTGCAAATCACATCTACAATTGCGTTTCCAATTCCTAATATTTTCATTATTTATGCTTTCTTTGTTAAAAGTGGTTTTTTTCTCTTAGGATAGCAAGTAGTACAGATTTTACAAGATAAACCATAGCATTCCCTTGCCTTACAGTATTCTCTGCCATAGTAAATTATTTGCAGATGTAATTTATTCCAAGATCTTTTTGGAAAAAGTCGTTTAAGATCTTTTTCAGTTTGTATTACATTCTTTCCATTAGTCAGACCCCATCTTTGAGCAAGCCTATGAATATGTGTGTCGACTGGAAAGGCAGGATAACCAAATCCCTGAGACATCACTACACTAGCTGTTTTGTGACCAACCCCAGGTAATTCCTCTAATTGCTCAAAAGTTTTTGGTACTTTACCATTATATTTTTCAACTAAAGTTTTTGATAAATTATAAACGCTTTTTGCTTTAACTCTAAAAATACCTATACTTTTTATCAATTTTTCAATTTTTTTTCTTCCTAATTTAACAAAATGCTCAGGTCTATTGTATTTTGGATAAATATTTTTTGTTACATTATTAACATTTACATCTGTACATTGTGCCGACAAAAGAACAGATATAAGTAATGTAAAAATATTTTTATGTTTCAAGGGCACAGGTGTTTTTGGATAAATTCTATTAAGAATATTTAATATTTTTTTTGCTCTTTGAAACTCATTCATTTATTAAAATTCAACAAGTTTCGCATTGAATAAAGTCCTGGTTTTTTTTTAATTAACCATTTTGCTGCTGTCAGAGCACCTTCAGAATATAGAGCTCTATCAAATGCTTCATGATTAAGCGTAATAATCTCTTTCCCACTTGAAAACTTTACTTCATGTTCTCCAACAACTTCTCCTTTTCTATGTGAATTAAAATTAATTTTTTTACCGTAAGGGAATTTTTTTTTATTCAAATATTTTTTTCCAATTAATTTATAAAAATCTTTATTTTTTCCTATAGCAATTCCTTTACCAAGCATAAGTGCTGTTCCTGACGGATGATCTTTTTTATGTTTATGATGTACTTCAAATACTTTGCTAAGAAAATTATTTCCTAGTGTTTGAGATGTTATCTCAGTTAAATACATCAATAGATTTATACCTAAGCTCATATTGCCAGCTTTCAATATAGGAATTTTTTTTGAATAATTCTTGACTAAATTTTCCTCTTTTTTTGTAAAGCCAGTTGTTCCTATTACGACCCTTTTTCTTAATTTTTTTGCAATCTTTAAAATTTCTAAGGTACATTTTGGTATAGTGAAATCTATAATAACATCTGAGTCTTTAAAAGCTTTTTCACTATTTAATTCTGGTAAAATTCCCCTAATTTTTTTTTTAATAATTTTACTTTCCGTTAAAGATACTATTTTAATTGAACTATCTTTGTATGCTGATTTAATAATTTGCTGGCCCATTCGACCCATAAAACCTGTAATTACAATATTAATTTTTTTCATTTAATGAATAAATATAGAATTACCATAACTGCTAATATAATAATACCCCAAATACTTAAGTTTCTAATAAATAATTTTTTTTCTAAGTTGGAACTAATAAAACCTGGAAGAACCAAAATTAATACTGCTATTAAAGCTATTGCTGGAATAATTTCTTCTAAACCCATTAATTAAGTTTTCCAAAAGCTTTTTGCTTTTTGAAAAAACTTTTTAATACTTGGATTTGATTTTTCATTTTCAATCTCTCTAAATTTTTCTAAAAGATCTTTTTGTTCTTTATTTAAAGAAATAGGAACTTCTGTAACAATCTGAACATATAAATCACCAATTCCATTTCCTCTCATTAAAGGCATTCCTTTACCTCTAAGTCTAAATTGTCTTCCACTTTGCGTTCCTGATGGTATTTTTATTTTTGCTTTACCACCATCAACAGTTGGAATTTCTAAAGATGTTCCTAAAGCTGCATCAGCAATTGAAATTGGACATTCAAAAAATAAGTGTTCGTCTTGTCTTTTGAAAAGCTCATGTGAATTGACATTAATGAATAAGTATAAATCGCCATTTCCTGCTCCCCTCGATCCTGCCTCTCCCTTGCCAGCCAATCTTATACGTGTCCCATCATCAACACCTTTTGGTATTGTTACTGACAATCTCTTGTGGATTTGTTTTTTCCCCTGACCATTACAAGAGTTACATGGATTTGTAATTTCTTCGCCCGATCCTGAACATTGAGGGCATGTTTGTTGCACTGTAAAAAAACCCTGAGTTGATCTAACTTGACCATGACCGCCACACATCGAACAACTTCCTGCATCATATCCTGGTTTAGAGCCACTACCATTACAGTTGTCACATTTATCTGATGTAGAAAATTTTATATCTTGTTTCTTACCTGTATATGCCTCTTCTAGATCTATAGTTAAATCATATCTTAAATCTGAACCACGATTATTTGATCTTCGTGACCTTCTTCCTCCAAATCCTTCACCAAAAAAATCCTCAAATATATCTGAAAAACTTCCAGAGAAATCAAAGTTTCCAAATCCACCTCTGCTGCCTGATCCATTTTCAAATGCTGCATGACCGAAATTATCATAATTTTGTTTCCTCTCTGAATTTGACAGTACGTGATATGCTTCAGAAGCCTCTTTAAATTTTTCTTCTGCCGCTTTATCTCCCTTATTTTTATCAGGGTGGAATTTTACAGCTAATTTCCTATAAGCTGTTTTAATTTGTTCTGGAGTAGAGTTTTTATTTAAACCTAAAACATCGTAATAATCTCTTTTTGCCATAACATGTTATAGACAAATAGTTGTTTTTAGGCGCTTTTTTCTTTATTATCGTCTTTCACTTCTTCAAAATCTGCATCAACAACGTTATCGTCTTTCTTCTCCTCTTTCTTGACATCCTTCGGAGCATCTTCAGGTTTTGCATTTTGTTGCGATTTATAAATAGCTTCACCTAATTTCATTGATGCTTGAACTAAATCCTGAGTTTTTTTCTTAATTTCCTCTACATCTGTCCCTTTTAGTGAATTTCTCAAATTAGCAGATGCATCTTCGATGGCTTTTTTATCGGCATCTGAAACTTTACTACCATGCTCTTTTAAATTTTTTTCTGTTGAATGAAGCAAAGTATCTGCTTGATTTCTTGCATCTACTGCCTCTCTTTTCTTTTTATCAGCTTCCTTATTTGACTCTGCGTCTTTAACCATCTGATTAATTTCTTCATCACTTAAACCACCAGATGCTTGAATTTGTATTTTTTGTTCTTTACCAGTCCCTTTGTCTTTAGCAGAAACATTAACAATACCATTAGCATCTATATCAAAAGTGACCTCTATTTGCGGAACTCCTCTTGGAGCTGGAGCAATACCTACTAATTCAAAATTACCTAAAATTTTATTATCAGACGCCATCTCTCTTTCACCCTGAAGAACTCTAATAGAAACTGCTGGCTGATTATCTTCTGCTGTTGAAAACACTTGGCTTTTTTTTGTTGGTATGGTTGTATTTTTATCGATTAATTTTGTTGATACACCACCAAGAGTCTCAATTCCTAAAGATAAAGGAGTTACATCTAATAACAATACATCTTTAACATCACCTTGAAGCACACCTGCCTGTATTGCTGCTCCCATTGCAACAACTTCATCAGGGTTTACTGATTTATTTGGATCTTTCCCAAAAAAATTTTTAACTTCCTCAATAACTTTCGGCATTCTAGTCATTCCACCTACAAGTACTATTTCATCAATTTCACCTGCTGATAACCCTGCATCTTTTAGTGCGGTTTGACATGGTGGGATTGTTCTAGAAATTAAATCTTCTACTAATGCCTCAAGTTTTGCTCTAGTCATTTTTAAATTAATATGCTTTGGACCAGTTTTATCAGCAGTTATGAATGGAAGATTTATTTCTGTCTGGGTTGCAGATGATAATTCTATCTTTGCCTTTTCAGCAGCCTCTTTAAGCCTTTGTAAAGCCAATTTATCATTTTTTAAGTCTATACCGTTTTCTTTTTTAAATTCAGTTAAAAGGTAATCAACAATAGAATTATCAAAATCCTCTCCACCTAAAAATGTATCACCATTTGTTGATTTTACTTCAAATACACCGTCACCTAGCTCAAGTATTGAAACATCAAAAGTTCCACCACCTAAATCATAAACAGCAATTTTCTTGTTAGCTTTTTTGTCTAAACCATAAGCTAACGATGCAGCAGTAGGTTCGTTAATTATTCTTAAAACTTCTAACCCAGCGATCTTACCGGCGTCTTTAGTCGCTTGTCTTTGAGCGTCATTAAAATATGCTGGCACAGTAATCACAGCTTGTTTCACCTCAGAACCCAAATATTTTTCTGCAGTCTCTTTCATTTTCTGAAGAGTAAAAGCAGATATCTGTGATGGTGAATATTTTTGTCCTTTAGCTTCGATCCACGCATCCCCTTTATCTGAACTTACAATTTTAAAGGGTGCAGTCTCTACATCTTTTTTAACCGTTGGATCATCAAAGTTTCTTCCAATTAGTCTTTTTACAGCAAAAATAGTATTTTCTGGATTTGTTACAGCTTGTCTTTTAGCTGGTTGACCTATTAATTTTTCGTCATTATCTGTAAACGCTACAACAGACGGGGTTGTTCTTGCCCCTTCTGCATTTTCTAAAACCTTCGCTTGTGAGCCTTCCATAATGGCTACACAAGAATTCGTTGTCCCTAAATCTATTCCTATTACTTTGCTCATATTATTATAATCAAACTCATATAAGTGTTAATTTTTCAACTACAACCTCTTTTAGGATTAATTTTCGCTGATATTTTCCTTATTTTCTTGGTTTTTTTTGTTTTTATTGTCCTTTTTTTTGGAAACTGCAACCAAAGAAGGTCTTAGCAATCTGTCTTTCATTGTAAACCCTTTTTGGATTTCTTGTACAATTGTACCTTGTTCTTTTGTATCATCTTCTACTTCCATCATTGCTTGGTGTATGTTTGGATCTAATTTTTTATTTAAAGCATTTATTGGCTCAATATTATTTCTTTTAAAAATCGACAACATATCCTTATTAATAATATTAATATGATCAATTATTTTATTTAAGGCATCACTGTCTTTTAAAACTTCATCGTTTTCTAATGAAGTTTTTGATCTTTCAAGATTATCCAAAAGATTTAAACACTCCTTAGCAAAGCTGAAGCCTCCGTATTCAAATGCTTCATCCTTCTCTTTTTCATGTCTTCTTCTTTGATTTTCCATCTCAGCATAGGCTCTTGTAAGTTTATCTTTTAAACTATTAACCTCTTCTTCTGGGGATACTATGGTTTCCTCTGCAACGTCAGTGATTGTGTTGTTCTCATTATCATTATCATTTGCCAAGTCCTTATCAACTGAACTTTTCTCTATATCCTCTCCAGTGTTATCAGAGTTTTTAATTTCATCTTTTTCCATAGTTTCTTATATGGTAAGGAAATATAAAAAAACTAGATGAAAAATAAAAAAATAATAGAAATTTTAGTAGGCACAAATAATGATGGAAAATTGAGAGAAATAATAGATTTACTACCTAATTTTTACAAAATTTATTCACCAAAAGACTATAAATTAAAAAGTCCTAAGGAAAATGGAAAGAGTTTTTTAGAAAATTCACTAATAAAAGCAAAATACTTCTCGTTAAAAACAAAAAAAATATGTATTGCAGACGACTCTGGTCTGGAAATCAGTTTACTAAATAACCAACCAGGAATTTTTTCTGCTAGATGGGGCGGAAAAAAAAATAATTTCGATTTAGCAATTAAAAAGATTTATTCAAAATTATCAAAAAAAGATAAAAAATGGAAAAATAAAATAATTAA
>CACNFY010000002.1 GCA_902619925.1 uncultured Pelagibacteraceae bacterium
AAAATATTGAGACATATAGATTTTAAAGTAAACAAAAAAATTATTGGAGGATATTTCCCTGTAAATTATGAAATTGATTGTTTAGACATTTTACAAGAACTCGAAAAAAAAAAATTTCAAATTGCATTGCCGCGTATAAAAAAAAATAATTTAATGGATTTTTGCAAATTTTCTTTCACTGATCCATTGAAACTTAATAAATATGGTATACCAGAGCCAATCTCAAAAAAAATATTGTATCCTGATTATATATTAGTTCCTCTCGTTGCTTTTGATAAAAATTTGAACAGATTAGGATATGGGGGAGGTTATTATGATAGATACATAGAAAAAATAAATAATAGGAAGAAAATTACCACAATTGGTTTAGCGTTTTCTTACCAAGAAATCAATAAAGTCCCTATACAAATTTTTGATAGAAAACTCAGTATGATTTTTACAGAGAAAAATATTTATAAATGAAAATACTATTTTTGGGAGATATAGTTGGCAATACTGGATGTAATGCGATTAAAAATAACCTTAGCAAAATTTTAAAAAAAACTCATGCAGATTTTGTTATTGTAAATGGTGAAAATTCTCACTCTTCTGGGGTCGGAATAACTGAAAATATTTCAAATGAAATTTTCTCTTGTGGTGTTGACGTAATTACAACAGGCAATCATGTTTGGGATCAAAAAGAAACTTTAGAGCATATTAAAAACGAAAAAAGACTTTTAAGACCCTATAACATGAGCGATGATCTTCCAGGTAAAGGGTATGAGGTATTTAAATCTAAAAATGGATATAGAATAGGAGTATTAAATTTAATGGGAAATGTATTTATGAAAAAATGTGATAATGTTTTTCTTAAATCGAAAACTTTTTTAAACCAATTTAAATTGAAAAAAGACTATGATTTTTTAGTTGTTGACTTTCATGGAGAAACTACAAGTGAAAAAATGGCTATGGGTTTTTTTTTTGATGGAAAAGCAACATTAGTAATAGGAACACATACACACGTGCCAACTAATGATAGCAGAATTTTAGATGGCGGAACGGCATATCAAACCGATGCAGGTATGTGTGGTGATTATAATTCAGTAATTGGTATGAAAAAAGAAATTTCTCTTAACAGATTTCTTAAAAATTCATCGGATAAAAATTCGCCAGCACTTGGAGAAGCTACAATTTGTGGGGCAGTTATAGATGCAAATCCTGATACAGGTCTTGCAATTAAAATTGAAAGTTTTATTTTTGGAGGATCGTTTAAGGATAAATAAAATGGCAGGACATTCTCACTGGGCAGGAATTAAGCATAAGAAGGACAGAGTTGATAAATTACGTTCAAAAATATTCTCAAAATTATCGAGAGAGATAACTGTAGCCGCTAAACTAGGTGACAAAGATCCTGAAATTAACCCTCGTTTAAGATCAGCTATTCAGTCTGCCAGATCAGCCAATATGCCTAAAGATAACATTCAAAGAGCTATAGATAAATCACAAATTTCTGGTGAAGCAAATTATGAGCAAATACGATACGAGGGATTTGGCCCGCATCAAGTAGCTTGCATTATTATTGCTCTTACTGATAATAAAAACAGATCTGCATCAAGTATACGTACAATTTTTCAAAAAAATGGAGGTACGCTTGGAACACAAGGATCAGCTTCTCATAATTTTAATCAACAAGGTGTAATTAAAATTCCTTTAGGAGAAATAAATGAAACTCAATTATTTGATTTTATAATTGAAATCGGGGCAAATGATTGCATAACTTATAAAAATTATTATGAAATTCATTGTGAAAAAGAAAATATTTATAATGTAAAAAAAAAACTGGAGAGTAAAGTAAGTAATTTTATTTCAACAGACTTAGAATGGTTACCAATTAACAAATTAAAACTTGGTAAAAATCATTATGATGAGGTTATAAATTTTTTAGATGCACTAGAGGAAAATGATGATATTCAAAAAGTATTCTCAAATTTAGAATATGAGGTATAAAAGTTTTACATGTTTATAATTGGAATTGATCCAGGAATTTCAGGAGCAATTAGTTTTCTTAATAATGGAGAAATTGTTGATGTAATAGATATGCCACATATGGCTGATGGAAAGAAAAACAAAAAACAAGTAAATGCCTCACAAATATTTAATGAGATAAGTTCAAGAATTAACAATATTCCTAAATCTAATATATGTGTTGTTATTGAACAAGTTTCTGCTATGCCAGGACAGGGGGTCACAAGTATGTTTAATTTCGGTCAGTCATTTGGAGTTTTAAAGGGTATTTGTGCCACAATGAAACTATCAATGCATTTTGTGCGCCCTGCTAAATGGAAAAAGTATTTTAATTTAATTAAAACGGAGAAAGAGGCAAGTAGAACAAAAGTAATTGAGATTTTTCCCTACATATCTTCAAAGTTGTCAAAAAAGAAAGATGTAAATAAAGCCGATGCGATTTTAATTGCGAGTTTTTTTAATAATACTTACAAAATCTCTGATTAATCAAAAAAATAAAGTCAAATTGATGACACAATTTAGTGTGATTGGTTTTATATGGAAGCTGAAATAACTTCACAGGCAGTTGGTCTATCTAGTACGGATTTTTCGATAATAAAATTGTTTGTTAGAGCTGATATAATTGTTAAGAGTGTAATTCTTATTTTAATTGCTGCATCAATTTATTCTTGGGCGATTATATTTGATAAATATAAATTATTTAAAAAAATAAATAAATCTTCCGATGAATTTGAAGATAAATTTTGGAAATCTAAATCTGCTGAAACTTTTTACAACAGTTTACCCGCAAACATCGAAGATCCAATGGCTAAAATTTTTAAAAATTCTATGCAAAGTGTTATGAAAACAAGATCAAAGTCGAACTTAAATGAAAGATTAGGAGGAGCACTTCAATCAAACATAGAAAAACAAATGAACATTATCGAAAAAAATTATACATTTTTGGCTACAGTCGGTTCGACTGCACCTTTTATAGGTTTATTTGGAACAGTTTGGGGAATTATGAACTCGTTTCAATCTATTGCTATTTCAAGAAATACAAGTCTAGCTATAGTTGCCCCTGGAATAGCCGAAGCTTTATTTGCTACTGCATTAGGTTTGTTGGCAGCGATCCCTGCAGTCGTTGCGTACAATAAATTCAGCAATGACTCGAAAAAATATTTTCAAAAATTAGAAAACTTTTCTAAGAGATTTATCTCAATAATCTAATATGGCCTTTAAATTAAAAAGAACCTCAAGAGAACCTTTGAGTGAAATAAATGTAACGCCTTTTGTAGACGTAATGCTTGTATTATTAATAATATTTATGGTAACTGCGCCTTTACTAACGGTAGGTGTTCAAGTTGACCTACCAGAAAGTTCAGCTGACTCTCTTCCTGAAGAGCAGGAGCCTTTAACATTATCTATAAATTCGAAAGGTGAAATATTTATACAGGAATCTAAAGTAGAATACGAAAATATTATATCCAAGATTTTAGCGGTTTCAAAAAATAGAACTGATACCAGAATTTATGTAAGAGGAGATAAAACAATAAATTATGGTAGAGTTTTAGAAATAATGGGCATGCTATCAGGCTCAGGATTTACAAAAGTTGCTTTAATCTCAGAGCCCTATAAGGAAAGATAAAAGGTGTACAAAAGTGTTTTGATTTCAACAGGATTTCATTTTTTTATAATAATTATGACAATATTCAGCCTACCTTTTATCGCAAAAAAACCTTTAGATCTTCCACCAATAATTTCTGTTGAACTGATACAAATTACAGACAAAACAAATATACCCTTTGCGCCCAAAGCTCAAAAAATAATTGAAAAAGTTAAAAAAGAAGAGGAAAAACTTGTTTCGGAACAGGCACCACCTAAAAAAATAAAAAAAATAAAACCTGAAGCAATACCTATGCCTGACCAAGAAATTGAAAATATTAAAAAGGTCGAGGATAAACAGAACCCTGAAGTTGATGATAATAAAGTCAAGCAGGTTTCTGAGTTTGAAAAAAAAGAAATATTTGATCCAACAGATATTGCGGCTTTGATTGACAAATCAAAAGAAAATTTAGCAGAAACTGATATTAAATCTAACAAAATTACTCAATCACAAGATAAATCAATGGATCTTTCGGGTTTAACATTAAGTGAAGAAGATGCTTTGAAAGCTCAAATATTTGGTTGCTGGAGTATACCATTGGGACTTCCTTATAATGAAAACTTGTTAGTTAGAATAAAATTAAAATTAAAACCTGATGGGACTATAATAGACTCTGAAATATTGGATCATGCAAGAATGAATAAACCTGGGCAAAATTTTTACAAAGTATTAGCCGAAAGTGCACTAAGAGCAGTGCAGTTGTGCCAACCATTAAGGGTACCCACAACTGGTTATGAAAGATGGAAAGATTTGCAATTGAATTTTGACGCAAGAGAAATGTTGGAAGGGTGATGAAATTAATAAAAATTTTAATAATATTTTTTATAATAACTACTAAGAGTTTTGCATTGATCGAAGTAGATATTACTAGAGGTAATCTTAATCCTTTGCCAATAGCAGTTTCACCTTTATTTGCTGATAAAGATTCAAATAAAAATTTTTCTGAGGAATTAAAAATAGACAATGTAGGTGAGCAAATTTCTGAAGTCGTTGAAAATAACTTAAAAAGAACAGGATTATTTAACCCTCTTGAGAGAAAAGCATTCCTTCAAAACCCCGATCTTGCACATCTAAAACCTAGATTTGAAGATTGGACATTAATTAAAGCTCAAGCTTTAGTCACAGGGCAAGTGAAATTTGATAATGGAAAGTTGAGAGTTGAATTTAGATTGTGGGATGTTCTGGCAGCTAAAGAAATGATAGCGTTAGCATTTACCACTGTACCAAATAATTGGAGAAGAGTTGGACATATTATTTCAGATAAAATTTATGAAAGACTTACAGGAGAAAAAGGATATTTTGATACAAGAATAATCTATGTAGCTGAACAAGGACCAAAAACTAAAAGAATTAAAAAATTAGCTATTATGGACCAAGATAGTTTTAATACAAAATATTTAACATTAGGAAACGAGTTAGTACTTACTCCAAGATTTAATCCAACGAACCAAATGGTTACATACTTATCTTATTTTAAAAATTTACCAAGAGTCTATCTTCTCGATATTGAAACAGGTATACAAGAAGTAGTTGGAGATTTTCCCGGAATGACTTTTGCGCCAAGATTCTCACCAGATGGAAAAAAAATAATTATGAGTTTCGCTAAAGATGGAAATTCAGATATATATACGATGAATTTAGAAAGTAGAATAGTTGAAAGAATAACAAACCATCCATCAATAGATACATCTCCTTCTTATTCTCCAGATGGAAAGTATATAACATTTAACTCTGACCGTAGCGGTTTCCAACAAATATATGTAATGAAAAGTGATGGATCAAAAGTCAAAAGAATATCTTTTGGAAAAGGTCTCTATGGTACACCAGTATGGTCTCCTAGAGGAGATCTAATTGCTTTTACAAAATTACATAAGGGAAAATTTTATATTGGAGTAATGAGAACAGATGGATCAGGAGAAAGACTTTTAACAGAAAATTACTATCAAGAGGCACCATCTTGGTCGCCCAATGGTAGAGTTTTAATTTTTTATAGGGAGACCAAATCAAACTCTAAAGGTGAGGGATTTTCAGCTAAGCTTTGGTCCATTGACCTTACGGGTTATAACGAACGACAGGTTCCAACCGAAACTGACGGATCAGACCCTTCATGGTCGTCATTATTAAGCAATTAATCCTAAATTAGACATAAAAATTTAACTTAATTCGTTGATTTTTATGCTTGAAAGATCTATTTAGTTGTGAAAAACTTTAAAAATTAGACAAATTAAGGAGCAGTATGATTTCTAATAAAATTTTAAAAAACATTTTTTTAGCATTTTTATTAAGTTTTGTGTTGTCAGCCTGTGCAACTCAAACTAAAAAAGTAGACTCGCAAATGCAGGGTGATGTTTACACTGGGACAGATACAGTAGAATATTTAGCTACAGGAGTTCCAGACAGAGTGTTCTTTGCAACAAATGAGTCAGTTTTAACAACTGCTTCTAGAGACACTTTAAGAAAACAAGCTTCATGGTTAAGAAAAAATCCAGACATCACAGTTGTTCTTGAGGGTCACGCCGATGAAAGAGGGACTAGAGAATATAACTTAGCTTTAGGTGAAAGAAGAGCTAATTCAGCAAAAGACTACCTAATGACTTATGGAATTTCTTCAAATAGAATTTCAGTTATTAGTTATGGTAAAGAAAGACCTGTAGACTCTGGATCAAATCCTTTAGCATGGTCCAAAAATAGAAGATCAGTAACTGTTAAAGCAAATTAATATTAAATCTTTCTAAAAATTAAGACCTCAGCATTTATATACTGAGGTCTTTTTTTTGCCATTTTTATTCTTACAAATAAAACTTATGCATAGATTAAATATTAAGTTATTCTTAAAATCTACAATACTGTTGTTACTATTTAACAGCGCTTCCTTTTCAGATAATCACAACATTAAAGAAATTATTGAGCTTATTCAAAAAGATATAAAAACTTTAGAAAGAGCAGTATACTCAGACTCATCTGAGTCTAAAAATAACAACATAGAACTTTCAAATTCTGATAATTTAGATCAAAATTCTGAAGATGTGTTAACAAGGCATCTATTAAAACTTTCAGAAATAGAAGCCCAATTTCAGGAATTAACTAACAGATTTGAAGAGATCAATTTTAAGATTGATAAATTATCCTCAAGGTTATCTAAAGTGCAAGCCGATAATCAATTGCGTTTTCAACAACTAGAAAATTTGTCAAATAATGTTGTGAACTCTGAAAACCAAAATAAAATATTAACTACTCAAAAACAAGAGGATAATATATTACCAGGATCTAGTGAACCCCAAGATTTAGGTTCAGTTTCTTATAAAGATATGACACCAAAAACTGAGTTTCAAGAAACACAATCAGTTGATACTACATCGACGATTGTAACAGAAAACTTTATTGTAGAAGAGAAAATTCTACCAAACACGTCACCTGAAAAACAATATGAGTTTGCAACAAGTTTTCTTAAAGTGGGAGATTATAATACCGCTGAAAGAGCTTTTAGAGAATTCGTAATATCTAATCCTTCACATAAACTAGCTGGAAATGCACAGTACTGGTACGCAGAAACTTTCAGAATTAGACAATTATACACTGATGCTGCATCAGCTTATTTACAAGGTTATCAAAATTATCCACAAAGTGATAAAGCACCTATTAATTTACTCAAACTTGGAGTATCTTTAGTTCAAATTGGAGAAAAAGATCAAGGATGTCTTATGATTTTAGGAGTTAAAAAACAGTATCCAGAGGCAAAAGAATCAGTAATCCAAAAAGCTAAATATGAGCAAAAAAAGTTTGAATGCAAAGATAGTAACTCCTAAAAATAAAATTTTAATTCATTTAAAAGATAGAAAAATCAAAAGAATTTATCAAAGCTTCAAACAAAGTTTGAGACCTTTTTTAAAAAAAAATAAATTTGCAGTTGGAGTTTCAGGTGGAGTTGATAGTCTATCTTTAGCTTTTTTTCTTAAGTGTTTAAGTTTAGACAGAAAAATTAAAGTTTTTTACTATCATGTAGATCATGGTTTGAGAGAAAATTCAGACAAACAAGCAGAGCAATTATTTAACATATTAAATAAAGTTGGTATTAAGATTGAAATTCTTAAATGGACAGGATCAAAACCTAACAGTAATATTCAAAAAATTGCACGGGACAATAGATATGGTCTAATTTTCAAAAAAATGAGTAAAAATAATGTAAAAAATTTGTTAGTAGCTCACCATAAAAATGACTCTATAGAAAATTTTTTAATTAGATTAATTAGAGGTTCAGGATTAGAGGGTTTGTCATCCTTTCATTCAAAACATATTATTTACAAGGATAAAAATATATTCAGACCCTTATTAAGTTTCAATAAAAAAGATTTAGAGTATGTCACTAAAAGTGTATTTAAATCATTTATTGAGGATAGATCTAATTATGAAAAAAAATATCAAAGATCAAGGATCAGAGGTATTTTAAGTAAACTAGAAACAGAGGGTTTTAATTTGTCTAAGATGAATCTGACAATTAAAAATTTGTCTCTTTCAAATTTCTCAATAGATTATATTGTTAAAAAAAATTTAGAAATAAATTCTCATATTAATTTAAGGAAAAATTTTGCAATTTTTAATGAAAATTTTTTGAAACAACCTGATGAAATTATATTTAGATCTATTTCGTTAATTCTAAATCAAATAAATCATCGATATTATCCTTCTAGGGGAAAAAAAATAGTTAGACTTATTAATGAAATTAAAAAGCCAAATTTTAAAAAAACTACGTTAGCGAAGTGCTTTATTGAAAAATTTGGTAATACTTACAAAATTACACAGGAAAATGTTAAAAAAAAAGGAAAATAGGTATATTTTGCCTCTTGTTTAATTTGTAATAATTCTTAATTTATAGCTATGAATTTCAGAAATCTAGCAATGTGGGCTGTAATTATTGTCCTTACTATTGGTCTGTACAATATGTTTAAAAACCCGCAAAGCTCTGCAACAAGAGATAATAAGATAATTTTTTCAGAATTTTTAACTGAAGTTGATAATGGACGAGTTGTACAGGTAGAAATACAAGGTAATAATATAAAAGGTATACTATCTGATGGAAATAACTTCATAACATATTCTCCAAATGATCCAAATTTAATTCAAAAGTTGACTGATAAAGGCGTAAGTATTTCTGCAGCTCCATTAGATGAAAAAATGCCATCACTATTTGGTGTCTTACTTTCTTGGTTTCCTATGCTTTTATTAATAGCAGTGTGGATATTTTTTATGAGACAAATGCAGGGTGGAAGAGGTGGTGCCATGGGTTTTGGTAAATCTAAAGCAAAATTAATGAACGAGATTAAAGGTAAGGTAACTTTTAATGATGTAGCAGGAGTTGAGGAAGCAAAAGAGGAAGTAGAAGAAGTTGTAGAATTTTTAAAAGATCCAAGAAAATTTAGTAGGTTAGGTGGAAAAATTCCAAGAGGATGTTTACTAGTTGGACCTCCTGGGACAGGTAAAACTCTTTTAGCTAGGGCAATAGCTGGAGAGGCGGGTGTACCCTTTTTTACTATTTCAGGTTCAGATTTTGTAGAAATGTTTGTTGGTGTTGGAGCTTCAAGAGTAAGAGATATGTTTGAGCAAGGAAAAAAAAATTCACCATGTATTATTTTTATAGATGAAATAGATGCAGTAGGACGGAGCAGAGGTGCAGGACTAGGTGGTGGAAATGACGAACGTGAACAAACGTTAAACCAATTACTTGTTGAGATGGACGGTTTTGATACTAACGAAGGTGTGATTATTATAGCTGCAACAAACAGACCAGATGTTTTAGACCCAGCATTACTTAGACCTGGAAGATTCGACAGGCAGGTAGTTGTTTCACTTCCAGATATTATTGGGAGAGAAAAAATTTTAAAAGTTCATAGTAAAAAAATTACAATGGCACCAGACGTAAATTTAAGAACAATTGCAAGAGGAACACCTGGTTTTTCTGGAGCAGATTTAGCGAACTTAGTGAATGAGGCTGCACTTTTAGCAGCCAGAAAAAACAAAAGAATTGTAACCTATATTGAGTTTGAGGAAGCAAAAGATAAAGTCATGATGGGTGCTGAAAGAAGGTCAATGGTGATGACTGAAGACGAAAAGAAATTAACAGCATATCACGAGGCTGGCCATGCCATAGTAACAATAAATGAAAAAGCTGCATATCCAATTCACAAAGCCACTATAATTCCTAGAGGAAGGGCACTAGGTATGGTAATGCAACTTCCTGAAAAAGATGAAGTATCACAAACTAGAGAACAACTTCATGCACAGATGGCGATTGCCATGGGAGGTCGAGTTGCTGAGGAATTAATCTTTGGAGAAGATAAGGTTACAACTGGAGCAGTTAGTGATATTGAACAAGCAACAAAAAGAGCACGAGCAATGGTTATGAGAGCTGGTTTAAGTAAAGAATTAGGACCAATTGCGTATGGTGAAAATGAAGAAGAGGTATTTTTAGGAAGATCAGTCGCAAGACAACAAAACATGTCTGAGGAAACCGCAAAAAAAGTTGACTCAGAAATAAAGAAATTTGTTGAAAAGGGTTATGATAGAGCTAAAAAAGTATTGACAGACAAGATCGATGATTTGCACAAACTTGCTAAAGCACTTTTAACATACGAGACTCTTTCTGGAAGTGAAATTGAAGATATAATTAACAAAAATATTTATCCAACAAATAAAGAAGATTTGAAAGTTGAGGACGATAACGAGAAAGGATCAGCTCTTGGATCTATCGGACTTAAACCTAAAATAGTTCATTAATAAATGCGAAAATATTACACTAAAGCGTGTAATTTTTCTTACAACTCTAATCCGAAAAATAAAATTAGTACAAAAAATTCATTACCTTTAAACGGAAGTGCTGAAATATATTTCGACAGTGTAGAGATAATTACTAGAAATAATATTAAAAAAATTAAATTAAAAGATTTAAACAAACTAAATATCAATTTAAAAAACAAAATTTATAAAGATATAAAAAATATAACTAAAAAAAAATTATTCAAAAAATTAAATTTTACCAATAGCCCTCTCTTAATGGGGGTTCTCAATCTAACTCCTGACAGTTTTTCCGACGGTGGAAAATTTAATTCTCCAATTAAGTCATTAGCAAGGGCCAAAAAACTATTTGATAGTGGTTGTGATATATTAGATATAGGTGGTGAATCGACTAGACCCGGATCACACGAAATATCTTCACAGAAAGAATGGTTAAGAATTTCAAAGTCATTAAGAAAAATCTCAAAATTAAAAAAGTTTATATCTATAGACACAAGAAAAGAATATGTAATGAGAAAAGCAAATAAATATAACATAAATTTAATAAATGATATATCAGGTTTAAATTACGACCATTCAACATTGGACTTTTTAAAAAAAACAAAAATACCTTTTGTGATACATCATATCAAAGGTACTCCTCTTAATATGCAAAATAAACCTAATTACAAAAATGTATTACTAGATATATATGACTACTTTGAAAAAAAGCTCAAGATAGTAAGATCACATGGGATTACACATAATAATATAATTTTAGACCCCGGTATTGGATTTGGTAAAAATTTGAAACATAATATTACTATTCTTAAGAATGTTTCTATATTTCATTCTTTGGGGTATCCCTTATTATTAGGTACATCTAGAAAAAGATTTATTAAAGACATATCTGGATTAAATGACAGTAAGTATAGAATAGGAGGAACACTTGCATCTTCTATATTTTTAAAAATGCAAGGTGTCCAAATATTAAGAGTTCATGATATAAATGAAATTAAACAGGGAATAAAAATTTTTAGAGCTTTAAAATTTAATGAGTAAAAAATATTTTGGGACAGACGGTATAAGAGGAAAGGTAAATAGCAATAGTATTAATGGTGAAATGTTCTTTAAGTTTGGTCTTGCTGCAGGTACCTATTTTAAAAATTTAAAAAAAACAAAACAAATCGCAATAATCGCTAAAGATACTAGATTATCTGGTTACACTTTAGAACCAGCCATTGTATCTGGACTTGCTTCAGCGGGTATGCATGTCTATACATTGGGCCCTTTACCAACAAATGGACTTGCGATGCTTACAAAGAAATTTAAAGCTAATTTAGGAATAATGATAACGGCATCACATAATTTATACTTTGACAATGGTCTAAAACTGTTTGGACCAGACGGAATGAAATTATCTGATAAGATTGAAAAAAAAATTGAAAAATTAATTGATACTAGGATATCAAAAAATTTGTCAAAACCAGATTTACTAGGTCGAGTAAAAAGATTAGAGACCGCAACAGAGGATTATATTAATATTTTAAAAAGTAATTATCCAAAAAATTTTACATTAAAGGGTATGAAAATAGCGATAGACTGCGCAAATGGAGCTGGCTATAAAGCTGGACCTTTGCTACTTAAATCACTCGGTGCAAAAGTTTTTGTGTATGGAGTATCCCCAAATGGACTTAACATCAATCATAATTGTGGTTCGACTAACCCAAATAAAATAAAAAAAATTGTCCAAAAACATAAAGCAGATTTAGGAATATCACTAGACGGAGATGCTGATAGAATCATTATATCGGATTCAAATGGAAAAATAATTGATGGAGATCAAATCATAGCATCTATTGCAAAAAAATGGAGAAAAAAAAAGATACTTAAAAATGGGGTAGTTGGAACATTAATGTCTAATTATGGACTTGAAAAATATCTAAAAGATATGGGAATAAAATTTTTCAGATCTGATGTAGGAGATAGATATGTAAAAAGAATAATGAAAAAAAAATTTATTAATCTTGGAGGTGAACAATCTGGACACATTATTTTAGGTAACTTTGCAACAACCGGAGATGGTTTACTTGTAGCGTTAGAAATTCTTTATTTAATGAAAAATAAAACTAAATCAAGTGAGTTATTAAACGAGTTTGCACCAATCCCTCAGGTGCTCGAAAATATTGTTGTAAAAGATAAAAATATCATAAATTCAAAAAATTGTAGAATAGCAATTAATAATTCAATAAAATTAATTAAAAACAAAGGAAGACTACTAGTTAGAAAATCCGGCACTGAAAATAAAATTAGAATTATGGTAGAATCTTTAGACAAAAATCTTATTAATAAAATAATATACAATATAAAAAGGTCTATAACTAGTTGAAACCCAAATCTAAAATATTAATAATTGCTGGCTCAGACTCATCTGGAGGCGCAGGTATTCAAGCTGATATTAAAACTATAACTTCTCTAGGGTCCTATGCTATGACCGCAATTACAGCAATTACATCTCAAAATACTACTGGTATTAAATCAATCGTTTCAATACCAATAACACAAATTTTGGATCAAATTAAATTCACCTGTAAAGACATTAAACCAGATGGTATTAAAATTGGAATGTTGCATTCAGAGCAGGTTGCAAGAAAAGTTTTAGAAACTTTGAATAAATTAAAATTTAAAAATATTGTACTTGACCCGGTTATGGTATCAACTAGTGGAGTAAAACTTATAAATGATCAATGCATTGAATACATAAAAAAAAAATTTATAACTAAAGTTTCCTTAATAACCCCAAATATTCCTGAAGCTCAAATTCTATCAGGAATAAAAATAAAAAATCTAGATGATATGATAGTTTCAGCAAAAATAATTTCAAAAATGGGTACTAAAAATATTCTCTTGAAAGGTGGTCATCTTAAATCCGAAAATATATCGGATGTTTTATTACAAGGTGATAAAATTACAATATTTAAAAATAAAAAAATTAACAAAAAAAATACTCATGGAACTGGATGTTCCTTATCCAGTGCAATTACAACTTACTTATCGTGTGGAAAAAAACTAAAGAAATCTTGTTATCTTGCAATTAAATATGTTAATGAAGCAATTAAAACAGCTCCAAATTATGGAGAGGGAAAAGGACCAATCAATCATTTAAATAATATTAAAAATTTAAAATTATGAAAAATGTAGCAGTAATAGGATCTCAATGGGGAGACGAAGGAAAGGGAAAAATAGTTGATTGGTTATCTAGCGAGGCAGACGTTGTAGCAAGATTTCAAGGAGGTCATAATGCTGGCCATACTCTTGTAATTGATGGTGTAACATATAAATTAAGATTATTACCTTCAGGAATAGTAAGAAAAAATAAAATTTCAATTATTGGTAATGGTGTAGTTATTGATCCTTGGGCTTTGCTAGAAGAAATTGAGGAAGTAAGATCCAAAGGTGTTGAGATAACAAGTAAAAATTTAATTATATCAGAATCTGCAAATTTAATTTTACCATTTCACAAAGAGATGGATGAAATTAGGGAAGATATAGCTGGTAAAGCAAAAATAGGAACAACAAGAAGAGGAATAGGTCCAGCGTATGAGGATAAAGTTGGCAGAAGGTCAATAAGAGTTATGGACCTTTTGTCTCAGAAAAATCTAAGTCAAAGATTAGAAACAGTCTTAATGCATCACAATGCTATAAGAAAAGGTTTGGGAAAAGAATTGTATGAAAAAAATAAATTAATTACAGAACTAATGAATATTGCTCCAAAAATATTAATTTATTCTCAACCTGTGTGGAAAAAAATAAATGAATTTACAAAAAATAAAAAAAAAATATTATTTGAAGGCGCCCAAGGCATTTTACTTGATGTAGACCATGGTACATATCCTTTCGTTACCTCATCAAATACTGTGGCATCTTCTGCAGCTACTGGTGTCGGATGTGGACCACAAAATATTAATTATGTGTTAGGTATAACTAAAGCTTATACCACAAGAGTTGGTGAAGGTCCTTTTCCAACAGAACTAACAGATAAAATCGGAGAAGAGTTAGGTATTAGAGGAAAAGAATTTGGAACTGTGACTAGCAGAAAGAGAAGATGCGGATGGTTTGATGGGGTGTTAGTTAGGCAAACTATTAAAATTTCAGGTATTGACGGAATAGCATTAACAAAACTTGATGTTTTAGATACACTTGAGGAAATCAAAATGTGTGTAGGTTATGAAATTGATGGAAAAAAAATTGATTATCTTCCTGCGTCTTTAGAGGAACAAATTAAGGTAAAACCAATTTATAAAGTCTTTAAAGGTTGGCTTCAATCAACAAAGGGTATAAAAAATTTAGAAGAGTTACCTCAAAACGCAAGAAATTACATTAAAGAATTAGAAAATTTTATTGATGCTAAAATTTCGAGTATCTCAACTAGTCCAGAAAGAAATGATACAATATTAATAGAGGACCCTTTTAAGGCCTAATTTACTGGTAGTAAGTTTTTTGATTTTGCCGCATTAAGCATATGCTTCTGAAGTTTTTCAAAAGCTTTATTCTCTACTTGTCTAATCCTTTCTCTGCTAATTTTAAACTTTTTACTAAGTTCCTCTAGTGTTTTTGGGTTATCTGTTAGTTTTCGCGAATAAAGAATTTCTTTTTCTCTTTCATTTAAGATTTTGATCGAATCTTTCAATAAATCTTTCCTTTGTTTCATCTCCTCATTTTGAGCAAATTTTAACTCTTGGTCCATTTCATTATCGACCACCCAATCTTGCCATTCGTCTCCATCTTCACCTATTGGAGCATTTAATGATTTTTCTTTGCCAGATAAACGTCTATTCATGGAAATTACTTCCTGTTCACTGACATCAAGTCTGTTGGCAATATTTTTTACATCCTCATCCCTTAAGTCCCCTTCTGTTCTAGGCGCAATCTGATTTTTTAACTTTTTTAAATTAAAAAATAATTTCTTTTGTGCTGTTGTAGTTCCAATTTTGACTAAGCTCCACGATCTCAAAATATATTCTTGAATCGATGCCTTTATCCACCACATCGCATAAGTTGCAAGTCTGAAACCTTTCTCAGGTTCAAATTTTTTAACAGCTTGCATAAGACCTATATTTCCCTCTGAAATCATTTCACTAAGTGGTAAACCATAACCTTTATAACCCATTGCAATTTTAGCAACTAATCTCAAATGACTTGTAACTAACTTTTCAGCAGATTTTATGTTACCAGTCGATTGCCAGTTTTTAGCTAGCATATACTCCTCTTCTGCATCCAACATAGGAAATTTTTTAATCTGTGATAAATATGCTGATAAAGCACCCTCATTAGAGAGAGAAGGTAGATTATAAGATGAATTCGACATTGTAGTACTTATTTAATAAAGATTTAAAATTTTACAATCTTTTCTTTGTTAAGTATTTCTTAGTTTTTTTAATAATTGGTTTAATTCTTCAGGTAATTTTGATTCAAAAAAAAGCCTTTTATTTTTTGTAGGATGATCAAACCCTAAACTCTTAGCATGTAGAAATTGCCTTTTAAGTTTATAAATCAGGTCAACTGTGCTTTTGTCTACATTTTTTATCCCTCTAAATTTTTTTTTATAATGTTTATCTCCCAAAATATTATTTCCCTTATCGCTTAAATGTACTCTTATTTGATGTGTACGACCGGTTTCAAGCTTACATTCTACCAGGCTAAAAGTTGGTATTTTTTCATTTTCAAAAACCTCTATAGTTTTGTAATTAGTAATTGCTTTTTTTCCCCTCGATACTCCAACCTCCATTAATTGTCTATTCTTTGAGCTTCTTCTTATCAAATTTTCAATTCTTCCAGATCTTGGCCTTAGTTTACCCCAAACCAGCGTAGTATATATCCTGTCGACGGTATGATTTTTAAATTGCTTTGACAAAATTTCATGACTCAAGTTGGTTTTTGCAATAACTATTAATCCTGAAGTGTCTTTATCAATTCTGTGAACAATACCTGGTCTAAATTTTTCACCTATATTCGATAATTTATTTCCGTTATATGAGATAAGTGCATTTACTATTGTATTGTCATAATTACCTGCACCAGGATGGATTGATATACCAGATTTCTTATTTAAAACAATTAATTCTTCATCCTCAAAAACAATATCTAATTTATAATCATATGGTTTTAAGGAGTATTTAATTTCATTCTCAATTTTAAAACTTATATTGTCACCTGCGCAAACTTTTTTTGACGGATCTATTATGGTTATACCATTTATTTTCAACAGACTTTTAAGAATCAAATTTTTGATCTTAGATCTACTAAGTTTTTCAAATTTTTTACTCAGATAATAGTCTATACGTGGTTTATCATGTAAATCTTTAACAACAAAATTAATGATATTATTCATAATTTATAATATTAATTAGTAAATGCGTCTGTAGCTCAACTGGATAGAGCGCCAGATTTCGGCTCTGGAGGTTCAGGGTTCGACTCCTTGCAGGCGCACCAAAAAATAGTTTTTTTAAAATTACTAAAATCAACTATTCCCCCATATTAACAAGTGTACCTTTTTTTCTAGCACCATAAAATGAAAAATAAAATACTGCGACAGCTATTATGAAATAAATTAAATTTAATATTAAAGCTTTTATTATGTTGTCGTAGTTTACAATGTTATTAACTAGTATTGATCTTGCCTCCTCAAAAACATAAACTAAAGGTAAAAATTTTGAAATAACTTGTAACCATTCTGGTAAAATAGAAATAGGATAATAAACACATCCTAAAGGTGCCAATAAAAATAGAGAGGACCAAGCTGTATTTTCAAAAGAGGGTCCAAATCGTAAAAGTCCAGAAGTTACTAAAATGCCCAAAGTTGTTCCAAACATATATAAACTCAGAAAAAGTAATAATAGTGCATAGCCCATATCTAAGATAGATACACCAAAAAATGGGCTCATCAATAAAACTGCAGGCACTATTCCAATTAAAGTTCTTATTAAAGCAGTGCTAGTCAGAGCAATAATTATTTCGCTAATTCTTAAGGGTGCAACAAATAAATTTGTAAAATTTCTACTCCATATTTCCTCTAAAAATAACATATTAAAACTTATGCTAGACCTAAAAAGAAAATCATAAAGTATTGCGCAACTCAAGATAACACCTACAGTATTAGTATAATAATCGCTATACATAGTGAAAAATTTAGAAATAAAACCCCATAAAATTATTTGAATAGTTGGCCAATAAATCAAATCTAATATTCGAGGAAAAGAACCCTTTATCAAATAGAGGTGTCTAATAGATAGTGCGTACATCCTATTAAAATTCATAATTACTCCCTAATAATTTTTAAAAAAGTTTCTTCTAAATTTTGTCTACCATGTTTAGAAATTAATTCTTTACATGTACCTTCATCAATTATTTTTCCGCTTTTCATCATCATAACTTTTGAACAAAGTCTTTCAACCTCACTCATATTATGTGATGCTAATAGTATAGTTGTATTATTTTTTGATGCATAATTTTCTATATATGATCTTATGTAGTCCCCCGTATCTGGGTCTAGACTTGCCGTAGGTTCATCTAATAATAATATTTCTGGGCTGTTTATTAAAGATTTTGCAAGTGAAACCCTATTTTTCTGACCCGATGATAATTCACCAGTTTTTCTATTTTGAAATTCACTAAGATTTAGATCAATAGTAAGTTTTTCTATTCTTTCTTTTAAATTTTTAACTTCATACATTTTACCATATACAATTAAATTTTCTTTAACTGTTAGTTTTTTAGGCAATTCAACATATGGTGATATGAAATTCATTTTTTCTAAAACTTGAATTCTGTTTTTTTCTATTTCTACGTTTTTTCCATTAACTAGAATTTCACCTTCTGTTGGTTTTATTAAACCAAGTATCATACCTATAGTAGTAGTTTTCCCACATCCATTGGGTCCAAGTAATCCTATAATTTTTCCATTATCGATCTTAAAATTTAAGTCATTGACAGCTTCAAAATTATTATAATTTTTTTTCAAATTTTTTAACTCAATACTCATTTAGTCGATGCTCTCTTTAGTCTATCATTAATTGTCTGCCCAATTCCAACATTGGGAATTTTTTCAACCTCAATTAACTTAAATTTTCTTTTCTTAATATTTCTTAATGTTTTGTATAAATTCTTACCAGCCTCAGTCAAATTTCTCTTTCTAGATAAATAAAAATAATTTTTATCATTAATTTTTTTTTTATTAATCAATAAATAAGCGCTTTTTTTTTTCGGTATTTTTACATTTAGCTTTATTGGAACTCCAGGTGAATAATGAAGTTTAGTTTGACCTGGAAATTTTATTTTGTTTTTAAATTTATATTTGAGATTTAATTTAAGCACTTTATTAATATTTTTTAAATCCAATCCACCCAATCTTATTATTTTTGGTTTGTTACTAACGTCTACAATTGTAGATTCTAATCCAATAACAGATCTTCCACCATTAAGAATATATTTTATTTTATTACCAAACTCATCCTCTACATCGCTTTTTGTCACGGGGCTTATGCTAGAAGATATATTTGCACTAGGGGCCGCCAATGGAAAATTAATTTTTCTTAAAAGTAATCTTGCGATAGGATGTTTGGGAAACCTTACGGCAACTGTATTTTTATTATTTGTAACATTTTTTGATATATGACTATCTTTTTTTAACTTTAAAATAAATGTTATTGGCCCTGGACAAAATTTTTTGAACAATTTATTAAAGTATTTATTTAAATGACAATCTTTTTTTAACGTATCCAAATCATAATAATGAACTATCAATGGATTATTTTTTGGTCTTTTTTTTAATTTAAAAATTTTTAAAGTTGCTTTGTCTGAATATGCATTTGCAGCTAATCCATAAACAGTCTCAGTAGGCATACCTATACATTCATTTTTCTTCAAAAAATTTATTGATTTTTTAATACTGTATTTATGGATTTTCATGTATTAAATAGATGTTTAATATGAAAGACAAAAATTTGCTAGGTGATATTAACGACAAATCATTAAGTGAACTAACTGAATTAGTTAGTAATTTAGTACAAAAATTAGAAAAAGAAAAAAATTTAGAGAATTCAATAAAAGACTACCAAAAAATAATAACGCTTAATAATTTGATACAGAAAAAATTTCAAAAAGCTTCTAAGCAGATATCAGAAGAAACAATTATCAAAATAAAAAAAATATTAAATAAATGAAAAAAAAATTATCAAAAGTTGCAAAAGATATTAATAACTATTTAAAAATTTTTTTGAAAAAACAGAGTAATTCCGGCCTTTTACTTTCTATGAAATATGGATTATTGCCAGGTGGTAAAAAAATTAGATCCAAATTATTAGTAGATGTAGGAAAAATTTTTAATATTAAATACAAAACTCTAATAAAAATAGGTGCTGCTGTTGAGTGTATTCACGCGTATTCCTTAATTCATGATGATTTACCTTGTATGGATGATGACAATATTAGAAGAGGTAAATTAACCACTCACAAAAAATTTGGGGAGTCCACAGCAATATTAGCCGGAAATTCTCTATTAACAATTAGTTTTGAAATACTCAGTTCACCAGAATTAAATATTCAGAGCAATTTAAAAATTAAAATTATTAATTTGATATCTAAATGTGCAGGCCACACGGGTGTTGCAGGGGGGCAGTACTTGGATCTTAATTATGAGAAAAAAAATGTTACAAGAAATAAAATTATTGAAATGCAAAGAAAAAAAACAGGAATGCTTTTTCAATTTTGTTGCTTAATCCCCGTGTTATTATCAAAAAAAAAACAACATTTTAGTAGATTTGCAAATATTGGTTTAGATATCGGATTATTATTCCAAATTACTGACGATTTGATAGATCATAAGGGCACAGAAAAAAAAGTTGGAAAAAAAACCAGAAAAGACAAAAAGAAAGGTAAAGCCACTTTAATAAGTTTACTTGGATACAAAAATACTATTAATTATTCTTTATTATTAAAAAATAATATTTTTAAGAAAGTGGGTATTTTTAAAAATAAAGCTAATGATTTGAAAGAGACGTTAGATTTTGTAGTATCAAGAGACAAATGAAAAACAAATTTAAATATTTAAATAACATTAACTTTCCGTCAGATCTAAGAAAACTCAAAAAATCTGAATTAAAAAATTTAGCCAATGAGCTAAGGGAAGAAATGATAAGTGCTGTTTCTGAAACTGGAGGACATTTAGGAGCTGGATTAGGCGTAGTGGAGCTTACAGTAGCACTCCATTATGTATTTGATACGCCAAAAGATAAATTAATATGGGATGTTGGACATCAAGCATATCCACATAAAATATTAACCGGAAGAAAAGATAAAATTAGAACATTAAGAAAAGGAAATGGATTATCTGGTTTTACAAAAAGATCAGAAAGTGAGTATGATCCTTTTGGAGCAGCTCATAGTTCAACGTCTATATCATCTGGTTTAGGAATAGCAATTGCTAATAAATTATCAAATAAATCTAACAATGTAATATCTGTAATTGGTGATGGAGCTATCAGCGCTGGTATGGCATATGAGGCCATGAATAATGCTGGAGCCAGCAAAACTAAGATAATAGTAATATTAAATGATAATGATATGTCAATTTCAAAACCAGTAGGTGCAATGAGAACTTATTTAGCCAAAATTTTATCTGGTAAAATTTATTTTAGTTTTAGAGAGACAATTAAATTAATTATTTCTGCTTTTTCAAAAAGATTTTCAAAAAAAGCTGGAAAAGCTGAGGACTTTTTAAGATCAGTTGTAACTGGTGGTACTTTATTTAATTCAATGGGATTTTATTACGTTGGTCCAATAGATGGACATGATTTAGATGCTTTGTTACCGGTATTACAAAATGCAAAAGACGTTAATTACGATGGTCCAATAATGATACATGTAAAAACTGAAAAGGGTAAAGGATATACTTTTGCAGAAAAATCTGAGGACAAGTACCATGGTGTATCAAAATTTAATGTGGATACAGGTAAACAGGAAAAATCTAATTCAAAAATTCCATCCTACACAAAAGTATTTGCCAATACACTTATTCAACATGCCGAAAATGATAGCAAAGTTGTAGGTATAACTGCTGCGATGCCAAGTGGAACAGGTATGGATTTGTTTGGTCAAAAGTTTCCAAATCGTATGTTTGATGTTGGAATTGCAGAACAACACGCCGTAACATTCGCAGCTGGACTAGCAACCGAAGGTTATAAACCCTATGCAGCAATTTATTCAACTTTTCTTCAGAGGGCTTATGATCAGGTTGTTCATGATGTTGCAATACAAAGTCTGCCAGTCAGATTTGCCATAGATAGAGCTGGTTTAGTAGGCGCAGATGGTCCAACGCACGCAGGGTCTTTTGATATTACTTATCTCTCAACACTTCCAAATTTTATTGTAATGGGTGCTAGTGATGAGGCTGAATTAGTTAAAATGATTAATACGTCTATAGATATTAATGACAAACCTTGTGCTTTTAGGTATCCACGAGGCAATGGATTTGGCGTTGATTTACCTAAAATAGACGAGAGATTAATTATTGGAAAAGGTAAAATTGTAAAAGAGGGTAAACAAGTCGCTATTTTAAATTTTGGCGCAAGATTAAATGAAGCTCTGTTAGCCAGAGAAAATTTAAAAAAAAGAGGAATTAATTTAACAATTATAGATGCTAGATTTGCAAAACCATTAGATGAACAACTCATATGGCAAATCGCTAACGATCATGAGTTGTTAGTTACAATAGAGGAAGGTTCAATCGGTGGTTTTGGATCCCATGTATCTCAATTTTTGGCTGAAAAAAATTTTTTAGATAGCAAAGTTAAATTTAGATCTATGATTTTTCCAGATAAATTTATTGACCACGATAAACCAGAGCAAATGTATAAAATTGCTGGTTTAGACAGCGATAGTATAGTTGAAAAGATATTAAATGCTTTAAACTCTAAAATAATTATAAAAAAAACTAATTAAAATTTACACTGAGCGTTATTCATTAACAAATGATCAAGCAAAACACAATTCATCATAGCTTCTCCTATAGGAACAGCTCTAATTCCTACACAAGGGTCATGTCTTCCTTTAACTGATATTGATGTATTTTTCCCAAATTTATCAATAGTTCTCCTAGATGTGAGGATAGACGATGTGGGCTTCACTGCGAAAGAGACTCTAATTTCTTGACCTGAGGATATACCACCTAATATTCCTCCTGCATTATTAGTTTCAAATTTTATTTTTTTTCCTTTTTGAGAAATTTCATCAGAATTTTCTTCTCCTGTTAATTGTGCTGAATTCATTCCAGATCCAATATTTACGCCTTTAACTGCATTAATACTCATCATTGCTGCCGCAAGGTCCATATCTAATTTAGAATATATAGGAGCACCAAGCCCAACAGGAATGCCTCTAGCTCTAACTTCAATTATTGCTCCACATGATGAACCAGCTTTTCTTATACTTAGCAAATACTTTTCCCATAATTTTATTATTGATTTGTCTGGACAAAATAATGAATTTTTTTTGATGTAATCATCGTTCCAATTTTTTTGATTGCAACCTAAAATACCAAGTTGAGTGACTGCTCCTATAACTTTATATTTTTTGCCTATTTTATTTCGTAAAACTTTTTTTGCAATAGCTCCTGCAGCGACCCTAGATGCGGTCTCTCTTGCTGATTGACGACCACCACCTCTGTAATCCCTAACACCATATTTTTTAAAATATGTAAAATCCGCGTGTCCTGGTCTAAATTTATTCTTTATAGTTTCATAATCCCTTGATCTCATGTCTTGGTTATAAATAATCATTGAAATTGGAGTTCCTGTAGTTTTTCCTTCAAAGACACCAGACAAGATATGAACTTTGTCATCTTCTTTTCTTTGAGTAGTAAATTTTGATTGTCCTGGTTTCCTTTTGTTTAGATCAATCTGAATATCCTGTTCTTTTATTGCTATATTTGGAGGACATCCATCTACTACGCACCCTATTGCAGGTCCATGCGACTCTCCCCATGTAGTAAATCGAAATAATTTTCCAAATGTATTAAAAGACATATATATATATTATATAAATTATTTTGTTAAAATTATGAATCAAAAAAATTCTTTAGGGCTTAATATTTGCTTCGGTGAAACAGATAAACCAATAGATTTATTTAAAGTTTGGTTTGAAGATGCTAAAAAAACAGAGATAAATGATCCAAATGCCGTGGCACTTGCTACATCAGATATTAATTCGGTGCCATCGGTAAGAATGGTTTTGCTTAAAGACTTTAATGATGAGGGTTTTGTATTTTATACAAACTTAAACAGCAAAAAAAGTGGAGATTTAAAAAATAACCCAAATGCAGCTATGTGTTTTCACTGGAAAAGTTTGCTAAGACAAATCAGGATTGTAGGTAAAATAAATCTAGTAAATAATAATGATGCTGATGAATACTATAGTTCTAGAGCGTATGGGAGTAGAATAGGCGCATGGGCTTCAAATCAAAGCACAAAATTAAGGAACAGAGAAGAACTTTACGAAAAAATTGAGAAATTCAAAAAAAAATATCCTGATAAAGATAACGTACCTAGACCGCATTATTGGTCTGGCTGGAATTTATGCCCTTATGTTATTGAATTTTGGTTAGATGGTGAAAATAGAATTCATGAGAGACTTCAATACAAAAAAACGGAAAAAGGAATTTGGGAAAAAAATTTACTTAGTCCTTAAAAAGATCTTTCAAGACTAAAGTATGTTAGATTCTTTAAAATATCTTTTTCTTTACTATCCTCGAAAACATTTAATGAGTTCGATGCAAAATTTATAAAATATTCTGCTTTTTTAAAACAATCATTAATTACTTTATATTTATGTATCATATCTAATACTTTGCTTAGATCTTCTTTATCTCTTTCCAATTTATTAAAAATTTCGATTAACTCGCTTTTCTCTTTACTATTAATTTTTTGATAAAGTAAAATTATTGGTAAAGTTATTTTACCCTCATAAAAATCATTACCAACCTCCTTACCAAATACTTTTAAGTCTGAATTGTAGTCTAATGTATCGTCTGCAATTTGAAAAGTTAGGCCTAAATTTTTTCCGTACGAATACAAAGCATCTTTAATTTTATTTTCTTTTTTGGATAATATTGCACCTACTTTGGTAGATGCAGCAAACAAAGAAGCTGTTTTCCAAGAAATTATTTTCAAATAAGTTTCTTCTAAAATATCCACCTCTTTATTATGTTGTAACTGTAAAACTTCACCTTGTGATATTTCTGCTGAGGTACTAGATAATAGTTTTAAAATTTCTAAATCTCCATCATCAACCATCATTTCAAAACATCTGCTTAGGAGGTAGTCTCCAACCAAAATTGATGATTGATTACCCCATATCTTATTAATTGTTTTTTTACCTCGTCTAACTTCTCCATTATCTATAACATCGTCATGCATAAGCGTTGCCGCGTGAATCAATTCAACACATGCAGAAAGATTAATGTCTCTTGCACCTTTGAGGTATCCACACAATTTTGCAGATCCTAGAGTTAGCAAAGCCCTAATTCTTTTCCCGCCGGTCTTAATATGGTATTTTGTCATCTCATCAACTAAATCTACTTTACTTACAAGTTTTTGTTTTATTTTTTCATCAACTAGGATTAATTTATCTTCTACTGAATTTTTCAATTCAGAATATGAGTTGTTAATTTTGGTTTTTAATTGTACTACTGTGCCCATTGGGTGAAATTATTATAATAATCACATTAATACACTTATCAATTGACGCACCCAAAACTTCAACTATAAGTAGACTTTATATTGTTTAAAAAATTTAATAAGCATATTAATGATCTCATTTTTCAAAAAAAAAAAAATTGTACCTTTAATAAGACTTAGCGGAGTAATAGGAAACGTCGGAAAATTTAAACAAGGTATTGACTTAACTGGACAAGAAGAATTAATTAAAAAAGCGTTTGCTGTTAAAAAATCTCCAGCTGTTGCCATCTCAATTAATTCTCCAGGTGGATCTCCAGTGCAATCACATCTTGTTCATGATTTTATAAGACAACAAGCAAAAAAAAATAAAAAGAAAGTTATTATTTTTGCTGAGGATGTTGCAGCTTCAGGAGGTTACTTGATTTCTTGTGCAGGTGATGAGATTTATGCAAATCAAAGTTCAATAATTGGATCCATCGGTGTAATTTATTCATCATTTGGTTTTAAAGAATTGATAGAAAAAATTGGTATTCAGAGAAGAGTCTATACCGCTGGAAAAAATAAGAGCACTTTAGACCCTTTTTTAGAAGAGAAGAAAGAGGATATAGAGCGACTTAAAAATATTCAACTTGATTTACATAAGAATTTTATAAAAGTAGTAGAAAACAGCAGGTCTACAAAGCTAAAAAAAGACAATGGAATAGAATTATTTAGCGGGGAATTTTGGTCTGGAAAAAAAGCTTTAGAATTAGGTTTAATTGACGGTATTGGGAATTCAAATGAAGTTTTGAGAGAAAAATATGGTGATGATATTATTATTAAAAACTTTGAAAAAAGCAAAGGTTGGTTAGCCAGAAAACTATCTTCAGAGTCTCAAGTAGAAATGTTAATTAATTCTATAGAAGAAAAGTCTATCTGGCAAAAATATGGTTTCTAAAAAAAAAAATTTTCTAACATTCCAAAATACAATTTTTAATCTTCAAAAATACTGGAGTGGAATAGGATGTGTAATTTTACAACCATACGATTTAGAAGTTGGTGCAGGAACTTTTCATCCAGCTACTACACTCAGATCTTTAGGACCTAAACCTTGGAAAGCTGCTTATGTGCAGCCATCTCGAAGACCTACAGATGGAAGATACGCACAAAATCCAAATAGATTACAACACTATTACCAATTTCAAACAATTATCAAACCATCTCCTGATAATATTAAAAAATTATTTTTAAATAGCCTTTCAGTTGTCGGTATCGAACATAATAAACACGACATTAGATTTATTGAAGATGACTGGGAAAGTCCTACGCTTGGGGCAGCAGGTTTGGGGTGGGAGGTTTGGTGCGATGGTATGGAAATTACTCAATTTACATATTTTCAACAAATGGCAGGTATCCAATGTAATCCAATTTCAGTGGAAATAACCTATGGATTAGAGAGAATATGCATGTTCACTCAACAAAAAAAAAATGTTTTTGATCTTATTTGGAATGATGAAGGAACAACTTATAAAGATATATTTTATAAGTCAGAAAAAGAATTTTCTAAGTATAATTTTGAATTAGCAAATACGGAAAGTCTTTTAACTAAATTCGAAATTTTTGAGAGAGAGGCTAAAAATTTAACAATCCATAAGCTGGCTCTTCCAGCATATGATCAATGTTTAAAAGCAAGTCATGTATTTAATATTTTAGATGCCAGAGGTGCAATAAGTATTGCTCAAAGATCTGGATACATATCTAAAATAAGAGACATTGTGAGAGGAGTTGGAGAATTGTGGTTACAGGATGAATATTAAATGTCAGAGTTCTTTCTAGAATTATTTAGTGAAGAAATACCTCCAAACTTGCAAATTTCTGCAAGAGAAAATTTAATAAGTAATTTTACTAGTTTCTTTGAGCAAAAAAAAATAAATTATCATAAAAATTATTCAGCACTATCAACACCGAACAGACTAATTATATATTTTGAAAGTATTCAAAATGAGGTAATTGAAAATTCTAAAGAAATTAAAGGTCCTAATGTAAATGTATCAGATGAGGCTTTAAAAAGTTATCTAAGCTCTAATAAAATAACAAAAGATAAAATCTTTAAAAAAAAAATAGATAAAGGGGAATTTTACTTTTATCGAGTACCTAAAAAAAAATTTAAAACAAAAAGTTTACTCGAGGAAAATATTCCTGATTTACTAACAAAAATAAGGTGGCAAAAGTCAATGAAATGGGGAACTTACGATTTATATTGGGGTAGACCACTTAAATCCATTATGGCAATATTTGATCGCAGTACTTTAAAATTTAATTATCATCATTTAATAAGCTCAAACAAAACTTTTATTGACAAAAATTTCGAGGAAAAGACTAAAGTTTTTAGGGATTTTAAATCTTATAAAAGGTTTTTTTATAACCAAAAAATAATAATAAATCATAATGATAGAAAAAAATACATAGAAAATAAACTTGTTAAAATAACTAAATTAAGAAGATACAAAATTTTTATTAAGGATAAACTTTTAAATGATGTTACGAATATTCTAGATAGACCAAATATTATTACTTGCTCGTTCGATAAAAGATTTCTTAACATGCCAAAAGAGTTAATAATATCAACAGTTGAGTTTCACCAAAAATTTTTTCTTGTTTATGATAGAAATTCTCAACTAATAAATACATTCTATGTTGTTTCTGACTGTCCTGACACAAATGGATTAATAAAGAAAGGTAACGAAAATGTTGTAGACGCAAGACTTACAGATGCTGAATATTTTTGGAAAAAAAATAAATCAAAAAACATGATTAAACAAGTATCCTTGTTAGATAATATTAATTACTTTAAAGGTTTAGGTAGTTATCTAGACAAAGTTCAAAGATTAAAAAAAATAGGCGGACTTTTATCTGATGAATTTTTGATTAGTAAAGAAAAAGTTGAATTAGCATGCACTCTGTCAAAAGTTGACTTATTGTCTGAATTAGTAAACGAATTTCCAGAATTACAAGGTATTTTAGGGGGATATTTTGCGGAAGCCCAAGGTTTTGATAAAGAGATAAGCGAGTCAATTAAAGACCAATATTTACCTTCAGGGCCAGGAAGTGTCATTCCAAGAAATAATTACAGTATTGCTTTATCAATCAGTGATAAGATCGACACATTGGTCGGATTTTTTGGATTAAATATAATACCAACTAGTTCTAAAGATCCGTATGGTCTAAGAAGATTGGCAATAGGATTAATAAAAATAATTATTCATAATAAAAAGAATATTAAATTAAAAGATCTTATAAATTTTTCAAGCCAGGTGTACAGTGCTCAATCAATAAACTTCAATAATAAAATTGTAATAGATAAAATAACAAGTTTTATTTTAGAAAGATTTAAATATTTCATGAAAGAAAAAGAAATAAGACAAGATATAATTGAAACTTCTTTAATAGATTTTAAATTAGATAATTTACTAATAATTTATATAAAAGCTCAAAAGTTGAATAAAATAATAAATAAAGAAATCGGTATAGATTTAATAAAAAATTATAAGAGATCCTTTAATATTTTAAACACTGAAATAAACAAAATTGATAATGAAAATTTTAGTAATGTCGATCCTGCTTTATTTAAAAGCAATTATGAAAAAGATCTATATAAAAAATTACACGACATTAGAAAAGATTTTAATAATATAAAAATTGAAAATGATTACGATACTCAGTTAAGTCTTCTTTCTACAGCAAAAAAGGAGATAACAAATTTTTTTGATAATGTTATTGTCAATGATGGAGATGAAGATATTAAGAAAAATAGATTATTATTATTAAAATTGGTATGTAAAACTTTCGATAATTATTTAAGTTTTGCTAAATTAGAGACAACAAAATGAAAAATTTCGTATTCAACTTTAAATCGAAAAATACAAAAAAATTAAAAAACCCAAAAAATATTTTAGGTGGCAAAGGATTTAATCTTGCTGAAATGGGAAAGAAAGGTTTTCCAGTTCCTTCGGGTTTTACAATATCTACAGAGGTTTGCGATATATTTTATAGAAATAACAAAAAGTTAAATAATAATATTTTATCTCAAATAAAAAAAGAATTGAAAAATATTGAAAGAGATATTGGAAAGAAATTTGGAAATTTAAAAGATCCACTTTTATTATCAGTGAGATCTGGTGCAAGAGTATCAATGCCCGGAATGATGGATACTATTTTAAATTTAGGACTTAATGATAAAACTGTTGAAGCTTTAGCTAAACAAACTAAAAATAAAAGATTTGCAAAAGATAGTTATAGAAGATTTATTCAAATGTACTCCAGTGTAGTTTTAAAGATAGATAGCTACAAATTCGAGGATTTAATTGAAAACTATAAGCTAACAAAAGGCGTTCTTTTAGATACAGATTTGTCTTCGGAGGATTGGGATGCGCTAATTTCTGACTTTAAGGATTTAGTTAAAAATGAGACAAAAATAGATTTTCCTCAAGATGTTAATAAACAACTAATTGGTGCAATTTGTGCAGTATTTATCTCATGGGAAAGCAAAAGAGCTAAAACATATAGAAAAATCAATCAGATTCCATCAAATTGGGGCACTGCTGTTAATGTTCAATCAATGGTATTCGGAAACATGGGAGAAGATTGTGCAACTGGTGTAGTATTTACAAGAAATCCATCCAATGGGAAAAATGAAATTTACGGAGAATATTTAATTAATGCTCAAGGAGAGGATGTGGTTGCTGGAACTAGGACACCTCAATACATTACATTAAAATCAAAATTACAATCTAAATCAAAACAAAAATCATTAGAGGAAAAAATGCCGAAAGTATTTAAAGAATTGAAAAAAAATTTGAGATTACTCGAGAGACATTATAAGGATATGCAAGATGTAGAATTTACTGTTGAAAATAAAAAATTATGGATATTACAAACTAGATCAGGCAAAAGAACTGCAAAATCAGCAATTAAAATCGCTGTAGATATGGTAAAAGAAAAGTTAATTTCAAGACAAGAGGCATTACTTAGAATTGAACCAGGATCTCTTGACAATTTGTTGCATCCATCGATAGATGAAAAAAGTAATATTAAAGTAATAGCAAATGGATTACCTGCATCACCAGGTGCTGCAAGTGGCAAAGTAGTTTTTACTTCTGAGGAGGCAGAAAGATTAAATTCTATGATGCAAGATACTATATTAGTTAGAATAGAAACATCTCCGGAAGATATAAATGGTATGCATGCAGCAAAAGGAATTTTGACCTCCAGAGGGGGTATGACCAGTCATGCAGCAGTTGTAGCTAGAGGAATGGGTAGGCCATGCGTTTCAGGGTCAAGTGAAATAGAAATTGATTACAAAAATAAAAATTTTAAAGTAAAAGATCAAACTATAAAAGAAGGTGAATTAATATCAATCGACGGTACCACTGGTAGAGTAATATTGGGAGAAGTAGATACAGTCAAACCAGAAATTAGTGGGGATTTTTTAAAAATAATGAATTGGTCAGATAAGTATAGAAAATTAAAGATAAGAACAAACTCTGAAACTCCATTGGATACAAAAACTGCGCGTGATTTTGGTGCTGAGGGAATAGGTTTATGTAGAACAGAGCATATGTTTTTTGATGAAGACAGAATTTTGTCTGTTAGAGAAATGATACTGTCTAAATCAAAAGAAGATAGAGACAAAGCTTTATCTAAATTATTACCTTTTCAAAAAAATGATTTTATTAAAATTTTTAAAATTATGAAAGGCCTACCAGTAACTGTTAGATTATTAGATCCTCCATTACACGAATTTTTACCAAAAAATAAGGATGAAATCATGCATGTTGCGAGTGCATTAAATTTAACATTTAACGATGTAGAACAAAGAATGCTAGAATTACATGAGCAGAATCCTATGCTTGGTCACAGAGGTTGTAGATTAGCTATATCTTTTCCAGAAATTTATGAAATGCAATGTAAAGCTATTTTTGAGGCATTAATAGAATGTAAGAAAAAGAAAATAAAATCGATACTTCCAGAAATAATGATACCTCTTGTATCAACTGAGGCAGAAATAAAAATTATGAAAAACCTAGTAATAAGAGTTGCTAAAGATGTAGAAAAAAAGACAAAAATAAAATTAAGTTTTTTAGTTGGTACAATGATAGAATTACCCAGGGCAGCATTAAAGGCAAAAGATATCGCAAAGCATGCTGAGTTTTTTAGTTTTGGAACTAATGATTTAACTCAGACTACATTTGGAATAAGTAGAGATGATAGTGGAAAATTTTTAAATGATTACATTGAAAATAAAATTTTTGATATTGATCCGTTTATTTCCATAGATGAAGGAGTAGGCAACTTAATTGAAATTGCCTCGGAAAAAGGACGAAAACAAAATAAAAAAATAAAACTTGGGATTTGTGGGGAACATGGAGGGGATCCAAAAAGTATAAATTTTTGCTCTAAGACGGGTCTAGATTATGTATCTTGTTCACCTTACAGGGTTCCAGTTGCTAAATTGGCTGCTGCACAAGCTGAAATAAAGAAATAATTATATCTCTAATTTTAAATCTAATGCGTTTAAACTATGTGTTAAACCACCGATAGAAACTCTATCTACGCCTGTCAATGCAATTTTCTTTATGTTTTTTAAATTTATTCCTCCTGAGGCTTCTAATTCATATTTGTTTCTACAAATTTTTTTCGCAGCTTTTATTTTTGCTGTGCTCATGTTATCTAGAAGGACGGTATCAAACCTCAAACCAATTATTGATTTTAATTGTTTTAAACTATCAACTTCTACAGTAATTTTTCTACCCTTTTTATTTTTTATTGCTTTTTCTATTATTTCTCTCAAATTTTTGTCAATACTTATATGATTATCTTTTACAAGAAATTCGTCGCTTAGGTTAAAACGATGGTTAGTCCCACCACCAACTTTAACAGCATATTTTTGTAAAACTCTTAAACTAGGAATAGTTTTTCTTGTGCAACAAATTTTAATTTTTCCATTTACAGCTTTAACAAATTGATTAGTTTTTGATGCAATACCTGATAAGTGAGTTAAAAAATTTAAAGCCACACGTTCACCAATTAATATATTCTTAGAATTACCTATAACTATTGCGATTATATCTCCCTTTTTAATTCTTGACCCATCTTTTTTATTGGAAACAAATTTAATTTTTTTATCAATAAGCTTGAAAGTATTTTTAGCAAATTCGAGTCCAGCAATAATTCCTTTATCATTAGATATTAATTTAGCTTTAATTGTAGAATTGTTACTTATTAAGTCAGAAGTGATATCACCTGATGGATAAAGATCCTCATTTAGTGCTGTCTTACAAGTATTTTGTATGAATTGTTTACTTAATTTAATTTTTGACACAGATTTTATCTGCCAATTTCTGCCATTTTTTCTACAGATTTTCTTGCTTTTCTTATTATATCCTCACTCATTACAATTTCATTAGTTTCATTTTTTAAGCAATCAAGAATTTTAGGTAGAGTAATTCTTTTCATGTGGGGGCATAGATTACAAGGTCTTATAAACTCAACATTAGGGTTATCAATTTGTATATTATCACTCATTGAGCATTCAGTTACCATCATAACTTTTTTAGGCTGATTTTCTTTAACATACTTTATCATGCCGCTTGTTGATCCTGCAAAATCACTTGCATTTATTACATCAGGTGGACACTCTGGGTGTGCAATAACTTTTATATCAGGATTATTTTTTCTAATTTCGTTTATTTCTGTGTCTGTAAATTGCTCGTGAACTTCACAGGTTCCTTTCCAGGAAATTATCTCAACATTGGTTTGCGATGCTACATATTTTGCAAGATAATCATCAGGTAAAAAAATTACTTTTTTTGTGCCTAAGGAGTTAACAATTTTTACTGCATTAGCCGAAGTACAACATACATCAGTTTCAGCTTTGACATCTGCGGATGTGTTCACGTAAGAAACTACCGGCACTCCAGGGTTTTTTCTCTTAAGCATTCTAACATCGTCGCCAGTTATTGACGAAGATAATGAGCAACCTGCTTTCATATCTGGAAGTAAAACTTTTTTTTTTGGATTCATTAGTTTTGCTGTTTCAGCCATGAAATGAACTCCACACATTATAATAATGTCTGCTTTAGTTTTTGAAGCTTCTATCGCTAAAGCTAGCGAGTCTGCGGAGAAGTCAGATATTCCGTGATATATTTCTGGAGTTTGGTAATTATGAGCTAGTATTACAGCATTCTTCTCTTTTTTTAACTTATTTATTTCATAAATATAAGGTGCATGAAAAGTCCACTCTATATCTGGGATAGCCTTAGATATTTTATTATATATCGGATCAGTAGCTTTTTTTATTTCAGCTGTAAATTCCATAAATAATTTTATCAACTTGAAATAGAGTTGTCATTCACTTAATCTGCCGCATAAGCGGCCATGCTGAAACTGGTAGACAGGCTTGGTTGAGGGCCAAGTGGGAATTTTCCCATGAGAGTTCGAGTCTCTCTGGCCGCACAATTTATTCAATAAATTAACTTTTAGGGGCGTTCTGTTGCCAGGTGCCCCAAACCCCGTAACTTAATTAAAAAATTAATTAAGCTGCAAGTGCAAATTTATTATTTGCATTTATAATTTAGCCCTTTACGGCGGAACAATACCGAACGAAAGAATAGCCTTTAGACACCCGTCGATCCTAGTTCACCCCCGTAAGTTGAAATTGGTGGAGGTGGTGGGTACTGCCCCCACGTCCGTAATGTTTATTACGAAATTCATTTATCGTCGTAGTTGGAAAACCAACAACAATAATATAAAACCTTAATTCAGAGATTCAATAATTATTAATGAAATTAACTAAAGAACAAACTCAGGAAATAAAGGATTTACAGTCTCAAAGCAATACCACTAAAAGAGTTACCGCCCCAAGATTAGAGGAAATTTTGTATGAAGCGCTGCCTATACTAGATCATGGTTTTATTAGAGTCATCGATTATATGGGAAATGATAATTCAATTGTTCAGGCCGCAAGAGTTTCATATGGCAAGGGTACAAAAAAAGTTAACACAGACTCTGGGCTTATAAAATATTTAATGAGACATTGGCATAGTACGCCATTTGAAATGTGTGAAATAAAGTATCATGTTAAACTCCCAATATTCATTGCAAGACAATGGATAAGACATAGAACAGCAAATGTTAATGAATATTCTGCTAGATACTCAATTTTAGATAAAGAATTTTATTTGCCCTCTAAAGAGAATCTTGCTGCACAGTCAACTAGCAACAGGCAAGGTAGAGGAGATATAATAAATGGTGGTCAAGCAGAAAAAGTTTTAGGACTTTTAAAGGAGGATGCTGAAAGAACTTATAAAAATTATGAAGAAATGTTAAATGAAAGATATGATGGAACTGTTATTGATGATAACAAGGTAGGTCTAGCAAGAGAGTTGGCGCGTATGAATTTGACATTAAACACATACACCCAATGGTATTGGAAAACTGATTTATTAAATTTAATGAATTTCTTACGATTAAGAGCCGATCATCATGCTCAATATGAAATTAGAGCGTATGCCGATGTCATGTTAGATACACTTAAAAGGTGGGTTCCTATAACTTATGATGCCTTTATTGATTACAGGGTGGGTGGAACAGAAGTTTCTTCGAAAGGAAAAGAAGTTTTAAAAAAATTAATTGGTGGTCATAATATAAATATTGACGAGACAGATTTATCTAAAAGAGAATGGAATGAGCTAATGCAAGCTTTCAATCTTAAAGATAAATTGATTTGACATGTTCAGCAAATTTATTGTAAATTTTAGAAATCTTATGTTCTGGACTACTCTCAACTATTGGTTTACCTAAATCACCAAACTTTCCTACTTCTGAATCAATTGGAATTTCGCCAAGAAAATTTTTTTTAAATTGTTCAGAAGTTCTTTTTACACCACCATCACCAAAAATGTTATATTTTTTTCCATCATCTCCAAGAAAAAAGCTCATATTGTCTACTAAACCAATTATATTAACTTTTAACTTATCAAACATTGCTATACCTCTTTTTACATCTTGTAATGCTAACTCTTGAGGCGTTGATACGATGATAACTCCATCCATCTTTATTTCTTGCGCAAATGTCAATTGTGTATCGCCTGTACCAGGGGGCATATCTACTATTATAAAATCAAGATTTTTCCATTCAACTTTTTGAGTAAATGTTTTAATAGCGCTTGTTACCATTGGACCTCGCCAAATCATTGGAGTTTGTTCTTCAGTCAAAAAACCCATAGACATACATTGAATATCATATTTATTTATTGGTATTAGTTTTCCCTCCTTGCTCTCCGGTTTTTGATTTATTGAAAATAATTTTGGTAAAGATGGTCCGTATATATCCGCATCTAAAAGCCCAACTTTTAAGTTAAGATTCTTTAAAGCCAATGCTAAGTTCGTTGCAAAAGTTGATTTTCCCACACCTCCTTTTGCACTAGAAATAGCAATAGTAAATTTTGTTCCTTTTATTGGGTTTTTTTCAAATCTTTTTCTTCTACTAGCGTCATTAATGCTCGTTTTTTCATCTGTCATTAAGTTCAACTTATCTTGTTTTTGAGAATAAAGACACTATATAGAATGTCATAATGAATGATTTCAAAAATCAAAGTCCGTGGGGATCTCCACCACCAGGTGGTGGTAACGGCAATGGAGGTTTTAGAAGAGGTCCAACGCCCCCAAATTTAGATGAAATTCTAAAAAAGCTTCAAAACACTATTAATAAATTTTTACCAGGTAGTTCTGGTGGAGCAAAACCAATAATCCTTGGATTAGTAATTTTAGCACTGTTGTGGGTTGGAAGTGGTCTTTACAGAGTTTTGCCAGATGAACAAGGAGTAGTTTTAAGATTTGGAAAGTTTGTAAAAACAACTCAACCAGGACTAAATTATCATTTACCTTTTCCAGTAGAGAGTGTTCTCACTCCAAAGGTTACCAAAGTCAATAGAATGGATATAGGTTTTAGATCAGAGAGAGAGAGCGGATTTTCAAGTGGTGGAGGTGTAGCCGATGTTCCAGAGGAAAGTTTAATGTTAACAGGTGATGAAAATATAGTAAACATAGATTTTTCAGTCTTTTGGGTAATTAAAGATGCTGGAAACTTTTTATTTAAAATTCAAGATCCTCAGGGAACAGTAAAAGCTGCAGCTGAGACAGCTATGAGAGAAGTCATAGCAAGAAGTGATATTCAGCCAATACTTACAGAGGGTAGATCTAAAATTGAGATTGATACTCAAGAAATTATTCAAAGTATTTTAGATGAGTACACATCTGGTATACAAGTTACACAAGTACAAACTCAAAAAGCAGATCCACCGGATCAAGTTATTGATGCCTTTAGAGATGTTCAAGCCGCAAGAGCAGACATGGAAAGATCTAAAAATGAAGCGGAAGCATATGCTAACGATGTAATTCCTAGAGCAAGAGGTGAAGCTGCAAAGATTTTGCAAGCAGCTGAAGCGTATAAAAAAGAAGTTGTTGCAAAAGCTGAAGGTGAAGCAAGTAGATTTACCTCTATTTTTTTAGAATACAAAAATGCAAAGCAGGTTACACAAGAAAGAATGTATCTTGAGACAATGGAAAAAGTTTTAGCAGATATTGATAAAGTAATTATTGAAAAAAATGCAGGATCGGGAGTAGTTCCTTATTTGCCACTGCCTGAACTTAAAAAAACACAGGTGAACTAATGAAAAAAGGAAAGTTTATATTACCAATTATAATTTTAATCGCAGCAACTGCGTATTTTTCAATTTTTATAGTTAAAGAAATCAATCAAGCTATTGTACTTCAATTTGGTGATCCAAAAAGAATATTGATGAAACCTGGTTTAAATTTTAAAATACCTTTTATTCAAAACGTTGTTTTTTTAGATAAAAGAATTTTAAATCTAGATGCACCTCCGGCAGAGGTAATTGCATCAGATCAAAAAAGGTTAATAGTTGATGCCTTTGCAAGATTTAAAATCATCGATCCTTTAAAGTTTTACATCTCTGTTGGTAATGAAAGAGTTGCAAGATCTCGTTTATCAACAATTATCAATTCAAGAATTAGAAGTGTATTAGGTACACAAAGACTACAAACTTTATTGTCAGAGGAAAGAACTAAACAGATGTCATTAATACAAGATGGTGTAAATAACGAGGCTTCAAAATTCGGTATTGAAATTGTAGATGTTAGAATTAAAAGAGCCGATTTACCACCAGCGAATAGTGACGCTATTTATAGAAGAATGCAAACCGAAAGAGAGAGAGAAGCTAAAGAGTTTAGGGCAAAAGGCGCTGAGATGGCAATCACAATTACATCAACCGCCGATAAAGAAGTTACTGTTATACTGGCAGATGCAGAGAAAAGATCTCAAATATTAAAAGGAGAAGGCGATGGGCAGAGAAACAAAATTTTTGCTGACGCTTTCGGGCAGGATCCAGAATTTTTTGCTTTTTACAGAGCAATGCAAGCATATGAGACAGCTTTAATTGGAGGAGAAACATCATTAATATTGTCTCCTGATAGTGAATTTTTTAAATTTTTCGGAAATATAAAGTCTCAATCTCAATAAAAACATTATGAATGAATTGATCATAGCGATTGGTCTTTTCTTTTTTATTGAAGGTCTTTTATACGCTATATTTCCATCAAAAATGAAAAATATGTTATTAAAATTAAATGACATTAAAGATGGTCAATTAAGAGTTGGAGGATTAATATTTTTAATAATTGGTTTTTTTATAATATGGTTTTTTAAAAGTTGAAATTTATGCGTTGTATAAGCAAATACTTGATTTTAATTATTTTTTCGTTTGGGTTATTTAATAAAGGATATTCTAACGAAATTCCTGGTTCTTTTGCGGATTTAGCTGAGAAACTAATGCCATCAGTTGTAAATATTTCAACCACCACTACAATTACGACTAAATCAAATCCATTTCCTTTTCAGTTTCCTCCAGGATCACCTTTTAAGGATATGTTTGAAGGGACTCCTCAGGAGAGACAAACAAGTGCATTAGGTTCAGGGTTTATAATTGATGAAAATGGAATTGTAATTACTAACAATCACGTAATTAAAGGTGCCGATGATATTTATGTAAAAGCAAATGGCGATAAAGATTATAAAGCTACAATTATTGGAGCAGATCCACTTTCAGATATTGCCGTTTTAAAAATTGACACAAAGGACAAATTTAAACCTGTAAAATTTGGCGACTCAGACAAAGCAAGAATCGGTGATTGGGTAGTAGCGATAGGTAATCCTTTTGGTTTAGGAGGAACAGTTACTGCAGGAATTATATCTGCTAGAAATAGAAGCATAGGTTTATCAAGGTATGAAGATTACATTCAAACAGATGCATCAATTAATCAAGGAAATTCTGGTGGTCCTTTATTTAATCTTAATGGAGATGTCATAGGGATTAATACAGCAATATTAGGTCAGTCAGGATCAATAGGAATTGGGTTTGCTATTCCATCCAATAGTGCACAGAAAGTTATAGATCAATTAATTAAATTTGGTGAAACAAAAAGAGGATGGTTAGGAGTAAGAATACAAGTTGTTACAGAGGAAATAGCTGATAGTCTAAAACTAGATAAACCAAGAGGAGCATTAGTTGCTAGTGTTGCTAAAGGCAGCCCTTCAGATAAAGGTGGAATAAAAGATGGGGATGTAATCCTAGAATTTGATGGAAAATTAATTAATGAAATGAAAGAGCTTCCAAAAATTGTAGCAGAAACTTCTGTTGGAAAAAAAGTAAAAGTAAAAATTTGGAGAAATAATAAAGAGTTTACAAAAGAGATTATTCTTGGAAGACTAGAGACTTCGGATGACTTTGTCGCTCAAGATACTAAACCTAAATTACCAAAGGAATCTTACATAGAAGGATTAAAAATTAGAGTTAGATTGCTGACAAAAGAGGATGTACAACAAAGAAAACTACCTTCCAACACAACTGGAGTAGTTATAACTGAAATTGATCAAAATAGTCCAATAAATTATTTAAAAGTAAATAATATCATTGTAGAGGCACAAAAGAAAAAAATTAAAACTATCGGAGAATTAAATAATTTAATAAAAATTGCGCAAAGAAAAACTGACAAAAATATTTTAATTGCTATTTTCAATAATCAAAACCAAAAAAGATATATTGGAGTCAAATTAGACTAGTATAGGGACAAATGTCCAAAATAATTCTTATATCTGGAACAACTGCATCTGGAAAATCTGAATTTGCTGTAAAACTAGCCAAAAAAATAAATGGTGAAATAATAAATGCCGATAGTATGCAAATTTATAAAGAAATAAAAATTCTGAACACCAGACCTGAAAAAAGTCTAACAAATAAAGTTAAACATCATTTATATGGATTTCATTCAGTAAAAAAAAAATTTTCAGTAGGGCACTGGTTAAATTTATCAAACAAAAAAATAGAAGATATACTTAATAAAAAAAAAACTCCAATTATTGTTGGTGGTACAGGATTATATTTTAAGTCATTAACAGACGGGTTAGCTAAGATTCCTAATATTCCTTCAAAATTAAGAAAAGAAATAATTAAATTTCATAAAAAATTAGGACAAAAGAAATTTTTTAGGGAATTAATTAAATTAGATCCAAAATGTAAGACAAGATTAGATCCGAGTGACTCACAAAGATCAATAAGAGCATTTGAGGTAAAAAAGTTTTCGGGCATTTCATTATTCGATTGGTTTAGTAAAACCAAAAGCAATTATGATAAAAATCAATTTATTAAAATCTACTTAGATTTTCCGAGAGAGATAATTTTAAAAAGAATAGAAGCTAGAAGCAAAAAAATTATTGGCAAGCGATCTATTAATGAGGTCAAAAAATTCAATAGGCTAAAGGTTAAAAAGAGTTTGAGCTCAAATAAAATAATAGGAATTTCAGAGATTACAGATTTTCTTGACAAAAAATATGATTTAAAAGAACTCCAAGAAAAAATATCAATAAAAACAAGACAATATGCAAAGAGACAAGCGACTTGGGCTAGGGGTCATATGTCAGATTGGACTCGTCTTTCACTGATTGAGACAAAAAAATATATTAAAAATTTCAAATACTAGCCTGTTAAACTTGACCAACAAGCACAACTTCAGCTAGATTGGTTAAATGCCAAAATTATATACAGGTGCGGAAATAGTATTCAAGTGTCTCGAAGATCAGGAGGTAGATTTTATTTTTGGTTACCCAGGAGGAGCAGTATTACCAATATACGACGAATTAAAAAATTTTGAAACTATAAAACATATCTTAGTTAGACACGAGCAAGGTGCGGGTCATGCTGCTGAAGGATATGCAAGATCATCTGGCAAACCTGGGGTAGTTTTAGTAACGTCTGGACCAGGAGCAACGAATGCTGTAACAGCATTAACTGATGCATACATGGATTCTATTCCATTAGTTTGTATATCAGGACAAGTTCCTACACATTTAATTGGAACTGACGCATTTCAAGAATGTGATACCACAGGTATTACAAGACCGTGTACCAAACATAATTGGTTAGTTAAAGATATAAAAGATTTACAAAAAACTATTCATAAAGCTTTTGAAGTTGCAACTACTGGTCGACCGGGACCAGTTCTTGTAGACATTCCAAAAGATATTCAATTTCAAAAAATAAAATATTTACCATTCAAAAAAACAAAAAAACTAAATGGTAAAAGTCATTCGTATTATAAACAATATGATGTTGATCAATTGATAGATTTGATGAGTAAATCGAAAAGACCAATTTTTTATACAGGTGGTGGTGTAATAAATTCTGGACCTAAAGCGAGCGAACTTCTTAGAGAGCTTGTTAGATCAACGGGATTTCCAATAACATCTACATTGCAAGGTCTAGGTTGTTTTCCTGGAGATGATGAGCAGTTTTTGGGTATGCTTGGAATGCATGGAACTTATGAAGCAAACAACGCAATGCATGACTGTGATCTTATGATAAATATAGGTGCTAGATTTGATGATCGTATAACTGGAAAATTAGATGAATTTTCACCAAATTCAAAAAAAGTACACATTGATATAGACCCTTCATCAATAAATAAAAATGTAAAAGTTGATCTTCCTTTAGTAGGAGATGTTAAGTCGGTTCTATCTTCTATAATAAAAACTATAAAGAAAACTAAACCAAATTTTCTTAAATCTAATAAACAAAATACTTCTAAGTGGTGGGAAAAAATTGATAATTGGAGAAAGAAAAAGTCTTTAAATTATATTAATAGTGAAAGTTCAATAAAACCACAATACGCGATTCAAAGATTATACGAGCTTACAAAAAATAAAGATACTTATATTACCACTGAAGTTGGACAACATCAGATGTGGGCTGCGCAACATTATAAATTTGATAAACCAAACAGATGGATGACCTCGGGTGGTTTAGGGACTATGGGTTATGGATTACCAGCCGCGGTTGGTGTTCAAATTGCACATCCAAATAAATTAGTTATTGATATCGCTGGAGAAGCATCAGTTTTAATGACTATGCAAGAAATGTCTACAGCTGTTCAATACAGTTTACCAATTAAAATATTTATTTTAAACAATGAGTATATGGGAATGGTTAGACAATGGCAGGAACTTTTACATGATAAGAATTACTCAGAAAGTTATACAGCAGCACTTCCAGATTTCGTAAAATTAGCAGAAGCTTATGGATGTGTTGGTATAAGGGCAAAAACTCCAGATGAATTAGACGATAAAATAATTGAAATGTTAAATACAGATAGACCAGTAATATTTGATTGTTTAGTTGATAAACAAGAAAACTGTTTTCCGATGATACCTTCAGGAAAACCTCATAATCAAATGATTTTGGGACCTGAAGATGAGAAAGATAATAAAATTACAGGTAAAGGAAAAGCATTAGTTTAATGCCCAAATCAAAATCAGCCTATAGTGTTGCAGGCAAAAAAGGTAAATTAGAAACACATATAATAGTTGTATGGGTAGATAATGAAGCTGGCGTTTTAGCTAGAGTGGTTGGATTATTTTCTGGTAGAGGATACAATATTGAGTCATTAGCTGTGGCAGAAGTTGACTCTAAATTTAATATTTCAAGAGTAACTATCGTTACAACTGGTACACCTGAGGTTATTGACCAAATTAAACTCCAGCTTAAAAAACTCGTCCCAGTTCATAAGGTAGCAAGTTTTAAAAGAGATGATGAGAAGGTTATATTTAAAGAAATGGCATTATTTAAATTTGTAACAAATTCAAAGAAAATCAAATTAATAATTAATGCTTGTAAAAGGTTTAATCCTGTAATATTGGATGAGACAAATAAATCTTGTGTGATACAAGTTACTGCATTGAGAAGAGAAATAGATAAAATGTCAAAAAATTTTAAAAAATATGGTTTAGTAAGTATTTCACGAACTGGCGCAGTTGCAATGACTAGAGGTTCAGAGGTATTTAAATAATAGGAGACAACTATGAAAATGTTTTATGAAAAAGATACAAACCCAAGTTTAATTAAAGATAAAAAAATAGCAATATTCGGATACGGTAGCCAAGGACATGCTCATGCATTAAATTTAAAAGATAGCGGTGTGAAAGAAGTAGTTGTAGCTTTAAGAGATGGTTCATCAAGCAAAGAAAAAGCAGAGTCGAAAGGTTTAAAAGTTATGAATTTATCAGATGCGGCAGCCTGGGCAGACGTAGTAATGGTATTGACACCAGATGAACTACAAGCAACTATATATAAAAATCATATAGAGCAAAGAGTTAAAGAGGGAACATCTATAGCTTTTGCACATGGCTTAAATATTCATTACGATTTAATTAAAGCAAGAAAAGACTTAGATGTTTTTATGGTTGCCCCAAAAGGACCTGGGCATTTAGTTAGAAGTGAATTTGAAAAGGGTGGAGGAGTTCCTTGTTTATTCGCAGTCCATCAAAACGGTTCTGGAAAAGCTAGAGATATCGCTATGTCTTATGCATCAGCAATTGGCGGAGGAAGATCAGGTATTATAGAAACAACTTTTAAAGATGAAGTAGAAACTGATCTTTTTGGAGAGCAAACAGTTCTTTGTGGTGGATTAGTAGAATTAATAAAAAACGGATATGAAACTTTAGTCGAAGCAGGATATGAGCCTGAGATGGCATACTTTGAAACTGTTCACGAGGTAAAACTAATTGTAGATTTAATCTATGAAGGAGGCATAGCAAACATGAACTATTCTATTTCCAATACAGCAGAGTATGGAGAATATATTTCAGGTCCAAGAATTATTAATAAAGAAGAAACTAAAAAAAGAATGAAAGAAGTTTTAGCAGATATTCAGTCTGGAAAATTTACAAAAGAATGGATGGATGAGTGTAAAAATGGTCAAAAGAATTTTCTTAAAATAAGAGAAAAACTTGCTGAACATCCAGTAGAAAAAGTAGGGGCAAATTTGAGAGCTATGATGCCTTGGATATCTAAAAAGAAACTTGTTGATAGCGATAAAAATTAGGATTTAAATTCCTATTAAATTAGATATTTTTTTTGCAATCTGGAGTAGAGGATGTATTATCCGCTAACCCATATTTTTAAAAATGACAAAGGAAAAAGTATATATATTTGACACTACAATGAGAGATGGAGAACAGTCTCCAGGCGCGTCAATGAGTGTTGAAGAAAAAATTCAAATTTCTCGAGTGTTCGATGAGATGGGAATAGATATTATAGAAGCAGGTTTTCCTATTTCATCCCCAGGGGATTTTGAAGCAGTCACAGCGATAAGTAAAATTGTAAAAAACTCAGTTCCTTGTGGTTTGTCAAGAGCATTGAAAAAAGATATTGATGCCTGTCATGAGTCACTTCAATATGCAAAAAGATTTAGAATTCATACTTTCATTTCAACTAGCCCTGTACACATGAAACATAAATTAGATATGTCAAAAGACCAAGTTCTAGATGCAATCAAAGAAAGTGTCACTTATGCGAGAAAATTTACAGATGATGTTGAATGGTCGTGTGAAGACGGAACTAGAACAGATTTAGATTTTATGTGTAAAACTATTGAACTTGCTATTAAGTGTGGAGCCACAACAGTGAATATACCTGATACAGTTGGATATTCAATACCCGAAGAGTTCGCAAAGACAATCACTCATATTAGAAATAATGTACCTAATATTGATAAGGCAATAATTTCAGCGCATTGTCACAATGACTTGGGATTAGCAGTTGCGAATGCTCTTGCCGGATTGTCTGCTGGAGTTAGACAAATAGAATGTACTATAAATGGTATTGGTGAGCGGGCTGGAAACGCAGCACTTGAAGAAATCGTTATGGCCATAAAAACAAGAAATGATTTAATGCCATATGAAACTGGAATAAAAACTGAACTTATTAGTAAAGCCTCTAAGATTGTATCGAATGCAACCGGTTTTCCAGTGCAATTTAACAAAGCAATCGTTGGAAAAAATGCCTTTGCGCACGAATCTGGGATACATCAGGATGGAATGTTAAAAAACAGAGAAACTTATGAAATAATGACACCAGAAAGCGTAGGCGTTAAAAAAACATCTCTAGTGATGGGGAAACATTCTGGTCGACATGCATTTAAAGATAAATTAAATGACCTAGGATATGCAGATGTAACTGATGATGTAATTCAAAATGCTTTTGGAAAATTTAAAATCTTAGCTGACAAAAAAAAACATATATACGATGAAGATATAGTAGCTTTAGTTGATGACAGTTTGATTTTTGACAATAAATTAAATGCAATAAATCTTAAATCGCTTAAAGTTTTCGCTGGAACTGGAGAACCGCAAAAAGCTGAAATGACGCTTGATGTATTTGGAGAGATAAAAAGCACAACTCAAATAGGTGACGGTCCAGTTGATGCTACGTTTAAATGCATCAAAGAATTGTATCCTCATGATATGAAATTATTACTTTACCAGGTTCATGCTGTAACAGAAGGCACAGATGCGCAGGCTACAGTCAGTGTTAAAATTGAAGAAAATGATAGAACCACAGTTGGTCAATCTGCTGATACAGATACATTAGTGGCTTCTGCAAATGCTTATTTAGCTGCATTAAATAAAATGTTAATTAAGAGGGAGAAAAAAGCTCCATCGCAACAAATAAAACATCAAAAAGTAAGGGGAATATAAATATGGGAATGTTAGATAAAATAACAAAAATATGGTCTCAGGATATGGCAATAGATCTTGGAACTGCTAACACACTTGTAGTTCTTAAAGGACAAGGGGTAGTTTTGAATGAACCATCTGTCGTTGCAGTGGTTGATAATAAAGGAAAAAAATCAGTTTTAGCCGTTGGAGATGAAGCAAAAACTATGTTGGGAAGAACACCCGGAAATATAAGTGCAATAAGACCTTTAAGAGATGGCGTAATCGCTGATTTTATAGTTACAGAGGAAATGATTAAACATTTTATCAAAAAAGTTCATAAAAGAAGTACTTTTGCAAATCCTAGAATTTTAATTTGCGTTCCTACAGGATCAACACCCGTTGAAAGAAAAGCAATTCAAGATAGCGCCCTAGCAGCAGGAGCTAGAAGAGTGCAATTAATTGAAGAGCCAATAGCTGCAGCAATAGGAGCTGGTTTACCTATTTCAGAAGCAACCGGATCAATGGTTGTCGATATTGGAGGAGGAACAACAGAGATAGCGGTTATGTCACTTGGAGGAGTAGTTTATTCAAATTCTTTAAGAGTAGCTGGAGATGCTATGGATCATTCTTTAGCTAATTACATGAGAAAAGAATATAATTTAATGATTGGAGATAGTTCAGCTGAGAAAATAAAGAAAGAAGTTGGAACAGCTATACCTACTAACGAAAATAAATATGCTGTCAAAGGCAGAGACATTAGATCAGGTACACCTAAAGAAGTAAATATTACTGAACGCGACACTTCTGAGGCGTTAAACCCAATTTTAAAAGAGATGATTAATGGAATAAAAGATGCTTTAGAAAACACACCACCAGAACTTTCTGCAGACCTAGTAGATATGGGGTTAACACTAACTGGTGGAGGTGCTTTATTAAAAAACATTGATAAAAGATTTGCAAAAGAGACAGGTTTACCAGTTCATATTGCCGAGGATCCGTTGGCATGTGTAGCTGTTGGTACAGGCAAAGCTTTAGATCAAGAGGAGACTTTCTCAACAGTATTATCTGAATAAGTAAGTTTATGGCGACGAGTAGAGATGACTTTGTAATAGCTATTCGTTCTGCTTTTATAAAAAAAGGGAACAAACAAAGATTTTCTCTAATTGGATTAATTTTATTTTCTATTTTTTTAATTTTTTTAAGTAGAATAAATTTCTATGCAATAAATTATTTAAAATCTGGATTAAATGAAGTTGTATATAGAATATCTTTCATAGTTTCTTTGCCTGAAAAACAAATTAGTAATTCAATAATCGCAATAAACAATCATTTAAATCTTTATGATGAATATAATGAAACAAAAGAAGAATTAAAAATACTTAAGGGAAAAAATTATAATTTAAATTATTTAAAATCTGAAAATGACAGACTTAGAAGATTAATTGATGAATATATTATTAATTCTGATGAATTAGTTGCTAAAGTTTTATTAGATAAAGACTCGCCTTTTTTAAAGTCTCTTATAGTAAACAAAGGAAGTAAAGATAATCTTAAAATAGGAATGGCTGTTCTAGATGGTCCATATTTAATAGGAAAAATAGTTGAAGTAAATTATGCAACATCAAGGGCCCTGCTAATCTCAGACTTAAACAGCAAAATCCCTGTAATACTCGAACCAGGTGATATTCAGTCTATCATGTCTGGAACTGGAAAAAACTTTGGAAAAATTCAACATTTTGAGACAGAATATAATTTTTCAGAAAAGAAACTTGTTTATACTTCGGGAGCAGGCGGGGTATTTAAATCTGGTATTCCTATTGGTGAATATATAGATAATGATAAAATTAAATTTTTTTCTGATTTATCACAGTTAACATTTGTAAAATTAGTATCATTTGAGAAAGACGAAAATTAACTATGAGTATTGAAAGTAAAAAAACTGTATTTTTTAAGCTTTTGGAAAGTGCACCATTATTATTACTTTTTGTTTCGGTACTAAATGAGTTTGATTTTAACTATTTAAATTACAAATATTTTTCTTTCAATTTCCCATTTATATTAATTTACTATTGGAGTTTAAAAAGAAGTGAAAGCTTGGGTTATGGGTTCATATTTATTGCTGGATTATTTAATGATGTGGTGATTGGTTTTCCTATAGGTTTAAGCGGCCTGACATATTTAATAATATGCGGCTTTGCAGCTTATTTAAGAAATATAACTCTCCATCCTAATCTTGTTAATGATTGGTTGTTTTTCTTATTTACCATACTAGTAGCTACCTCAATTAACTATTTTTTATTAATAATAATTTTTAAGGTTGATGTTAACTACTATGATTTAACTGGAAATATTTTTTTTACGTTTTTGTTGTATTATATATTCTCTTTTATATTCGAGTTTTATTATAATAAAGTCTTTAAAAGAAAAAAAAATGATTAGCGACGATCGTAATTCAGGATTTAGTAAATTAAAAACAGTAAACAGAAGAATGTTCATATTCTCTGCAGCTAAAGCAGTTGTGTTTTTTGGAATAGTCGGTAGGCTTTTTTCATTACAAATTAGTGAAAATAAAAAGTACTTAACTTTATCAGATAAAAATAGACTTAGAGAAACAAGGCTACCCCCAGTAAGAGGTGAATTTAAAGACTACTTTGGAAAAACAATTGCAGGAAATTTGAAGGTTTATCAATTACATGTAGTTCCTGAACAGGTTGAGGATTTTAGAAGTCTCATTGTAAGGTTAAAAGATATACTAAATTTTAATAATGAGAAGTTAGCTAAACTTATAAAAATAAAAAATAGTCAAAAGCCTTGGGAGACTTTAGTTATATCTGAAAATTTGACTTGGAGTCAATTTTCTAGAATTAATTTTCATTTACATGAATTGCCTGGAGCCAAACCAGTAATATCTGTAGGAAGAAGTTATCCTTTTGGAGAAAGTTATACACATGTTCTTGGATATGTATCTCAAGCTAGTCCAAAAGATATTATAAGTAATGATATAATAAAAGATAGGAATGTTCCAGGACTTAGGGTTGGAAAATCTGGTCTGGAAAAAAAATTTGAAAATGAATTAATAGGTACTAATGGTGTACAAAGATATGAAGTAAATGCTTATGGAAAAAGAATAAATCAAATCGATTTTAAAGAGGGAAATAAGGGAAAAACAATTAATTTAACTATCGACACCGAAATTCAAAAATTAACTTCAGAACTTTTAAGAGATAAAGCAGGATCTATAAGCGTAATGGATATTTATACTGGTGAAATAATAGCTATGAACTCTTCACCATCATTTGATCCTAATTTATTTTTATATGGAATTGATAATAATTTATGGAATCAAATTAAAAAAGATCCTTTAAAGCCACTTATTAATAAAACTGTATCAGGGTTATATTCACCAGGATCAACGATTAAACCGTTAGTGGCCCTATCAGCTTTAGAAAATGATGTTATTAGAACAAATATGAAAGTTGAATGTAGGGGTAAAGTAGAAATGTATGAACAAAAATATCATTGTTGGAAAAAAAAAGGTCATGGATTTATGAGTTTAAAAAATGCGATTAAACAATCTTGTGATATTTATTTTTACGAACTTGCTAGACTGCTTGGGGTTGATAGACTGAATATAACTGCTGAAAAATTTGGATTAGGCAAACAAGTTCTTGGTGAATATTTCCTAAATGAGAAAAAAGGTATTGTTCCATCTACTAAATGGAAAAAAGAAAATTTAGGTCAAAATTGGTATTTAGGAGAAACATTTATAACAGGAATAGGACAAGGTTATATTCAAACAAATCCTCTACAATTATGCTTAATGACTGCTCAGTTAGCAAATGGAGGATATAAAATCTACCCAAAAATTAGAGTAGATGAAAATCAAAACTCATATGAAATGATAAAACAAAAGATGTTAGAAAATGAATTTGAAGCTAAGAAAAAAGATAATGCATTAATAAAAGCGACTGAGGAATTTTTAAAACCTAGTATTAAAGAGTATGAGCCACTTTATAGAAATCCTGAAAATGTTAAATTTGTTTTAGATGCTATGTTCAAATCCACTAATGAAATATATGGTACTTCTTATTCTTCTAGAATAGATGATCCAAAATATCAGTTTGCTGGAAAAACAGGTACCTCACAGGTCAAGAGAATTACTGAAGAAGAAAGAGAGTTAGATTTAGAACTATCACAAATTCCATATAGAAATCGTGATCATGCTTGGTTTATCGCTTTTGGACCTTATAAAAATCCAAGATATGCTATGAGTATATTGGTTGAACATGGCGGATCAGGAAGTAAAGCTGCTGCACCATTAGCGAAAAAATTAATGAAAGCTGTTATCGACAGACATGAGGATAGACAAAACAAAAATGGATTGAAGATATGAGAGATAGTATTTCATTTTCAAATCAACTTACTTTTTTCCAGAAATTAAGATCTTTTGATTATATTTTACTTTTGTGCGTAATGCTTATTGGACTTATCGGAATTTTTTCCATGTACTCTACAGATGGAGGTGAAATACTTTATCATACCAAAAATCATGCTTTGAGATTTTGTATATTTTTTTCAATGATGATTGCCATATCTTTTATTAATATAAGAACCTGGCATGCTCTATCGTATTTATTTTACTTTGTAACCTTATTGTTATTAATTTGGGCATCATTTTACGGAATAACAGCATCAGGATCCCAAAGATGGATCAATCTATATTTTATAAACTTACAACCTTCCGAGCTTATGAAAATTGCAATTATTGCATGCTTTGCAAAATATTATCACCGAGCACAAATTCATACTATGAATAAGTTCACAAATATATTTTTTCCAATTGTAATTTTAGTTTTACCTACATTTTTAGTGATAACTCAGCCAGATCTTGGAACATCAATCTTAATAGCTATAAGCGGTATTATTGTTTTATGGTTAGCTGGTGTTAATGTTAAATATTTTTTTTATTCTTTTTTACTATTTATTATTTCGGCACCTTTTATAATTTCTTTTTTAAAGCCATATCAAAAACTAAGAATTTTAACTTTTTTTGATCCAGATAAAGACCCCTTAGGAGCAGGATATCAAATTATACAATCTAAAATAGCAGTTGGATCTGGCGGCTTAACAGGAAAAGGTTTTTTAAAAGGTACTCAAGGGTATTTAGAATTTTTACCGGAGAAGCATACTGATTTTATTTTTACACTTTATTCCGAAGAGTTTGGTTTTTTAGGATCATTAATATTATTAATTTTATATGCAATTTTAATTTTCAGAATCATTCGTATTGGATCTTTATCAAGAAGCTTTTTTGCAAAAATATTTTGCTATGGTTTCGGTTCAGCAATTTTCATTTATATTACTGTTAATATGTCGATGGTATTAGGATTACTACCAATAGTTGGTTCACCACTTCCAATCATGTCATATGGAGGTTCATCCATGTTGGCTACAATGATAGGACTCGGTATAGTTATGAGTAGTAAAATTTATAGTAGGGAACAGATATCATAGTCATAAAACAATGAGCCAGATGCGCCAAAAATACTTAAATTACTGACCAAATTGGACAATAAATTAAGTTAAATATTTTTAATTAAAGATTATAATTATCTTAATTATAAATATAAATTTATGTTCGAAAAATTAGAAGAATTAGCTAAAAATAATAAAAAAATTTCAGATTTTCATATTAGATCTGGATCCCCTCTTGCTTACCGACAAACTGGAGAAATTGTTATGGTTAAAGATGTGATGGTTAAGCCTCAAGATTTAATTGATATGATGACCACTAATTGCAACGAACATGAGACTAAAAAATTTCAAAATACCCACGAACTAGATTCGGCAGTTACAATTAGCGGACTTAGGTTTAGAGCAAATTTTTACAAAACACTTAACGGACCAGCAGCAGTCTTAAGACGTGTTGAAAGTAAAATACCTGAAATGGGACAATTTGATTTGCCTGATGTTTTATATGATATTATAGATATGCATAAAGGGTTAGTGCTGGTAACAGGACCAACCGGTTCAGGAAAATCTACAACTCTCGCAGCAATCGTAAATGAAATAAACAAAACTAGAACGGCAAATATTATAACAGTAGAAGATCCAGTGGAATTTATTCATACTGACCAAAAAAGCATAGTTTCTCATAGAGAAGTTGGCAAACAAACACAAACATTTGCAAGTGCACTAAAGGCTGCGTTACGTGAAGATCCTGATGTAATTTTAGTTGGAGAGATGAGAGATCTTGAAACTGTTAGTTTAGCTTTAACAGCAGCAGAAACAGGTCACTTAGTATTTGGAACACTTCACACAAGTGGAGCGCCAAATACAATAAATAGAATTATTGATGTGTTTCCACCGGAACAACAAGCTCAAATCCGTGCACAATTATCCACTTCTTTAAAAATGGTTGTAACACAAAGATTATTAAAAACAAAAGATGGACTCGGTCGAGTGGGTGCTTTTGAAGTAATGAAATGTAATGCTCCAATACAAAACTTAATCAGAGAAGCAAAAATTCATCAAATACCAAGCATCATGCAGACCGCCGTTAAAGACGGAATGATAACAATGTCAAAATCATTAGAAAATCTTGCACAAGCAGGAAAAATTGATGCAAGCGCAGCAAAAGAAAATTAAAGGCTTTTCACTTTTAGAAGTCCTAGTAGTCCTAGCAATTGTAGGTATAATATCTGCAATCGGGATACCACAATTTAGTTCTTTGTCTAAAGATAGAGAAGTGAGAATAGAAGCAGAAAGAATTAGAGATCTTATAGTAAGTATAAATTCTCAAGTCCAAAGAGGCTCATATGGATTTGGGCAATTCGTAGTTGAAACAGAGGATAGTGGAAAACTTTCTTTTAGCACTAACGGGATGCTCACAACTAAACTTGCACAAAACATTGGAGTACCTGGTTGGCACAATTCTTCATCAAGATGCAACGTAGAGGAAAGTAGTTCAAATAAATTTGATCATTACGGTAAATCTGGAACTAACCCTGAAGTACGTCATTTTGAAACTGATGAAGTAAATATAAGTATTTCAAGTGGAGCTGTATGTTTCTCAAAAGATGGAACTTATTTTAGTACATCAGGTGATTTGACTGAAAATAATATTTATGTTTGTTCAAAAAATATAGACGATTGCCCAGATTATCCAGGGTTTAAAGATAAAGACAGAAAAAAAAAAGTAATCTTTGAAATAAGCTGGACACGATTTGGAAATGTTAAATTAGAAAAATACAATGTAAATAACGGAGATTGGGCAATACAATAATATGAAGAATTCTACACAAAAAGGTTTATCTTTAATAGAAGCATTAATTTCTACAGCAATAATTGGTATTGGTTTTATTGCTATATTTCAAATGGTCACTTTTTCCGTTACATCAATTAATACATCAGGAGAAAGAACTAAAGCTAACTTTATGTCTTCGATGGTTGCTGAAGGTTTTATTGGATACAAAGATAGTATTGGAGGCCTTTCTGAAGAAGATCAAGAGAATATTTATTACGTGGATGGCAAAGCTTATATTGGTGAGGTTGGATCTTTACCGGATACTGAGACAGATACTGAATGCTTTAAATTTGCAGAATATTACATGCAACTTTCTGCTGGCAATATGCCAGAATGTTCTCCGACCTTTATACCTCCGGAAATAGAGGGAGATCGAAATAAATGGGTTGATCATGCTGCAAGTGATAGTAACGTTGGATTTTCAAACTTTCCAGGAGTAAAAATTAAAAATTGTTCAAATAATAGAGTTAATACTGGTCAGTTTAAACCAATTCACGGATCAGAGGCAGAAAAATACGAAGACGCGCCTAAGAATAAAGTTGTCAAATGGGTAAGAATGTTAGGTGAAGATAGGACTGTAAAATGTAAAAGTGAAAAGGACTTTAAGACTGTAGAAATGTTTGAACTTTGTGCATGGTCAAATTGTCAGATAATAAATCCGAAAATTTATGATGAAGCAATGTATGTTGGTAGAATTCAAATTAATTTAAATAATGGAAAAAAAAGAAAATTTTTATATTTTCAGTCTGATTATAAAATTAAACAAAACCCTGGTGAAATACCTGAAGAAGAAGGTGGAGGACCAGGACTAGAGGGGTTTGGCACTGAAGGATAAAAAAAAAATTAACGGTTTCTCTTTGATAGAGATATTAATTGGGGTTGCTATTGCTAGCATAATGATGGCAGCAATGTTTGCAAGTTATACTGTTGTAAATAATACTTATAGTAGAGTAACTGATGTTGCTGGAATAAGTAGATCAGGTAGAGATATTGTATCTATGCTTATGAGAGATATTAGAATGGCAGGTTTTAAATATTACTATGGAGTTTTTGAAAATTCTAATAATGACATTCCAAAACAAGATTATTTAGAATTTAAGTTAGGTAATACTGATGACACTAAAGAAGACAGTCATATGCCAGTTGTAATTTATAAAAATACATTAGGATATGACGAGGTAGTCACAAGTGAAACCTTAGAAACTAAACTAGGTAAAAATTTAAATTTAGTAGATGAAAATCATGCAGACGATCCAATCAAAGTTTGTTGTGATCGGATACACGTTGTTTACGGAGACTTTAATGCAAATGATCTTACGCAACCGTATAAAAGATATAGAGTAACTTATTTTGCTATGCCTGTAGAGAGGAAAATTGGACAAGATGTTGTTGATCAATACTATGCGGTTTATAAATCAAAAGAAAGTTGGAAACAGACAATAACTCAAGAGGAGGGAGAATGGATAAGTAATTGTGACGAATGCTATGAAGGCGAGTTAATCAGAGAATATGTGGTTGACATGGAGTTTATAGCGCTCGATAAAAATGGAAAAACTGTAAATGCAAATCCAGCAGAGAACTTAGAGGAAATGTTTAATATAAGATCAGTTGATGTTAAATTGACTTTTAGATCGAGTTCACCAAAAGGATATTTTAATAAAAATCAAAAAAAAATTGTAAACTCTTTTACTTCTGACAGATCTGATAATTTAGAAGTAGAGGATAGATACTTAAGAGATAATATATTTGTAACAGTTCATACAAGAAATATTGGGGGATCTTTATAATGAAAAATGAGAAAGGATTTGCCTTGATATTATCTTTAGTTCTTTTATTGGTTATGTCTTTAATGGGAGGATCCCTAATAGTCATTGCCTCTGGTGATCACAGAAATAATAACAATAGCGACGAATACCAACAAACATTTTATGTAGCGGAGACTGCATTGATGGAGGGAGAAAAATATTTAGCAGATAATTATCTTGGACAATGGGTAGGAGGAAAAGGTGAAATTAAAAATAATCGTGTTTATGACGCAACATTGGTGCCTAAATGTATAGAAGAAAAAGAGAAGGCTGCTTTAGAGGGTAACGAGTATGATTTTGCAAGTTGCAATCTAAATGAAGAAGACGAAGAATATTTAAAAAATAAAGAAGATGAAGATAACTCTGCACTTGAGCAGTTTAAACTTACTTTAAATGAATTATCATCAGCAAGAGGAACACTAGTAAGAGATGCATGGAACAAAGGTGTTATGCTTAATGTCAAAGAGGTTCAAAATAATAACAAATCAATTTGTATGAATAGTTTTAAAAATTTTAGAGTTGGAGAAGATGTAAATATCGCTTATGAACTTCCTGAAGATCACGATAGATTAGGAGAGTTTTGGGACATTGTAGCTCCTTTAGTTAATGAAAGTATGTTACATGAATTTAATATTAAAGGTGGTAGCGATAACTCATCATTATTTAATGCTAATGCAGCACAAGCTGCCCTTACACAAGAAAAAAATTATCTAAAAAGATTTAAATATTCATTTTTTATTCAACACATCGGTTTCTCAACTTATCAAGGTGGTGGAGCAAGTGTTCAGAGAACTACAAGTGTAGATGTTGCAAGGCAAGGATCTGCCTATAAAATTTTTGGCTGTGGAATGTATTATGATAAAAATCTATCTAATATTAACATTTTAGTACCTTTGGAAACTATGGTTGTTATGCCATACTAATTTTATGAAAAAATATTTTAAATTAAAATTATTATTTTTCTTTTTTCTGATTAACACTACTTATGCAAATGCTTTTCAGTGCGATTTAGAATTTGACATTGGGGACAATCAATCAATAGCTTTTGAAAGCTTAGGATTATATGAAGAATATATAGTTGATCATAAATATGAAAATCAGTACTCATATATCGAGGATGATTTTAAAGAGTTATGTCCTGAAGATGGGATGGAGGAAGCAAAATTAAGAGTTTTAATAAATAATGAAATAGTCGGAGGTATAAGAATAATTTCATTAATAGATATAAAATACCAAGAGGACGAAAAAAAATTAATTTATTATTATATAAAAAAACATTTTAATGATGTTTCAAATATTGCAAGCATTAATAATCCTTCATGGACTGGATCGGAAAGCTGGGATAGAAATAATAAAAAATATTATTACAGAAAGGAAATAACAAACCAATCCTCTTTAATTAAAGAAGAATTCTTAATAACTAATGAAAAGTTTAAAAAATATATATGGTAAAGTTTAAAATGAAAAAAATATTATTAAAATTATTTTTTTTTCTATTAATTTTTAATAATAATATTTTTGCAAAACCACTTCCTCCAGGTTCAGGGTCGGGTGATGTTCCTGCAAACATATTATTATTATTAGATACTTCAAGTAGTATGGTAAATACTCCCGAAGTTGCAGATGCTTTAAGTCCAATTCACGACGTTTTGTTATTAGACAGTGGAGATGTTTTAATAGGTCAGTCTGCTGGAGTTGTCAAAATGGATTACTCAACCGAAAAACTTGATACCTCATTTTCAAACAACTTAGGTGCTATCCGAGCAGGAGGTAATTATACGGGTTGTACATTTGAACCCAATGAACCAAATAATCTCAATTTTTCGACAATATACACCATGGATAAGTCATCTAAAGTTCTTAATCCAGAAACTAATGCGCTTTTTTCAGGAGAAGTTATTTATTTCACTGGATTGCATGACAGAAAAGTTGGTGTGTTTGATGCAGATGGTAACTGTCTTGAAATAATCTGGGCTCCTGATCTTGGAAAAGATAAACATGGAAATATAAAAGGAGAAGGTTTTTATCCATATGCTCTAACAATAAGAGAAATTGATAATGAAGATCATTTAATCATCGTTTCAAGAGAAAGGATTTGTACTCAACCAGTTAAGAAAAAAAAGAAATGGAGATGTAAAAAGAATGCTTGGGTAACTGAAATTGATATTTATTCAAAAAATTTAACAAAAAAGGTTTCTAAAATTTATACTTTAAGGAACAATTCAGCATTGCAAGCATTTGATACTACCACTTCAATTACTATGGATGAGGGAAATTACTTATACTCTTCAAACAGAGGTGTAATACATAGAACTGAATTAAAGAGCGAAACGGTTATTCAGTCAGGTTCTGGTACTACTACTTTAGATGGAGCATTATTAGATGATACCTCTGGAACAGGAGGAACAGGAGATTCTATTACTTTAACCAGCACAACAGATTTGCAAACATCAGGTACTATTAAAGTAGGAACAGAAGAAATTTCTTACACAGGAATTTCTGGAAATGATTTAACAGGTATTACTAGAGCAGCAGAAGATACAAGAGAGGCTCATTCTGATGGTGCTACGGTTACTGTTACTTTAAATAGAACTGGCACAGTTTATAAACCAACAACATCAGTTTCTCTTGCCTCTGATAAATATAGCAACCCTCAACATATTGAAATTGATCCACAAGATATGAATGTAATGTATTTAACAAGTAGAACAGAAAGTAAAATTCAAAAATTAAGTATAAATACAACTAGTAAACAATTTACAACGAGCATTGAGGTAGGTGGATCTGAAAGATCCAATGCAACTCCAGACTCTGCAGCAAACACGGATGAGAGCACAGGAATTAATATTTTTAGACCAAAAGGTCTAGATGTATCAAATAACAGAGTATGGACCGGTGGCGAAAAAGTTAGCATTCAAGAGTACAATATAAGTTCAAACAGAATTAGATGGGTGGATGAAATGGGTACAACAAAACTAAATAGAATAAATGGAGCAAAGATAGCTATCTCATCAGTTGTTCAAGATAGTACATTGCTCCAAGGAGCAAAGTTTGGTTTTGGTTATTGGAATGCTGGAAGAACGCTTTCAATACCGTGTGGCCAAGCTAAATGTTTGTGGGCAAAAAACGGAGAATATTCCTGCAATGCAAATGAACCAGCGTATGCAGGTCATAAATACAAAAAGAGTAATGATAATTGTGTTTATTACGACAATTGGATAGGTGCTCATCCTGCAGGCAGATCTAAATGGTGTAACGGCAATTCTTGTTTAAAAGTTGGCATAGATAAGGGTACAACCAATAGAATAGTGGATGAGCTTAGTCTTATTAGATTAAGACACGGCACTGATGCTCAGGCTTTTGCACAATTAGCCTCCAAATACTTTAGAGATCCACGTGTGGTAGATAGAGAGGGAAAACCTCTTGCCCCTAAAGACGAGGGTGATAGAGAAGAATGTCAATTAAACTACGCAATTGTTATTGGAGATGGAAAATGGCGTCATCATGAACAAGCATTAAGTAAAATTAAAGCACTTAGAAAAGATCTTGGTGTTAAAACAATTATGATAGCCTATGGTGACGGTATTGAGCCTGAGGGTATGGACAATTTTGATGAGATGGCTATTGCTGGATCATGTGATGATCCTACAGGTGAAGCTGAAGATTGTAGACCGACAATTGAAGCATTGACACCTCAAGATTTACTCACAAAGTTAAGAAGCGAAATTCAAAGAATAATCGCTAGCAGGCTATCATTTACAGCTCCATCCGTTACAGCAAATATTCAAGAGGGAGGTGATATATATCAAGCACAATTCAATTTTAGAAAACATGGTGAATGGGAAGGTTCTTTAATAAGGAAAAAAATTCTACCAGATGGAACAATCGTACATGATTTAAATGCTAGCGGTAATTATGATGCAGCTAAAATTGTACAAGACCAAGCAATGGCTGATACGAGAAAAATTTGGACAACATTGCCAAGTAGAGATTACGTTACATCGAATTACAACAATTTTACTGTCGGGAATTCCGCAGAAATTAATTCTCTTTTTGGAGAGTTGGGTGGTAAAGTTTCTGATTATCATAGCTCTACTTCAGAGTGTGGAACAGACGAAAAAGGAAACAGCCTGCCCGCTGCAAAATTAACTGAACTAGGTATTGAAGATGGTAATAGTGATGACATAAAAGGTTTAATTAAATTTGTAAGAGGATATGATTATTTTGCTTATGAGGGCTGTTCTAATATTAATAATGTTAGAAATTCAGTTTTAGGGGACATATATCATTCTCAAATTGTTGAAGTTGGAAAACCAAAAGCAAGGACAAGTTTCATAAAAACAAATGAGGAGGCTTATTGGAGGAAAATAAAAGGTTACGACAACTGGGCTAAAAGCACAATACGTGAAAAGGTTTTGTATGTTGGTGCAAATGATGGTGCCTTACATGCTTTTTATACATCTGGGCCCAAAGCAGGACAAGAGGCATGGGCTTTTGTCCCACCATTTATAGCTGCTAAATTGCCAAACATTGTAAACCAGGGATTAGATGGAATTAGTAGTGACAGAGGTGGATCTAATGCAATCTTTGGTGTTGATGGTTCTCCCGTTGTTCATGATATGTTTGTTGGATTGGACGATGATGGTAATTACTCGGATATAATTCAATGGCAAACAATTTTATTTATTCCATATGGAAGAGGCGGTGCTGGTTTTTCAGTTTTACTTGTAACCAATCCAGATAAACCTCATCATTTATATTCAGTATTTAATGATAGAGTAAATAATGAGGTAAAAGTTGCAGATAAAAATGGTAATATACGATCTTATAAATATACTCAAGGAAGTTACAATATTAATGAGTCTCTTGAAGCTTTAAAAGCAGCAGCAAATCAACAAGCAGCTAAATCAACTGATTTAAACAATGATTCCTCTGGTGACGATTTTACCCGAAGAGATGCAATTGCAACTTGCGAGTCAAACCCAACAAATGGAAAATTTTTTAATAGTGGAACAAATGCTTGCTTTAGGGGATCAAAATTTACATTTCTTATTAATGATTTTCCAGCAATAATTGAAACCAATCCTTCACTAGCGACAGTTATAGAAACAAACGAGACCGGAGACATTGTTGAAACTCCAGTCGATAAAGTTGAAGTTCAGGGATCAGAAGTTACATTTCATATCAGCAAGGGTGCAGATCCCAATAATCCTGAAAGAAAAATAATTAATTATAGTGACAGCATCTATTCTGACGGAGAAACTACAAATTTTTCTATTCTACTTGCAAATTCAGGTACTGAAGACCCTAATTTTAATTATAGTTCTCTTGGAGAAACTTGGGGAACTCCACGAATAATAAGAATGCCTATAGATAATACAGTTTCCTCAAGAGTAGAGGATGACGTTTATGTAGCAGTTTTACCAGGAGGATATGGTGCAGCTACAGGAGTTGGTTCAAGTTTATTTTTAATTAATCTAGAGGATTTTTCAGCGGAAGGTAGGGGATCAATATTTGACGCTGAAGTGAACAACGGTCCAATTTCTATAATCGATTTAGAAAATGATATTCCAAACTCTATTCCTACAGATCCTATCGTGGTCACTCCAGATACATTTAGAGGAATAGATTGGAGAGGTGCCATGGTTTATCTAAATGATTTTGAGGGAAAAATTACTAAAATAAATCTAACAAACCAAAACAATCAGTTAGAAACTGACTCATCCCAAGATCTAGATACCGGTAGAACCGCACCAGTAGACTTATACGATCAGACTACGCTATTTAATTTAAATGCTAATCAAACAAACGGAAGATTTACATACTTTCCAATGGATGCAGGTTACGGTAATAGTACAAGAAATCTTTGGTTGTTTGGCGGAACAGGAGATTTCTCAAATATTGGGTCTAAAGAACTAGGAATGGATAATGTTCTTTATGGCATAAGAGATAGAGACTTTCCAAACTTTAGACACTCTATAAATGGGGTTATACCAAGTCCAACAAAAGAAATTACGAATGATGAAGGTGAGACAGAGAGTGTAGTTGATGAAGATTTCAAAAAGATTGCAACAACAGTTGCCTTAGCAGCACCTAATGCTGACGACGAAAGAGTTTGTGCCGATAGCAGAAATGATATGGGTGCATGTCCAGGTGCAACAAAAGAGGCATGGATTTTTAAATTAGAAACAGGTTCACAAAACTTCTTTAGAAAAGCATCTGCATCTCCAACTATTTTCGGAGGAATTGTTTATTATCCAGTTTATGAACCACCCCATGGAAGCGCTAAGTGTGCTGTTGGAGGCGCCTTTGTTTGCGCTGCAGATGATGAATGTGGAATTAACCAGTCTGAAATTATAGCATCTCAACAAAGAACTGTGAGAGAGGAAAGTAAATTTGATACAAATTCAGGCTGCTATTATTTGCAACCTGGTATATTATCTAAACTAGTTGTAAGTGGTGATCAATTAATTGCAAACATAACAACCGATAGTGAAAAACAGGAAGACACATTAATACAATTACTTGGTAGTGAAACTGATTTACAAATTTACAGAGGAAGCTGGAGAGAAAACTATTAATCTAAATCAAAATTTAATATGATAAATAAATTTAAAATATATCTGATAATATTTACATTTTTAATTTCTACATCTTCATTAGCTGAAACTTTCGATGAAGATAAATCCATAAGTACAGACACTCTGGAACAACAAAAATTTAATGATACCGACTTAACCCTTACAATTAAATCTGGTACAACATTATCCCGAAATGGCTCCATGGTAATTCACGTAAACTCAAAAAATAATTCGACAATAATTGTTGAGTCAGATGCTAATGTTTTTTCTATAGGATCCTCATCATCAAATGCAATTCAGGGTAAAAGTCAAACAGGATTAACAGTAACTAACTCAGGAACAATTAGTGCCGGAAGTTCTAAGGCTATTAATTTAATGGATGCAATAAATAGTACGGTTACAAATAATGACGGTGCTGTAATTAAGTCTAATACTAATACTGTCACTTTTACTCAAAACAGTGTTACTGAACCTGACAACGCAACTATTACAAACTCTGGAGAAATTTTTGCAGGAGCTGTAACAACAAATGGTACGGCAAATAATGCTGTAAAAGCTGAGAGCGATACTAACAACGTAACAATTACAAATAATGCCACTGGATATATTCATAATAATAATAATGCATCTTCAGCACTTAATGGTTCTACAATCTTTATTGGTGCAGCATCTAAGGGAACATTAACAAATAGTGGAAAAATCGAAAATAAAGCTGGCGTTGATGCATTTGCACTGGGAGTTGCAGGAAAAGGAAATACCATTACTTTAAAAGATGGTGGTAGAATAATTGGTAAAATTAATATTAATGGTGAAGAACATACAATAAAAGTACAACACGGAGCCGGTCAATCATATTACTATCCTACTTTTGGAACTGGAGAATATAAACTAGAAGATTTAGACGGAAATCAAATTGTTAAGGGTTCAATTGGATCGGTTAGTCAAAATGGTAGTGAGAATATAGATGAACAACTTGGATACAGATCATTAAATTTAAGAAAAACATTAAATCGTTACAAAATTTCAGAAAGCTATAATCAACAAGCAACTTGGGCCGACACATATGCTTCATATTCAAAAAGAAACGAAAATACCGGTAGATTGGCTATGGGATATGGAATGAGTAGTGCAGCAATAAACATTATTAGACCTTTAAACAATAAAAATTTAATTTTGAATTATGAATCGAGCAAGCAAGATTTTAATAAAAATCATGGAATTAAAAAAGATAGTGTACTAGCTGGTGTATATTTTGAAGATAAGAATAATAACGATGCTTTTATTTTAGCTGGAGCCTCAAGACATAACAGTAAAAGAAATATATTAACTAACACAACAGCAAGTGGAGATTTAGATCTAATTGATAATTATTCATCTTATGAGTTTCATTTTGGTAATAAATTTGAAAATGATTTAGCGCCAGCACTAGGTATTAATGTATCACATTCTTACACTCCTAAACATTCTGAAAGCCAATTTTATAAATGGGATAAAAAACATGTTACAAACCTCTCTTTAGATCTTAGTGATAATTACAATTTAATTAATAGCGGGAAATCAAAACTTATTTTATCATGGATATTAGATGGTAGAAAAATGTTTTTTGGTAAATCACAAGCATATAGTATTAATGGCAGTGAAGAAAAGTTTTTTCAAAATGATAATCTAACTGAAGAGGCAACTTTATCATTAGGAATAAATTATGAAAAAAAATTGTTAAAATCAGGGAAACTTCTAATTTCTTTTGATGGTCAACAATCTTCACAAGACGTTACAGCAATTAATGCAAATGTTGCATACGTGCTTCAAATGTAATTAATATTCAGCGTGAATACTTAATTTGGCAAGATAACTATCAGCAGAATTAAAAAAATTATTTTCTAAATCGAATTTTAAATTAAATCCATTAATTTCCTTAATAATATTAAATGCAGTGTCCATATTGTTATTATTTTTTATACCTAGAGCAAATTTGGTTCCCTCGATAGGAACATAACCAGCCGAAATATAAAAATTGTTACTATAACCTCTTCTATTATAATTTTCTCTTTCAAAATTAGCAATCACGGACCAACCTGAGATCGATGTAACATCAAAACCGTAACCTATTCTATAATTATGATCTGTCTCATTATCTATTTTTATAGAATAAATCTTGGTTGGATTATTTAAATAATATAATTCTGTATCAGAAGAGGGACTTGCATCTAAAATATACTCAAGTCTTCCATTATGATTTATTATTCTATCTTCATAATGTTTAATTGTTTTATCGATTAAAACACCAGCCGTCACCAAAGCAGTCAAAACCTCGTGCTTATTAAAAAAGATTAAATCTGTCAGTCCATCATATAGACTTGTCTCTTCTTGATAAGATCCAAGTTCAGTATATCCAAAATCTAATCTTAAACTTGGATTAAAATTAAGCTCTTTATTATTAATTCGTTTTCCAATGTTTAAAGTACCAAAAATCTGTCTTCCATCTCTACTTCCTTTTAAAAGATTGTCATACTGATCTCTTTTTATATCTAAATCTAAATGACTAAATCCTAAAATTCCGTCTGTAAAAATATGATTCTCTCTTAATTTTGTTCCATATATTGAAACACTAAATGATTTAGCATGTAATTCAGATCTACCTGACCCTACATTTATATTATCGGCTCCAAATTGAAATACGTATCCATACATTGTATCTTGATTTTTTTTCCTATCAGCTCCTATTGCAACCCCTTTACTATTAAATCTCTTTATCAACGAGCCTGTTTTTTCATGGGTTTTTGCATAATTTATCCTTCCCTCACTCCATTGATGCCAGTCGTCTTCAGACTTGGGTTTTTTGTATTTTTTATTTGATTTTATAGCGTCTACTAATTTTGAAAGACGTTGGTCAGAAAAGCTAATCTCGGCTTGCAAATTATTCAGATTGTCATAATTTTTGTGACGTCTTAACCACTCAATTCTATGCATAATAGGAAGAGTATTATGTCTTATCATTTTCTTCGACAATTCTACTTGAGCCTCAATTATTGCAACAGTTTCATTATCAGTTAATGGATTTTCACAATTTATTGTTGTTGCGCATGCAGCAGTATATTCTATAACTCTATTTAGGCCATCACTTTTATCATCTGTAATATATAGTCTTGTAAAGTTTGCGACAAATATAAAACCTCTCATATCTTCATGTGTGGTACCACCCAGGGTATATGTAGTAAAAGTAGATGATATCGTACTAATGTCCCAGGCAGTACTTAGGGTGTACTTATTCATATTATTATTTTCATTACCACCTATGTAAAGCTCTGTACCAGTTGAATTAAACTGAACATTTCTCATGCTATTGTCTGCACTTGCAAGTGAAGCCGATGTTTTACCAACTGTTACATTAGATGTTGTTATATCCCAAGGAGTTGCAAGTTCGTACTCTTTTAACTTATCATTATTGCTGCCAGAAACATACATTCTCGTTCCATCAGGTTTAAAAGTTATAGTTCTTAATTGGCTTTCACTTGTAACGTTATACTTTGCACTAAAACTTATTGTTGATGTATCCCAAGGTGTAGAAAGATCGAACTGATAAACTAAGGTACCCGTATTTGCGATTAAAAACAAACGAGTGCCATCAGGTTTAAATTCAATTGCATGAGGTAAAAAATCTAAATTAGTACCAACCTCCTCTTCTACTCTTGTATTTGAAACTTCTTGTGCTGTGCTGATATCAAACGGTGTACTTAAACTAAATTGAATAATATTAGCCGCACGTCCAATAGCATTATCTGTAGTACCATTACGCTCAGTGACGTACATTATTGTTCCATCTGGTTTAAAATTTATACCCCTTATTTGGGTTGTATTAGTTGATACGTCTAATTCTTGATTAAAAGTTAAAAATGCGTACGCACTTGTTGTGATTACAAAATTAAATATTATTGCTAGTATTATTCTTTTCATAATAATTAAACTACAGGTCTTATTAAAATATATAGTGTTATACCAAGAATAATATATGGACCAAATGGTATTTGAGAAGACAAATTCTTAGATTTATTGATTAATGATGGCAAAGATAGTCCTAAAGCTATTATTGATGATAAAAACAACACAAAAGGAATAGAATACCATCCAAACCAAAATCCAATCGCAGATAAAAGTTTTGCGTCACCCAAACCCATACCTTCTTTATTTCTAATTTTTTTATATGTAAAAATAATTAACCATATGACTAAATATCCAATTATACCTCCAGCTAATGAACTAATATAATTCGGAAATAAAGAGTTATTTAAGTTAGGATCGAATGATTTTATAAAACCAATAAACATTAATGGGTATGTTAATGTATTTGGAATAATAAAATGTTTTAAATCAATAAAAAATATAATAACAAAAAAAATACTTAGTATTATTAGTAATAATGAGGTGATGCTAATTCCATAAAAATAATATATAATAGTAAATGAAATTGCAGTTATTAGTTCTACAATAAAATACTGAAAACTAATCTTGTAGTCACAATTTCTGCACTTTCTTTTTAATAATAAAAAGGAGATTAAAGGAATATTATCGAACCATTTAATTGTTTTTTGGCAACCGGGGCAAAAAGATCGAGTAAAAATAACACTTTTATCTGCAGGTATGCGATGAATACAGACATTAGAAAAACTACCCCATATACAGCCTAATACGAAAAAGATAATAAAAAACACTAATCAAATTTTAAATTGGGAGGCAATATTAACAATTCCGTCAATACAGTATTGAATAAGCACCACAGCGTCTTGCAGGTGAATATAAAGACCCGGAGTATTAATTATGATTTCCATAATGACTCAAATTATCAAAAAAAAAGTATAATTCCAAATACAAAAATGTTTTTTAAATCACAAAAAAATGAGCCAAACAAAGAAAATATAGCTTTAAATGAGGATTTGGCAATAATTACAAAAATGAATCAAGAGTTTGCGACTTCTCTTGATTTAAAAGAAACTTTACAGACTGCTTTAGAAGTAATTATTAAAAGAATAGATGCACAAGCTGCAAATATTTTTCTAATTGACGATAAAAAGAAAGTTTTCCAATGTATAGCATCAAAATATCAATCATATTTAGATGAGTATGAAATACCATTGACTCAAGGCGTTATGGGTAAAGCTGTTTTGCAAAAAAAGTGTATCAGAGTTGGTAATGTTAGAAAAGACGTACGAGAAATTGCAGAATTCTATTTTGATTTAGATAATAAAACTAATTTTACCACTTATTCAGTTCTGTGTTCACCTCTAATAGCTTCAAATGAGTGTATCGGAGTAATTCATTGTCTAAATAAAAAAAGTAATTCAAAATTATTTGAAGAAGGTGACAGAAAATTATTAGAAACTTTGTCAGCACCCGCAGCTTTAGCTATCAGAAATGCTAAAATGGCAAAAGAATTAATTGACAAGAATAGAATTCAAAAAGAAATAGAAATTGTAGGTGAAATACAAAAAACTTTATTATCAAAAAATATAAAAGAAAATTTTCCAATAGCCGGAATAAATATTCCTGCAAAAATTGTATCTGGTGACTTTTATAATTTTTCAGATCTTGGTGATGGTAAATTTGGTTTTGGTGTTGCTGATGTTTCGGGTAAAGGAATCAAGTCATCTTTGTTAATGTCAAAAGCATCTAGTTTGTATAGATGTCTTAGTAAAACAATTTATTCCGCTGCGGGATTACTAGAACTTTTAAATAAAGAAATTTGCGAGACAACTTCTCGTGGGATGTTTGTAACTATGCTTATTGGAATATACGATAGTAAAAAAAAAGAATTACTTTTATCAAATGCTGGTCATGAACCACCTTTAATCTATTTTAGCAACGGAAAATTTGAAAATCATACAGAAGCTGGACCTCCTTTAGGCATAATGTCTAAAATAAAGTACAAAGAAACAAAAATTAATTTTTCAAATTGTTCGATGTATGTATTTACTGATGGCATTACAGAAATAAAAGACCCAAACGGTCAAATGTTAGGGGCAGATGGGTTTCAAAATTATGTTATTAAACATAAAGACAAGATAATTCATGAAAGATTGCAAATAATTGTTGAAGACATAATAAAATCTGGAAAAATTCAAAAAGATGACTTAACAATCTTAGTTGTTGACGGAAAATAGTGAGGAATTTCAAATAATTTTGAATATTCTCTTAAAAATAGAAAAAAAAGATCAATTTACGGTTGTATAATTGCAATTATAATTTCATAAAAATAATTTATTAAATATAAATGATTTCTAAAATAAAAAAACTTTATAAAAATTTTAATATCTTTAGATTCTAACACAAAAAAAATAGCTCTAACACAAAAATATTAAAAAAAATTAAAAACTCAAAAAAGCTTGATTTTATTGGAATTTATAATTTTTTGAATTTTATATTAACTCTAACACAATAGGTAAATTTCTTTTGTGTTAGAGTTATCTTAATTAAGAAAAATTATTAAAATATTTTCATTTTTTCCTACTATGTAAAAAAAATAGCTATTTTGCTTAGTTTTTAACATAATTATATTTTTTTTCTCGTTTTAGTAAATATTATGTTGGACAATTTTGAATATTGTGTTAGAGTTTTATAAAAATTGTGTTAGAGAAATTAAAATTTTGGAAAAAAAATGGACGATAAGGAAAAAGAAAAATTTGGAGTCATAATTGATAAAGAGAAGCAACCTGAGAGCGATCAACCAAAGGTTGATGAAAGTGTTCCTCGAGATCAAAATTTAACCTCAGGTAGTGAAGAATCTGAGGTCTTAGACGCAGAGAAGCCTGAAAACGAGAATTATCAGGAAAATATTAACGAAAAAGAAGAGATCAAAGTTGAAAACATAACAAATGAAAATATTTCAGTTTCTACAAAAGAAACTAATGATGAAAATTTAAATAATTTAAGCGAAGAAGATGATAAAAATAAAAATATCGAAAACATCACACATGAAGAAAAAAAAGATCATCAAGTCATTCATAAAAAAGATGGAAGATTACATATTTATGTTAGACAAGATAAGTATAAGGGAGAATTAAAATCAAAAAATTGGGTTGGAAGAATTTATTTAGATGGTAAACAAAAAATTTTCTCTTCAGGTACTCCAAATTTAGACGATGCTATTCCTATTTTAGAAAAGTGGTTTGACGATTTACACGCGCAAAAAGAAAAAGAAAAAAATAATAAAATTCAAAGTGATATCAAGGAAGAAATTAATATAGAAAAAAAACAAGAGGAACAAAATAAAGAAACAACTCCTCCTTATGTAGACACAACATCGGTATCAACTTTAAATAATGAAAATTTAAAAGAAAATTTAGAGATTAATTCTCAAATTAATCAAAAAAATTTAAATGAAGAAAAAAAATCAAATGTTGTAACAAGTTTGATAGACAAAATAAAAAATGTTAAAATAAAAAAACCTGAATTTGTTAAAAAAGACTCTGTTAAAATATCAGGTGGTAAATCAATAACAAATATTAAAAATAAACTTGGAGGTTTTTTCAAATCTAAAATTGGAAAATCATCTGTGCAAGGTGAAGAAATAGTTGGTGTCGAACTTACAAACAAAGAAATTAGACTTGCTCAAATTACATCAAACAAAGCTAATCAATGGATACTTGAAAAATTTTATATTCATAAAGTTGATTTACCTGAAGATGCATCTGTTTTAGATAATGCTGATAAGATGGGTGAAGAATTATCTCTTGCAATACAAAAATCAAAAATCACAACACCTAATGCCGCGATTGCAATACCTGTTACTAGTGCAATAATTAGGGTCGTCACTGCACCGTTGATGAAAGATGAGGAATTACAAAAAGCAATAGACACTAATTCTCTTTGGGAAAATTTAGTTCAATTGACTGATAATTTAGATGATTATTCAATATTTCATCAAGTGATAAATAAAAATGATAAAGAGAATACAATGGATATTTTATTTGTTGCTTCGAAATTGGCAGATATAAATAATTATACATCAATTATAAAGAGGAGTAATTTAAACCCAGTTATAATTGATGTTAAATGTTTTGCACTTAAATCGGCGGTTGACCAAATAAATCAAATTTCAAAAAATGCAGAAGATGCAAATTTGACTGCAGTATTAGAATTTGGATTAGATGAAAATTATTTAATGATTTTGTATGAAAATAATCCAATAATCACAGACATTTTTATAAGAAATCAGGATAGGGATATTTTACAAAATTCTCAAAATCAAGAGGAAAAAGAAGCACTTGTAAGAAGATTTATAACTCAAGTAAAACAAGCTGTTCAAGATTTTGAAACAAAATACGAAAAAAGAATAAGAAACATTAAAGTTGTTTCTGATTTAAACAATGTTGATGATTATCTATCAACATTTAGAAAAAGTATGGTTAATGTAGGTTTCAACTTATTTGATCCAATTGATGGTCTACAAATCCCCCAACAAAACACCGAGGCAACAAATTTACAGAATAGATCTTATCTAGCTACAGTAATAGGATTAGCTTTTAGAAAATTAGATGTATTCGGTTATTATAAATTTGTAACTGCAGTTAAAAATATAAATCTTCTTCCTGATAGAGCAGGAATGATTAAACAAAAAAAAATGAAAGCATTTTCTAAATTTGCTTTTAAAGGTGTAGCGGGTGCTGTTATTGCAATTTATACCTTATTGTTTGGTTTATCTTTTTGGCAAATTTATTCTTACAATGCAAAATTAAAAGATTATGACAAAATAATTAAAGAACATAAAGTAAAAGAAAAACAGAAAAATAAATTTAGTAAAGAGTTGGGTGTTATGACTAAAACATTACAGCTCAGCAAAACTCTTAAATCTAATAAAAGTTTAAGTTACAGATATTTAGCACAAATTGCTATGAGCGTTCCTAAAAGAGTAAAATTCAATTCAATACAATATGACGGAAAAAAATCAATCATACTTAAAGGATCTGCAGCAACTGATCAAGATATTTTAAAATTAATAAATAATTTAAATACTCAAAAACTAGTTAATCAAGCTTCTCTTGGTTCAATGAGTTTACCTAAATCAAAAGCTGGTGCTAACAGTAAAAAAGGATTTCAAATTTTAGTAAAGGTTAAAGGATAATTTTTATGGATTTAAAAAATATTGATTTTAAGAATATAAACCTAGATGAAATAAAATCTAAAATTTTAGCTATTGATAAAAAAATTCTTATAAAAATTGGAATTGGATTTGGCGCAATTATTTTTTTCTTAATAATTTATTATGCAATTTTAAATCCGATAGTTGAAAAAAAGAAAGTTCAATTAGAGGACATGAATTTAAAAAAAGATGAAATAGTTAAATTCAATAAAGATATCAAATCTATAAAAAAGAAAATAAAAAAAGTTAAGCCTGAATATGAAAATTATTCTACTTTATTTCACTCAAAAGCCGAGGTTGAAGGTCTTTACCAAACATTAAGTGAGTATGCTTCATTAAATGGATTAGTTATTTCGAGAATTTCAAAAGGAAAACCAACTGCAATCACCAAGTCATCATTAATGAATAAAAAGAAAAAAAAGAAGAAAAAGAGAAAGAAAAAGAAGAAACAAGACACCAAAAAAAGTATTGCTTATTACAGGATACCAGTAAGCTTTGAAATAAAGGGGAATTTCATTGGATATATCAAGTTTAAAAGACAAGTCTCTTTATCAAAGAAGATGTTAAACTTTGACAAAGAATCAATAAAAGTGCTAAAAGGGAGCACAACTAACGCGATAGTTGTAAAAGGTATATTAACGATAGTGGGGTTACCAGATGAGTTTTTTTAAAATTACTCTTTTGACTTTATTATTAGTCTCTTTAAGTAAAATTGGCTTAGCAGACAGCCATGATCAGCAAAAAAATATTTTAGATCAAGCAAAAGAGATAAATGAGGAAATAAACAAAAAACAATCTTCGACACAAGCTAATATTTCATCTGAGATTGGTGAAAATGACGAAGAACCTTTGCCACTAAATGATCCTTTCGCTGGAGATGACGGAACGGCAAGTAAAATAGTCTCTGATGTAACAGTAGAAAAAGAACTAGTAAATTTGAGTAAATACAAATTAGTTGGAGTTTTTAATGGAGCTATAAAATCATTTGCAACTTTTGTAGACGAAGGTGGAGAATTTATAACCCTTGAAATAGAAGAAGAATTATCGAATGGACTAAAATTAGTTGACGTTAATATAAAAGAGGCAATTTTTCAAAAGGGTGAAAATAGTTTTGTATCCTTAAATTTTAAAAACCAAATTAGAGAAAGAGATGAATTTTAAATTTTACAAGTTTTTTGTACCAATTATTTTATTATCAGCACTTCTTAACGGTTGTACAGCTGATGGAAAGTTTAAGAGTGGTACTTTTAAACATGATACACCTCTAATAAAAGAAGATATTCGAAAAACTGGAAAAGAAACTGTTGACGAGACAGTTGAGTTAGGACCGCAGCCTATTGAAGGAGACATTATTAAACTCGGTAAAAGAAAACAAATTTCATCTACAAAAAAAAGAAATTATCTTTTAATTCCAGATAGCTATACATCTTTAAAGCAAAATGTTTCGTTTAAGTTCCAAAATCTTGACTATAAGGAAGCAATGAATTTAATGGCTCAAATAGGAGAGATAAATATTTTAGTAGGGGAGGAAGTAGCTGGATCAATAAATGCACAATTAGTTGACGTACCTTGGGATAAAGCATTCAATGCTATCTTAGATCTTAAAAACTTTGCTGCAGACTTTGATGTATCAAGTAATCTTATTAGAGTTCACTCTCCATCGAACTTAACTGCTCAAGAGAGCACTAAATCAGCTAGGGCTTCTGCCGTTAAGAAAAAAGTAGAGTTAGAAGATTCGGTCGAGCCAATAATTTCCGAAATTTTCCGTCTTTATTATATAAGCCCAGCAGAGGCGAAAACTACTTTGACTGAACTTTTTGCATCCATAGACGATAATTTAACACCAATAAAAATTACCGAAGAGAAAACTACAAGATCTATTATTGTAAGAGGAAAAGAAGCAGACTTAGATATTGTCGATAAAATAATTAAAGAAATTGATGTAAGAACTAAACAAGTTTTAATAGAGGCGTTTATTGTTGAGGCTAACTCAGACTTTGAAAGAGCACTAGGCACAAGACTAGGAGGATATTATAATAGACAAGGTAGAATAATCGGAGGTGTTCAAGGTGCAAGTACAGGAGATGGTCCAGCAAACGCGGGAACAGCAGTTCTTGGTGCAGCGACAGATAGCATAACAGATTTTTCAGCTGCAGGAGCAACTAGTGGTATAGGAATATTAAAAAAGACAGGTTCTGCAGTTCTTAAAGCAGAAATAACAGCATTAGAATCTCAGGGGTTGGGTAAAACAATCTCAAATCCCAAGGTTTTTACTTTAGATAATCAGGTAGCAACAATTACACAAGGTGAGGAAATTCCTTACGCGTCATCTTCAGCTGAGGGAGCTGATACATCATTTAAAGAGGCTGCTTTAAAAATGACAGTTACACCAAGTATAATTGGTGATGGAAATGTACTTTTAAATATTCAAGTTAACAATGATACACCAAATAGATCAAATGCTGGTGATCCTGCGATTAACAAGATGGAGATAAGCACTAAATTGTTGGTTGCCGATGGAGACATTGTTGTAATTGGTGGTATTAAGAAAAATTCAGTATCCAATAGCAAACAACAATTACCCGGTGTAGGAGATGCTCCTGTTTTAGGAAATTTGTTTAAAGGAAAGTCAAAAGCTGATAGCTTAGATGAATTATTAGTTTTTATAGCACCAAGAGTTTTATAAAATGTTGAAGATTAGTAGAGAAAGTGAAATAAATCTTATTAATGTCCTTATAGATAATGACATAATTTCAGGAAAAGATTTAATCAATATAAAAAAAATAAGTACAGAGGGAAATAAATCACAAATAGATGCGGTCTTTGAATTAAAATTAACAGACGAAAAGCAAATTGTAGACGTATTGGTTAAAGAACAAAGTTTAGAAATAGTTGATTTAAATAAATTTGATATCACAGATGAAATAAAATCTGTTCTACCATCAAATTATATAAACGTAAATTTTGTTGCTCCTTTTAAAGTTGAGGGTAATACACTACACATAGCTATTTCAGATAGTTCAAAATTGGGTTTAATGAGAAATTTGAAAGCTATTACAAAAAAAAATATTGAACTTCATGCAGCGAAAGTGTCTGACATATCGAAATTTATAGATAAACTTTTAAGTGAAAGTGGTGATGTAACAACTGCAACTATTAGAAAAGATAATCAGGAGCGAGAAAAAACAAAAACTTTTGACTCTGACCTTGGTGAAGCTGGAGAAGTTTTAGATAAAAAGCCAGAGGAAGAAATAGAAGCAATTGAAAATGAATCTGAAGTAATTAAGTTTAGTACTGCCGTTGTTGCAGAAGCTATTAAATTAGGCGTCAGCGATATTCACATTGAGCCTTACAGATTTTCATCAAGAGTTAGGTATAGGTTAGATGGAATGTTACAAGAACAAGATCAATACCAAAAATTCTTACATGATAATTATAGCGCAGTAGTAACTCGATTCAAAATAATGGGTAAATTAGATATTGCTGAAAGAAGATTGCCTCAGGATGGAGCAATCAATTTTAAAATTGAGGGTAAAGTTGTAGATTTACGTCTTTCAATTTTGCCAACTGCAAACAACGAGAGAATTGTAATGCGTATTTTAAATAAAGACGCAGGAGATATAACACTTGAACAATTAAATTTTGATGACTCTGATTTGAAAAATCTTAGAAAAGCAATTCATAGCACTCAAGGATTGGTACTTGTAACTGGCCCAACTGGATCAGGGAAAACTACAACTTTGTATAGTATCTTAAAAGAGGTTAGCAAACCTCATCTAAATATTTTAACAGCTGAGGATCCAGTTGAATATGAATTGGATGGTGTTGGACAAGTTCAAATCAAAGATGACATAGGATTAAATTTTGCAGCCGCATTAAGATCTTTTTTACGTCAAGACCCAGAGATTATTCTTGTTGGGGAAATGAGAGATAAAGAGACAGTAGATATTGGTTTAAAAGCTGCTCTAACAGGTCACTTAGTTTTTAGCACTCTTCATACTAATGATGCACCAAGTACTATTACAAGACTACAAAACATGGGAACACCAGACTATTTAATTAGCGCAGCATGTACTTTAGTATTAGCGCAGAGACTCGCTAGAAAGTCATGTAAAGATTGCAGAGTTCCTGACGAAGACGTAAATCCAAAAGTTTTAACTGATCTTGGTTTTACTCCTGAACATGCATCAAGAGTTAAGGCTCAAAAAGGAAAAGGTTGTCCAAAATGTAAAGATACTGGTTTTAAGGGTAGAATGGGTATCTACGAAGTTTTAAATGTAACGAAGCCTATAAAAGAGGCTATATTAAAAAAAGCTACCACTCCTGAACTAAAAGAAATTGCAAGCAAAGAAGGTTTTCAAACTATGGCTGACATGGGTAGGAAAATGATAGCTGCTGGTGATCTAAATTTTAGAGAGTTTGAGCGGGTATTATCAAGTTCATAAAATTTATGGATGTATTTACATACAAAGGAATTTCCGCTGGTAAATATGTAGAGGGTGAAATTGAGGCTTTAAATCAAGATGAAGCATCCCATAAGCTTAAAGAACAAAAGATCATAATAACAAATTTAGTTAAGGGTAAGAAAAAAAAAGATGCTAAAAAAGAAAAGGCAAAAGGCCAGGGATTTACTCTATTTAAGAAAAAAGTAAAACCAGAAGACCTAGTTGTTTTTTCAAAGCAGTTTGCAACAATGGTCAAAGCGGGCCTTCCTATTTTAAATGTTCTAGAAATGTTAAGGGATCAAGTAGAAAACCCTGCAATGAGGGATGTAGTCGAGGACATAAGAAAAAGTTTAGAAGGGGGTGTCTCATTATCAAAATCTTTTGAAAAATACCCCAATTTATTTGACAATGTATACGTAAATTTAGTCAAAGCCGGGGAGGCTAGTGGTAAGTTAGATGTTTTTCTTCTTAAAATAGTTGATGCATTAGAAAAGAGAGAAAAAATTAAGAAAAAAATTAAAAGTGCTCTTATGTATCCGAGTATTATGTTCACGGTAGCTATTACTGTAAGTGCTTTCATGTTAGTTAAAGTAGTTCCTGTTTTTGCGAAAATGTATGATGGTATGGGCATAGCATTACCTAAACCTACTGCAATAATTTTAGGAATGAGTGATTTTTTAAGAGGTACTGGAGGAATGATAATGCTTATCTCTATTATTTTATTTGTTGTAATCTTTAGATATTTAACAACTAAAAATCCAGCTATACAGTACAAATGGCATAGACAGGTTTTAAGATTACCAGTTTTCGGCGATTTAATTTTAAAGTCACTTATTGCAAGAATTTCATTAATACTTGGTAATCTAAGTGCAGCTGGAGTAAATTTATTAGAAAGTTTAGATATTGCTAAATCAGTTAGCAATAATGTAGTTGTTACCGAAGCAATCGATAATATTAAAAAAGGAGTTTTCTCTGGAGAAACTTTAACTAAACTTTTTTTAAAAGAGCCATTGTTTCCCCCAACATTTAGTCAATTAATTTCAGTTGGAGAACAAACTGGACAACTAGATGAGATGTTTAACTCAGTTGCAATGTATTATGAGGAAGAGTTTGATGGAGCAGTAGATAATATGTCTAGTCTGATAGAACCAATAATGATTGTATTTATGGGTTTAATGATTGGTGGTTTAATGATTGCAATGTACTCACCAATATTCAATGTTGGCGCATTGATAAACTAAATTATTTTTTTTGTTAAGACTAAATGATTTACCCAACCTTTTTCGTCTTTTTTAAATACAGCTGCATCCATAATTTGCTTTATAAAAAAAGTTCCTAAACCACCAGGTTTAATATCATCTAGTTTTCTATGCTGAACATTTTCAGGTACGACTGCTTTACCTTTATCAAAAAAACCTATTTCTAATTCTGAATCTTTCATTGAAATTTTAATCTGCATTTTATCTGTTGTGCTATCTACACCTTTATATCCATGTTTAACTATATTTTGTGCTGCTTCAGCAATTGCTAAAACTAATTCATCTTTTAATTCCTGCTCGAGTTTTAATTTTTCAAATACTTCTCTAGAAAAAACTCTAACTTCTTTCAAGCTTCCAGTGCTAACTAAAAAATCTTTTGATTCTTCTATATTCATTATTCAAGGTTAAGTATCTGCTCAAGTTTTGCCATCATAATAACTTTTAAAACAGATTTACTTACTTCTTTTACGATCACTTTATTTCCTTTTTCTAATGCTTGTTGGTGACTTTCAATAAGAACTGAAATTCCAGAAGAGTCCATATAACTTACATCTTTGAGATTTAAATGTACCTCTTTACCAGCCTCAATAAGTGGTAAAATGACTTCTTTAGCACTCTCAGTAACGTCCATGTCAATTTCACCATTTAAAAAGACAGTGCTAATATTTCCTTCTTCAGTTACTTTATATGTCATAGATGAATAAACAAATATCACATAATTCTATTATTAAAACGCAAAAAAAAACCCAATCTGGAAAAAAAATATTAAATAATTGCTAATTTAAAGGGTTTTTATTAGTAGATTTTGGTGTTTACTTTATATTTAATACATTTAAATATTATAACGTTAAGAAAAGGATAAAAAATTTATGATCAAAAACAACAAAGGATTTACTTTAATTGAATTACTAGTTGTTGTTGCAATTATAGGTACCCTAGCAGCTGTTGGTGTAGTTGCTTATAATGGATACACATCTGCAGCAAAGAAGAACGCAACGAAAGCTATTCATGCTAATATGGTAAAATATATTGGATCAGAGCTTGCTAAATGTAATTTAGGAACCGCTCCAACTTCATTTATGGGAGTTAAAGCAGAAGCAGAAGAAGCAGGAGGTGATGAAGGAGACGGCGGAGACGGCGGTGACGGAGGCGATGATGCAACTAGTGTTGACTGTGATAGTACAGCAGCAGAACTAGTATCTTATCTAACAACTCCAGCTACATCTCCGTTGCAGGATAAAGATCCTCACTCGTCTACTGGAGAAATGGCATATGAGGGTAGTGTTGCAATTTCAGCTTCAGGTTCGGCAATTAAAATTGTAACTAGTTACGATCCTGACGATACCGATCTAACTCTTGAGAACGAGATAGAAGTTGAATAGTGGTAAAAAAAAGAGATAAATCTTTTAAAGGTTTTACTCTTATAGAATTATTAGTTGTTGTAGCCGTTATAGGTATATTATCATCAGTTGGTATTATGTCTTATAACGGCTATATAAAATCATCTAGACAATCTTCAGCTAAAAATACATTAATGCAAATTGGGTTAGCCCAAACAGAGTATTTCTCTAATTATTCATATTATTACAATAGCTCTGAATCATGTGCTGATAGTTACAGTGACTCTGATCATGAGGATATAGGTGACAATTTATTTGATAATATAAAATACATTGATAAGTCTATAAACTTTGGATTTTGTATAATTGAGGATAGTGGAAATTTCATAGCAAAAGCCGTATCAAAAGATGGAAATTGTATATTAACTATAGATGATAGCGGAACAGTAGACAACAGTTCTTGCTAAAAGTTCAAATTTTTGAAAAATTAAATAATTTTTGAGATTGCTCTAGCAATAATTTTATGTCTTAATTAATGGTTAATTAAAATTTATAATATAATAGTAAGCAGTCGAAGTGAAAAAGAAAAATAAAAAAAAACAGAGAAAAAAATCTGTAAAATATAATTCAAATTTTCCAGTAGCTCTAATTGGATTATCAGCTTTAATTCTTTTTTCTAGTATTTTAGTTTTTTCACCTAGCATTGCTTTAAGTAAAAAATCTAACAAATTTTCTGAAGAATTCCTGAAAACTAGTACTAAAACAAAGAAAGAAATTTTAATTGAAAAACCAAAAAGAAACTTATCTGAAATAAATAGTTTAGGAATAACGGAACTATTACTTGCAGAGGAGACAAATGGTTCAAAAATAATAATTAATGGCGAAGAAAAAGTAATTCCAGCTCCAACAGATAAAAATATTACTTACATGCAGATACTTCAAAACCCAAATGATTTAGATTTAAATCTTAAATATGCTCAACAACAAGGAAAAATGGGCAACTACAAACAAACAATTGCTACTTTAGAAAGACTTGGAATGCTTTATCCAGATAATGTTGAGATAAGACTTTATTTATTATCGGTTTTAGTGCAAGCAGACTCACCTGATAAAGCCTTAACTATAATTGGAGAGATAAAAGGAAGTGATGATTTAACTCCGGATGATTTACAAACTGTTCAAGAGTTAGAGGAAGAAATAAAAAGTAGAAAAGGTCCAAAGCTATGGAATTTTTATGCTGATATTGGTTTAGGAGCAATTCAAAGTAATAATGTTAACAGTGTATCGAGAACAAAATTGCAAAGTAGTTCTGATGAATTAATTGCATTTGGTAGTCCAAGACACGATAGAACTTACAGCGAAAGTTTAGGATTAACAGCAACACGGTCAATTGGTGAGTCATCTTCGTTTATGATAAATTTAAGTGCCTCAGATTCAGCTCAAGTTACTGAAACAACTGATGACTTTGAAAGTTATGGCCTAACATTATCTTTTGATACATCAATAGGAAATCAAAGTCTTAGCCCATATTATATGTTGAGTAAAACTGATTACCAAGATGATGCAACAAGCTTTTCAATGATGGCTGGTATTGGAGGTTTCTTCTCATTAAACGATCGAAATGCATTTAGTTATGGTTATTCATTTTCTGATTCGAAAAATAACCAAAATTCTACTGATGATACAGCAAGAGAGACAAATTCAATTGGTCATGGAATTACTTTAGGACATGATTTTACATTTGATGAAATAATTTCTAGTTCGATAGGCTTAGGTTACAGTATATCTGAAGCAGAAGTAGGAACTAATGACTTTGAAACTTATGATTTTAGCTTAAGAGTTAATTTTGCTTATCCTTGGGCTTACATATCAGTTGGAAGAGCGTTAAGTTTCAATGACTATATGCATATAGATACAAGTATTAACTCAAACCGAATAAGATCAGACTATACTGATACTTATGATTTAATGGTTACTAAAGCTCTTGGTGACTTAATTCCTTTTCTTGATAGAAGTAAATCAATATTTTTAAATGTCGCTTATGAAAAAGTATTTTCTGAAGCGAATATAATTAATTACGACTATGAAGCTGAGTCATTATCGCTTAGTTTATCTAAAAGTTTTCACTTAAATAAATAATTATACCAAAACATAAAATTATCCTTGAAAATAGGGGCAAATTTTTCTCATTATGGTCTTTATTGTTGTTTCAAAAACATACTAAAATTGGTATATCATTCTTATGAAAAAACTACTTTCACTAGTTGTTTCTATGCTTCTGTTTGTGAATATATCACAAGCAGCAGAGGAACTATCTATTGAAAAACAACTTGTTGGAATTGTTGGAGCAATATCAGGTACAGTTAAAACTGGCCAAAGAGAACTTAAGGCTGGAGATAAAATTTATTTAAATGAAACTATTTATGCTGGAGAAGGATCTGGTACACAAATACTTTTATTAGACCAATCTACATTTACTATCGGAGCAGACTCTGAAGTTGTTATGGACACTTTTATATTTGATCCTGCAACAAACGACGGGAAAATTGTAGCAAGTGTTAAACAGGGAAGTTTAAAAGTTATTTCTGGTTTAATTAGTAAAAAAAATCCAGACAGCCTAACAGTTGAAGTTCCAGAGGGAACTCTTGGATCTAGAGGAACTGAATTTCAAACAATTGTATCTAACAAAAGAACAGATACTTTATTAATAGGACCTGGTAAAAATAATACTTTGGGATTAAGACCAGGTGCAGTGCTTGTTGGAAACAAATTCGGACAAACAATGTTAAATAATCCGTACAGTGTTGCAAGCATGAAACAAGGTAAAGCCCCTGGTAAGGCAAAACAGATTACAAATCAGCAATTAAAGAAATTTAACAAAAAAATGAGAGCTTTGAAAGTCGCTAAGCTTACAGGTGCATCTAAAGAAGAAAAAAAAGCATTAAAGAAAAAAATTAGACAAGAATTAAAAGCACAAGGTTTTGAAAAAGAAGAGATTAAGAAAATAATAAAAGAAAACATTAAAATAGATAAAGAAAAAAGAATAGTTTTACTTCAAGAAAGAGGTGAAGATGTTTCTGAAATTATAGGTTCAGGAGATATAGAAAGTGATATTCAGACATCGTCTGAAAATGAAATCAATGCGTTTAATGAAGATGATCCAAACTTTGACCCAGTAATACAAATGAAAGAAGAGAAAAAAGAGAAAGCGAATAATAAAAAAGATAAAAAGAAAAATAAAAAAGCAGTTAAAAAGAAAAAGGGTAAAAAGAAAAAAGCAACTAAAAACAAAAAAGGTAAAAAGAAAAAGGCTGTGAAGAAAAAAGGATCAACAAAGAAAAAAGCAGTTAAGAAAAAAGGTTCAACTAAAAAGAAAGCTGTGAAGAAGAAAACTACTAAAAAGAAAAAAGCAGTTAAGAAAAAAGCTGCTAAAAAGAAAAAGGTAGTTAAAAAGAAAAAAGTCGTTAAAAAGAAAGTAGCGAAAAAGAAGAAAATAGTTAAGAAAAAAGTAGCTAAGAAGAAAAAGAAAAAGAAAAACAAGAGAAAACGAAAAAAATAATCAATAAATAATTTAGATTTATTTACTTTAAAAATTTTCTAGATAAATTCTTGAAGTGAAAAATTTTTTAATAAAATACCAGAACTATTTTAGTTTTTTAGTAATACTTATTTTGCTGATAGCTTTGAAAATTGCAAACCCCAGTTTTGTTAGATCAATCTCCAATCTTAGTTTCGATTTATACCAAAAAGTTTTTACTTTAAATAAAACTGAGAGTGATGTGATTATAATTGATATCGATGAAAAAAGTTTAGGCAAATTTGGACAGTTCCCATGGAGTAGATCAGTATTTGCAAAAATTCTTGAAAATGTGAATGTATCAAATCCTAAAGCTGTTGGATTTGATATTTTTTTTACTGAAAAAGACAAACAATCTCCTGAAGAAATAATTAAATCTTACAATCTAATTCCTACAGATGTATCTGAACTTCAAAAATTAAAAGGACATGACGAAATATTTAGAGAACAATTAGAAAAATCTAAATCTATAACGGCCGTTCTAGGAAGTAATGTTCCATCTCACAGCAACTATGATCGTAAAGCAAAAGCAAGATTTTTATCCAAAGGAGGTGACCCAAAAGATTTTACTTACTCATATACTTACTCGATAGGTTCTTTGGAAACACTAGAGCAAAGCGTGAAAGGACTAGGTTCAATATCATTTCTTGATCAAACAGACGGAATAATAAGATCATTACCATTAATAGTTCGTTTTAATAACAAAATTTATCCAACTATGGGACTGGAGATGATTAGAGTAGGCAACAATCAAAAAAATATTTACATAGAAATGAATGAGGTAGGAATAAATAGAATAAGTGCAAGACCTTATAAAATTTTATCCGATCCTAATGGAATAATTTGGATAAGGTATAAAAATTCTATTAAAAGCCAGTATATTTCCTCAAGTGATGTTTATGATGGTAAATTTCCAGAAAATTTTTTTAAAGATAAATATGTTTTAATTGGAGCATCAGCTCAAGGTTTATTTGATTTAGTTAAAACTCCTTTAGGCGTTACAATTCCTGGAGTAGAAGTTCACGCTAATGTAATTGAAAATATAATAGATCAAAGCTTTTTAATTAGAAATCCTAATACGTATGTTTTTGAATTAATTTTTGCAATTATAGTCTCAATTTTAACATTTGTTTTGTCCCAAAAAATTAAACCAAAATTTAGTTTAAGTATTTTTTTTGGAAGTTTAATAATCGTAATTATAATTGGTTTTAGTTTATTTCTATTTAGGTCAGAGCTTGTTGATATAAGTTACCCAATATTTTTGTTAACAATTACTTTTTTAACCGGTCTTTATTTTAGGTTTATAGAAGAAAATAAAATGGCTCTTGCTAATTTGCAAAAAGAGGCCAAACTTTTAAAAGAAAGAGAGTTAGCTGCTGGTGTTCAGAAAAGCTTGTTTCCTGACATCTCAAAGTTTGAAAATTTTATATTTGCAAAAAACGTACCAGCGAGAGATGTTTCTGGTGACTATTTTGATGTTGTAAGATCTTCTCCAGAAGAATATTTCTTTACATTAGCAGATGTATCAGGAAAAGGAGTGAAAGCTGGTATGTATATGGCAAAAGCATCTTCAATTTTTAGAACACTGTCCAATTTAAAATATCCTCTAGAAAAAGTAGTATTTGGTGTAAATAACGAATTAGTTGAGGCAAAGTTTAAAGGGATGTTTGTAACGGCAGTATTTGGAAAATTAAACATCAATACAGGTGAGCTTGTTTTTATAAATGCTGGTCATGAAAGTATATTAACTTTTGATCAGAATAAAAATTATGAATACATAAAATCTGATATGCCTCCAATGGGAATAGTAAAATATTTCACAGAATCGATGGTAAAATCGACCACAATAAATTTAAAGGGTAAAACTTTCGTCGTTTATACTGATGGTGTAACCGAGGGATATCTCAAAAATGGTGAGGAACTTGGTGCAGAAGGGGTACAAAATATTATAAATAATATTTCTGATGTGACTCCAAAATCTATTGTAGAGAGTATTGAAAAAGAATTAAATTGGGGTGCTGAAAAACTTAGAGATGATATTACTTGCATGGCGATAAATATTAATAATACTGAGCTTATCAAAAAGAAAAAATCATAAAAACTAAGACTTTAAGAAAAAACGACTTAAGATATTTTGTCACCCTAATTTTTTCCTTTAAATTTTGTATTATAAGTTATGACTAAATTAAAAATAGGTATAATCGGTGCTGGTATTCAGGGTGTTTGTAATGCTTTATTTTTACAAAAAAAAGGTTTTCATGTCACTTTGTTTGATAGAGATGAACCAGGAAATGCAGCATCGTATGGAAACGCGGGTCATTTTTCTCCTTATGCCTCAGTGCCGTTGAATAGACCTGATGTGGTTACAGATGTGCCAGCAATGTTAATGAGCTCAAGAGGTCCCTTAGCTTTAAAATGGAATTATGTATATAAAATGTTGCCATGGTTTTTCAGATTTTTAAGAAATTGTAACAATAATAATATGATGCACACCGCTAAATATATGCATCAAATTTTAGATTTAGCATTACCCGCATTTGACGAACTATTTGACGAAGTAGATATAAGTGGTCTAATTGAAAATAATGGAATATTGTATGTTTGGAATGAACAAAATTTAAAAAGCAGGGATCTTGAAATAAAAATTAGAAATGATTTAGGTGTTAAGCAACAAATTGTAAATAAAAAAGAGATACATGATTTAGAACCTAATTTAAAACCTTTTTATCATGGGGGAGTTTTCTATGATTATGCAAGACATGCAAGAAACCCAAAAAAAATTTTAATCAAATTGTATGAAAATTTTATATCTAAAGGGGGAAAGTTTTTAAAATTAAATATTAAGGATCTTAATTTTGATGAGAATAAACCTGTGTTAAGATCTGAGTCTCAACGTTTTACTTTCGATAAAATCATAATTGCTTGTGGAGCATTTTCAAAAAAATTAACAGATCAGCTACATGAAAAAATTCCACTAGATACAGAAAGAGGATACCATATTCATTTCAAGGATTACGATCATTTAATATCTAGACCAATAGTTTACTCCAATAGAGGATTTGGAATTACTCCTATGGAACAAGGGTTAAGAGTTGTTGGTACAGTAGAATTTGGTGGTTTAGAAAATCCCCTTTCAAAAAATAGGATTAAAAATTTAATTTTAAATGCAAAAGAAATGTTAGATGGTTTACCTGAACATCAAGATGAATGGCTTGGATTTAGACCAACTCTACCTGATTTTTTACCCGTGATAGGCCCATCTAAAAATTATGAAAATGTATATTATTGTTTTGGACACCACCATTTGGGCTGGACTTTAGGAGCTATATCTGGGAAGATTATTAGTAAAATGATTTCTGAAGAAAATACTAATTTAAATCTCGAACCATACAGTTCTCTAAGATTTGCTTAATTAAGTGAACAAAAATAATTTTGCTTACTTTTTACTAATTTTGACAACCATATTTTGGTCTGGGAATTTCATAGTAGGTAAGGCAGCTAGTTTTTACGAAATACCTCCATTTACTTTAAATTTTTATAGATGGTTTTTTGCTGGCTTAATTTTACTTCCATTTACCTATAAAGAATTAATAAATAAAAAAAAATATATTCAAGATAATATAGGTTTATTTATAGTTTTAGGAATAACTAGTATTACAATTTTTAACTCTGTTGTCTATTACTCATTATATTATACACAAGTTATATCTGGTGTTTTGATGATTTCTACAATACCAGTTTGGATAATATTTATTTCATCAATGTTAAAAATAGAGAAGACAAACTTGTATCAAGTTATAGGAGTTTTTCTCTCTTTGTTAGGAGTTTTTTCAATAATTACAAAAGTTGACATTGAGATTGTCAAAAGCCTAAATTTTAATAAGGGAGATGTTTCAATGATTGTCGCTATGTTTTCTTGGGCAATTTTTTCTATACTCTTAAAGAAAAAAAAACACGAAATCTCCCAAATAACGCTTCTGCAAGTAGTTATACTATGTGGTTTGTTTTTTTTAATACCGGTTTATATAGCAGAATTTTTTTTAGGCAGTAGTTTAAAATTAAATAAAGCTTTTTATCTAACCTTAACATACGTTGTTTTTTTTCCTGGTCTTTTTGCTTTTTTATTTTGGATCAAAGGAATTTCAATCATCGGAGCAAATAGAGCTGGGGTATTTCTACATTTAATGCCAATCTTTGGGGCTATAATGGCAATATTTATTTTCAAAGAGAAATTCATGTATTATCATTTACTTGGGGCAATTTTTATTATTGCGGGAATCACCTTATCCAATAAAAAAGAAATTAATTATGAATGAAAAAAATAAAAACTTATCAGCTGAGCAAAAACTAATTTTGTTGGAAGAGGGAACTGAAAGACCAGGTTCAAGTGAACTTAATTTTGAAAAAAGGGAAGGTTCATACCATTGTGTTAATTGTAACACTAAACTATTCGACTCAGAAACTAAATATGAAAGTGGTTCGGGGTGGCCTTCATTTTATGAATCACTACCAGAAGTATTTGAGACAAAAACTGATTATCTCATAGGTTACGCAAGGACAGAATATCATTGTAAAAAATGTGGAGGTCATCATGGTCATATATTCGATGATGGACCAAAACCTACTGGGAAACGATATTGTAATAATGGTATATGCTTAGTTTTTGTACCAAAAAAGAGGTAATTCAATTATTTAGATATTGAGCTAGCTTACCAGATTTTTCCAATTCTCTTAGCTCCTGGTAACCACCTACGTGATAATCATCGAAGAATATTTGTGGAATAGTTCTTTTTCCATTTGATTTTTTTGTCATTTCTTCTCTTAAACTATCTTTAGTGGAAATATCCAAAACTTCATACTTAAGGTTATTTCTATCCAAGAGCCTTTTTGCAGCTTCACAAAAATTGCACATTGGACCAGAGTACATGAGTATTTTTTTCATAATTTACATATAGTTAATTTTCATAAAATTACTAATTTAATATTTATATTTATCTATTTTCTGCCTAATTAATTTCCTTGATAATTCAAATTTTTTTCTATGTTTTATGCTTTGAGAAACAACCCTTTTCCTCCATAATCTAAATGATGAAGGTTTGAGAGATTTTCTCATCAATTTAATAACTCGACCCTCAGTAAACCCTGATTTTTCTCTTATCTCCTCAAATGTAATTCTGTCTGCCCATGCTGCCCAAATAACCCAATTTTCGTTGATTATTTTAGGCTCTGGATTTTTAACTTTTGTTAAGGGTCTATTATTTTTTTTCATTTTGGACAAATTAACTAATGCAATCTACTTTAGAATATGATAATGTTCTAGAGATAGTCCTATTTAGCCATTTTTAGCTCCCGGTTTTTAGGACTATCCCTAAAAAAACTTTATTTTCAACTAGTAATTGATTTTCTGAAAGTTTAAATTTTTAAAATATTTGATGTGATATTTTTAACACAATAAATTAATTTATAGTTTTATAGTTAAAATTAAGCATAAATATTGACCAAATAGTGTTATTAAGACTCAATTTTTATAAAAATTAACATTAGGAAAAAAGATGAAAAAAATATTGAGCTCAATCGTGTTTGCAATATTAATTTGCTCACCATCTTATGCCCAAATTTCTGCAGGATTTTCTCTATCAGAGCAAGGTTTCTATGCTTTAGGTACAGAGACTAACAGACCAGGATCAAGTAATACTCCAGGTCCGATAACTTCAGAGGCTGGAGCATTCCAAGATACGGTCGCTTCTGTGTTTGTAGAGTATGACACTGGATCATATATTATCGGCGTCGATTATATTCCAGATACAATACAAACTCCTGAAAATAAAAACGATCAACCAGATGGAGCTAATACTGTTAAAGGTGAATTTGAAAACCATCTTTCCATTTATGGAATAGTTCCAACTCCACTATCAGGTGTTTACGTGAAAGCTGGATTAGGTATGGTAACTTTAGATAGTATTACAACTGGTATTACATCAAAATATGGTGAACAAGATACAACTTTTGTTCAACTTGGTTTAGGATACCAGCACGATGCTGATAATGGTGTGTTTTTAAGAGCAGAACTTGCGGCAATGGCATACGATGATGTAGAGGCAACTGCAACTACAGGAAGTCAAACCGCAGACAGTGAAAATCAAACGAATAACAAAGTTAAGCTAGAAGATATGCTTTCAGCTTATGGTAAAATTTCGATTGGTAAAACTTTCTAAATTAGAAAACACGTTTTAAAATATTAAAAAAAGACCAGTTTTTAACTGGTCTTTTTTTTTGTCTGATATAAAAATTATTAAAGTGTTTAAAATATGAAACTTGGATTTATAGGCACAGGTGAAATTACTAAAGCAGTAGTATCAGGGATAATTTCATCAAATATAAAATTTAAAAGAATATACATATCTAAAAGAAATTCAAAAATTTCAAATCAACTTCAAAAAAAAAATAGCAAAATAATCATTGATTCAGATAATCAGAATATTATAGAAAATTCTGATTGGATATTTTTAGCGATAACTCCAAATGTCGCAATAAAAATTCTTGAAAAATTAAAATTTAAAAAAAAACAAACAATAATAAGCTTTATATCGACTATTAAAATGAAAGAACTTAAAAAATTAATTAAAGTAAAAGCATTAATAGTAAGAGCTATACCATTGCCACCAATATCATTAAAAAAAGGGCCAGTTCCTATTTTTCCAGCTAATAAAAAAGTTAAAAATTTTTTTAATAAAATAGGAGATTGTATTGAGTTAAAAAATGAGAATTTATCTCTCAATTTTTGGGCAACATCATCCTTGATGGCACCATATTATGAATTATTGAATAATGTTTCAAAATGGATTCAAAAAAAAGGTGTAAATAAAATTAAATCTCAAAAATATGTAACGTCATTATTTTTGGCACTTTCTGAAAATGCATTATCAAATTCTAATAGGGATTTGAAAATTTTAGTAAAACATTCTCAGACACCTAAAGGTTTAAATGAACAAACTCTAAGATTTTTGAAAAATAAAAATTTTTATAAAAGCTTAAATAGTTCTTTAAACAAAATAGTATCAAGACTTAAGTAACTTTTGATGAGTAATACAGAATATATACTTGACATATCGAAACTTTCGAAAAATTTTGGTGGCTTATTAGCAGTTAATAATTGTTCACTTAAAATCAAAAGGGGATCTATCACTGGTATTATCGGTCCAAACGGTTCAGGAAAAACAACATTATTTAATTTAATTGCTGGATCTTTAAAACCTAATACTGGTAAAGTTTACTTTAACAATGAGGATATAACTGGGTTACCGTCGTTTGAGTTGTTTTCTAAAGGTATATTACGAACTTTTCAAATTGCTCATGAATTTGCAAACTTGACTGTTATTGAAAACCTTATGATGGTTCCAGCAAACCAATCTGGCGAAGAGTTATTAAACGCTTTGTTTATAAGGAAAAAATTTAAAAATGAAGAAGAGCTTATAAAAAAAAAAGCATATGAAGTTATAGAATTTCTTAATTTAAAACATCTAGCAAATGAACTAGCAGGAAATTTATCTGGGGGTCAAAAAAAACTTTTAGAATTAGGCAGAACTATGATGGTTGATTCCAAATTGGTTCTCCTAGATGAAGTTGGTGCAGGAGTTAATAGAACGCTACTTAAAGATTTAGGAACTGCAATCTTGAGATTAAATAAAGAGAAAGGTTACACTTTTTGTATGATTGAACATGATATGGACTTCATTAGCAGAATGTGTGATCCCATAATTGTATTGTCTGATGGCTCGGTTCTATTTGAGGGTAAATCCGATGAAGTTAAAAATAATGATTTAGTAATAGAAAGTTATTTAGGTAGATCAAAAAACAAGTAATAAATATGACATTCTTTGAGGGAAATAATATGACAGCTGGCTATAATAATGGACCAGATATTATAAATTCCTGTACAGTGAAAGCAGACAAAGGTGAAATAGTTGCTTTACTTGGACCAAACGGTGCAGGCAAATCAACTGTTATGAAAGCTTTACTAGGTTTACTAAAGTTAAAAAAAGGAAATGTTTTGATTAATGGAGAAGACATCTCTAACCTTAAACCTCAAGAAAGAGTGAAAAAAGGAATTTCTTTTGTTCCGCAAACCAGAAATGTATTTGCTGAACTTACAGTTAAAGAAAATTTAGAAGTAGGTGCATTTTTGAGAACTGATAATATTCAAAATGTAATAGATGAAATTTTTGAATTATTTCCAGTCTTATCAGAAAAAAAAAATCAAATTGTAGGTGAATTATCAGGTGGTCAAAGACAACAAGTTGCACTTGGCAGAGCTTTAATGATTAAACCTTCGGTATTAATGTTAGATGAACCAACAGCAGGAGTTTCACCAATAGTTATGGATGAACTTTTTGAACATATAATTAAAATAAAAAAAACGAATGTTGCTGTAATAATGGTCGAACAAAATGCCAAACAAGCATTAACAATATCTGATAGAGGATATGTTTTAGTTACAGGACAAAATAAATTTGAGGGTCTGGGTAAAGATTTGCTAAAAGATCCAGAAGTAAGAAGATCTTTTTTGGGAGCCTAGATGGATTTTTTAAACGCAATTATTTTACTTTTAAATTTTACAATTTTGCCTGCTTTAACATACGGTTCACAGTTAGCTCTTGGAGCAATGTTTGTAACATTAATTTACGGGGTACTAAGATTTGCGAATTTTGCGACTGGAGACATGATGTCATTTGGAACCATGTTCTCAGTATTGTTAACCTATTATTTCCAATCTATTGGTATTAATTTCGGGATCTTACCTACTGCACTTTTAACTATACCTTTTGCAGTGTTTATGATGATTTTTTACATGCTCACCATTGATAAGTTTGTATTTAGTTATTATAGAATTAAAAAAAGTCCTCCTGTTCAGTTAGCAATGGTAAGTGTTGGAGTTATGTTCGTTACACAGGCAATTATACGAATTATCATAGGTCCCTCAGATCGTAGATTTCTAGACGGTGAAAAATTTATTTTAAAAGCGACAGAATTTAAAGAGATGACAGGATTAAATGAGGGATTAACAATAAAATCAACCCAAATTATAACAGTTTTAGTAACAATTATTGTTGTTTCAATAATGTTTTGGTTTTTAAATAAAACTAAAACTGGAACCTCTATGAGAGCGTATTCTGATAATGAGGATTTGGCGTTACTGTCAGGTATAGATCCAAAAAAAGTGGTTCTAATTACTTGGATAATTGCAGGAATTCTAGCTACAATTGGTGGAATATTGTATGGATTGGATAAAAGCTACAGACCATTTGTTTATTTTAATAATATGCTTCCAATATTTGCAGCAGCAATCGTTGGAGGAATTGGTAACCCTTATGGAGCTTTCTTGGGAGGTTATGTAATAGCGTTTGCTGAAATTTTTTTAACCTATGCTTACAAAAAGTTTTTTTCTTATATTTTACCAGAATCTTTAGAACCTAGCTCTTTAGTGCAACTTTTATCCACTGATTATAAATTTGCTATATCTTTTTCTATACTAGTTATTGTTCTTCTATTTAGACCATCAGGAATTTTTGAGGGTAAAAAAATATGAGGCGCTATTCTAATGTAATAGCCGCTTACTCAATAATGTTATTTTTAATTATTCTTGTAGGTGTGTTTCAATCTTGGTCAATTGCTTTATCGATTTTAAATTATTGTTTAATTTCAGCAGTGATGACAATTGGGGCAAATATTCAATGGGGATATGCGGGATTAATTAATTTTGGAATTATGGGTTACACTGCACTTGGTGGCTTAGCAGTAGTATTGGTATCAGTAGCACCAGTACCTGAGGCTTGGAGCGCTGGCGGTTTAAGTTTAATATTTTGTCTTTTGATTATCTGTTTAATAACTTTATTAATAAAATACTTAATAAAAAATAAAAATATTGAAAATAAAACATTTATTATAAGTTCAGTAATAATTTCTGGAATAATTATATTAAGGTTTATATCTGCTCCAGCTATAGAAAGCATAGAGTCTGTAGATCCAGCTAAAACTGGCTTTTTAGGAGGGTTGGGTTTACCAGTTTTATTATCGTGGATAGTTGGGGGATTATTCGCGGCAGGTGTTGCTTTTGTAGTTGGCAAAATAGCATTAGGTTTAAGAGCAGATTATTTAGCAATTGCTACATTGCTAATAGCGGAAATTATAGTGTCAATAATAAAGCATGAAGATTGGCTAGCAAGAGGTGTAAAAAATGTTATTGGTTTAAAAAGACCTGCACCCTATGAAATTGACCTTCAAAATTCTGAATGGTTCATAAATTTAGTAGAAAAATTTAATTCTACAAAATTAAATATGATTACTTCAATCTCTGAACGTAAGGATCAGTTATCACAATTGGTAATAGATGCTTCATCTATTTATGTTAAATTGTGTTTTTCAGGTCTGTTTTTAATAGTAGTTGTAGCTCTTCTAATACTTACACAAAGAGCATTATATTCTCCTTGGGGGAGAAAAATGAGGGCAATACGAGACAATGAAATCTCAGCAAGTGCTATGGGAAAAAATGTAGTTAAGGAACATTTGTTAATCTTTATTCTGGGTTCAGCAATAGTTGGATTAGCTGGTGCAATGATGGTTACAAATGACGGACTATTTACACCAGGTAGTTATAGACCAATGAGATATACTTTTGTGATTTGGGTAATGGTCATTGTTGGAGGTACAGGAAATAATTTTGGAGCAATTCTTGGAGGCTTTGCTGTATGGTTTCTTTGGGTTCAAGCCGCCCCAATGTCTTTATTTTTGATAAACTTTTTTACTGCAAATTTACCCGAAACAAACGAAATTAAAATTCACTTAATAAATAGCGCTCCCTATTTTAGATTTTTGATTATAGGCATTGGGCTTTTAATAATAATGCGCTATAGACCGCAGGGTATTTTACCAGAAAAAATTGTAAAACATTAATTATGAAAAAATTATTAATATTATTATTTATACTAGTACCATTTAGCTCTAATGCCTTAGAAAAAGAAACAACTTTTAATCATGATTTATTTAAAAAAGCACAATCCGATGGGAAAGTTGTAATTGTAAGTTCTTGGATTAAATATTGTTATTCTTGTGCAAGTCAAATGAAGGTATTAAATACGGCAAAAAAAGAATTTAAAAATATTGAGTACTTTGCATTTGATGTAACTAATAAAGAAATATCTAATTTATTTGATGTTCAATATCAAAGCACGCTTTTAATTTTTAAAAATAACAAAGAAGTTTATAGAAGTATTGGTGAAACCTCTAAAGCAGAAATTTATAAAGCTATAAATTCAGTAATCTAATGTATTATATTTTATTAGGTTTTGCTTTTGGTATATTTATGTATCTAGCTGATAAATACTTGTTTTGAAAGAAGCCCCGAATTATTACAAACGGGGCTTTTAGCTAAAATTATCTTTGTTTTTTTGTCTTAAATTTTCCGCCTTTTATCTCTTTTTCTAAGAAAGAACCAAAAGCTTCTCCAACTTCAGTAAACTCTACACCAGTTGCTCCCTCATAATTTACTGCTTTACCTTTTGATAATAAATCAAGAGCTTTTCCTAATTCACCTGGATATATTTTTTTTCCGGGTGCGTTAGCGACATCCATAACATTTGCTTGAATTGTTGCTCTATCTGCTTTACCACCTGCTTGCATAGCAAGAGTAATCAATGCAGCGGCATCATATGACTCACCAGTGTAAGGTCCAGAAGAGTCTATTCCACCAGCTTTTGCAACTTCTGAAAATTTACCAGCTCCTTTACCTGTCGAGCCTGGTAAAGATCCAAACGATTTGTTTAAATCTTTCCCAAATCTATCAGTTAAAGAATCACCAATCATACCATCAGACAATACAAAAGTATCGAAAGATCCTGAATCAAGTGAACCTTGAATAATCATACCACCTGCTTGATCTAAATATCCAAGAACAGCTAAAGCATCCCCACCAGCAGAAGCCAGAGTAGCAACTTCAGCTCCGTAGTCTCCTTTACCTTCTTCGTGAGCAGTAACTGCTGTAACTTTGATACCATGAGCCTTAACTGCAGCTACGTAAACATCAGCCAATCCTTTACCGTAATCATTATTTGTATGTGTAACTGCTATTGTTTTAACTTTTCTATCTTTAGTAATATCTGCTAAAACTTGACCACCTCTAGCATCAGATGGTGCCGTTCTAAAAAAATATCCTTTATCATTTAGATCTGTTAAACCAGGAGAAGTTGCTGATGGTGAAATCATTACAACACCGTTAGGCACTGCAACATTAGTTGCTATTGCTCCGGTTACACCTGAACAGTCAGCACCCATAATAGCTATCACACCATTTGATACTAGTCCCTCTGCTGCAGTAGTTGCAGCCGCTGAGTCAACGCATGTACTATCAGCTCTTTCAACTGAAATAGATTTACCTCCCAATAAATTCCCAGAGTCGGAGGCTTCTTTAAAAGCCAATTCAGCAGAAGCGGCCATCGCGGGCGTTAAAGATTCTATTGGTCCTGTAAATCCTAGAATTACACCCATTTTAATCGCATGCCCATCAGAAAATGCTTTTGAAGCAAAGCAAGATACAAAAATGAACATTGCAGAAATTAATTTCTTCATATTTTCCCTCTAATTTAATAATTTATAAAATTAAAATTAAATCTTATTAATAAATAAATTCAATAGTAAATATATCGCGAATAACTAAGAGAAAGAGTTCCAGTTAGCTTTTTGTAATGTATATTAATAAATATAAATTATGAAATCTAAAAAAATCGTACCGAAATATAACAAATTTAATTTTCCTAAAATTGGATTAATTGCTCTTGCCAGTGACTATATAATTGAGAGAGATTTTCAAAATATTTTGAAGAATAAGAAAATTGACTTGTTTGTAAATCGAATAGAAAGTTTTAACCCTTTAACAAGAAAAAATTTAATTAAAATGTCCAAGAAGATAACTAAAGTAACAAATAATATTTTACCAGGCGAAAAAGTAGACTGTGTTGCCTATGCATGTACGTCTGGAACAATTGCAGCTGGGTATGCGGTTATTAAAAATAAAATAATTAAGGCTAAACCTAATTCAAAAATAACAACTCCAAGTACATCTTCAATAAATGCATTAAGAAAATTTAAAATAAAAAAAATTGCAGTTTTTACACCTTACCCTAAAAAATTAAATGACGAAGTATTAGATTATTTTAAAATAAATAATTTTATAATTACTTCAAATTCTTATTATAATATTAAATCGGATATAAACATTGGAAAAGTTGATGGCAGACATCTTTATAAGGTTCTGTCTAATATGAAATTAAATGGTGCAGAGGCTCTATTTATTTCATGTACTGCACTACCAGCTTTATCTATAATAGAAAAACTTGAAAAAAAATTAGGTATAATAGTATTTTCAAGCAACCAAGTACTTATATGGGATACGCTAAATAAAATTGGAATAAAAAATAATATAAAAGGATTTGGAAAACTGATGAGATCAAATTAGATGGATTTTACTTTAAAGGAATATAAAACTAGGTTATTAAATGTAAAAAAATCTATGCAAGATAAAGGTATAGATTTATTAATTTCCCACGATACAGCTAATATGTATTATCTCACAGGTTATGATGCATGGTCTTTTTATTACGCCCAATGTGTGCTTGTTCATGTAGATTTAGATCAACCTTTGTGTTTTGTAAGGGCACAAGATTCAGGTGGAGCTTATATAAAAACCTACCTAAAAAAAGAAAACATAATCGTATACGACGAAAATTATATCCATAAGTGGCCGAAACATCCCTATGACTATTTAGTTGAGATAATAAAACAAAAAAAATGGGATAAGCTTTCAGTAGGATTAGAAATGGATACGCATTATTTTACTGCATTTTGTTATGAAAAAATTAAACAAGGTTTACCTAACGCTAAAATAAAAGACTCAAACAGATTAGTTAATTGGGTCAGATTAATAAAATCAGATGCTGAAATTAATTATATGAAATCAGCTTCAGAAATTACTGAAAATGCGATGCTTACAGCTATGAAAGTAATTAATCAAGGCGTTAGGCAATGTGATGCAGTAGGTGAAATCCAAAAATCTCTATTTTATGGCACCACGGACGTAGGAGGTGAATATGCAAGTATTACCACGCTTCTCCCTACAGGAGCAGGCACAGCAGCATCACATTTAACTGCCACACAAGACAAATTTAAAAATGGAGAGTCTACTATTGTAGAGTTATCTGGTTGTGTAAAAAGATACCATTCTCCATTAGCAAGAACAGTTCAACTCGGAAAACCAGAACAAAAAAAAGTTGATGCTATGAAAGCAACTATCGAAGCTTTAAATGCAGGTATTAATGTTACAAAACCTGGTAACACCGCAAACGATGTTGCACAAGAATTTTGGAAAGTTCTCGATAAATATAAAATTAAAAAGGAGTCTAGAACGGGATATTCAATTGGCATAGGTTATCCCCCAGACTGGGGTGAACATACTTTAAATATATATAAAGGAGATATGACAGAATTAAAACCAAATATTACTTTTCATATGATAGCTGTAATGCAATTTGGTGATTGGGGTGTTGAAGCCTCAGAGTCCATCCGAGTTACCGAGAATGGAAATGAATTATTTAATAATTTCCCCAAAGAACTATACATAAAATAGCTTGAAAATATCCTCCACAAATGTTTTAAAACGTTGTCATGTCTAAGAATAAAGAGTTTGTAAAATTTGAAAAAGTAGACAAAAGCTATGATGGAAAAGTATTAGTTGTAAAAGATTTAAATTTAGATATTTCAGAGGGCGAATTTATAACAATGCTAGGGCCCTCAGGCTCTGGAAAAACAACATGTTTAATGATGCTGGCTGGTTTTGAAACTCCAACAAATGGTGAAATATACTTAGATAAAAACCCTATATCAAACATACCTCCGCATAAAAGAGGAATAGGAATGGTATTCCAAAATTATGCTTTATTTCCCCATATGACGGTTTACGAAAACTTAGCATTTCCTTTGAGAGTCAGAAAAATGCCTAAAGATGAGGCTGATAAAAAAATAGATAAAGCATTATCAATGGTCTCTTTATCTGGTTTTGAAAATAGAATGCCAGGACAATTATCCGGTGGACAGCAACAACGAGTAGCTGTTGCAAGAGCTCTGGTTTTCGATCCATCAGTAGTTTTAATGGATGAACCACTCGGTGCATTAGATAAAAATTTAAGAGAAAGTATGCAATATGAAATTAAACATATTCACGAGAGTATCGGGGTAACAGTTGTATACGTTACTCATGATCAAGGTGAGGCACTTACAATGTCGAATAGAATAGCTGTATTTAATGACGGCAAAGTTCAACAATTATCATCGCCTGATCAGCTCTATGAAAAACCAGTAAATTCATTTGTCGCTGAGTTTATAGGAGAGAACAATACCTTCGCAGGAGAAGTTTCTAATATATCGAAAGATAAATGTAAGGTAAAAGTAAACGGCGGGGAAATAATTGCAAATCCAATTTCAGTAAAATCAAAAGGTGAGAAAACTACAGTATCAATAAGACCAGAGCGAGCATTGATAAATCCAAAAGAAAATATGGACAATAATCATAAAGGAAAGATTGAAGAGGTTATATATCATGGGGATCATACTAGGGTAAGATTAAGCTTGTTAGGTAATTCAGATTTTATTTTAAAAGTTCCAAATAGTTCAGAAAATTTAGACATAAAACTTGGTAATACAATAAATATTGGCTGGAATAGTCAAGATGCAAGGGCTCTAGATCCAAAATAGAGTAGTTTTAAATATCAATAATATTTACCTTGATATTGTGGATAAATGTTCAGTTGACTCTATTGAGTGAACTTGCTGTAATTAGGATTATATAAAACGTTTAAACGGAGGATAAATGAAAAAATTAAGTAAATTATTACTTACCCTTTCTTTTGTACTTTCTTTTACTACATCATCATATGCAGTTACAGTTGCATCTTGGGGTGGAGCATATACTGAAAGTCAAAAACTAGGTTACGGTGATCCTACTGCTAAAAAATTAGGTATCGACATCAATTGGGTCGACTACTCAGGTGGATTATCAGAAATTAAAGCACAAAAAGAAGCTGGCGCAATTACATGGGACATTATCGATGTATTTGCTATGGATACAATTACTGGATGTGACGAAGGTTTATTTGTTGAATTTGATTTTGATAAAGACTTCCCGCCTGCACCAGATGGTACTCCAGCAAGTAAAGATTTTTTTACTAGCATGCCTTCTAAATGTGCAGTAGGAAATATTTTATATTCTTGGAACTACGCTTATAACAGTGAAAATGTTAAAGGTACTCCAAAAACTATAAAAGATTTCTTTAACACAAAAAAATTTCCTGGAAAAAGAGCAATCTACACTAGTGCTTTAACTAACTTAGAAATAGCGTTAGCTGCAGACGGTGTTAAGCCAGGCAAAGGTGGAGCAAAAATCTATGAAGCTTTAGAAACTGAAAAAGGTGTTCAAAGAGCAATGGATAAAATCAAAAAACTTTGCACAGACCCTAAAGGTGGATGTGTATTTTGGTCCGCAGGTGCTCAACCACCAGAACTCTTAATGAGTGGTGAAGTTGTTATGGCAACTGGTTGGAATGGAAGATTCTTTAACGCAGCTGTTGGTGAAGGTGCTCCTATAGTTCAAGTTTGGGATGCTCAAGGTCTTGATTATGAGTATTTTGTATTAGTTAAAGGTGGACCAAACGAAGCTGATGCAAAAAAAGCTTTAGCAGAAATGACAAGTACAGAAGGTCTAGCAGGAAGTGCTAAATACATTGCATATGCACCTTGGAGAAAATCTTCTATATCTGTAATGGAAAAAGGAGAGCCATGGTATAAAGATGGTAAAACAAATATGGTTCCAAATATGCCAACTGCTCCAGCAAACACTAAAAATTACTTTTTAGTTGATCCATTATACTGGGCTGATAACGGTACAGAGCTTGGTGAAAAATGGGAAGCAATGAAATCAGGTTTATAATTTTAAGTTTTAAAGATTAAAATTATATAATATATTTAGGGCGGCTATAAATAGCCGCCCTTTTTTTTATGAGCTCTGAAACACAAAAAATTTTAACAACTGATGGCATTCCTTTAGAAGAAAGTTTAAAAAAAGCCGAAAAGAAAAATAAAATAAAAGCATTTTTATTAGTATGTCCTTTACTATTATTTTTAATAATTACTTATGTATTTCCAATAGGTGACATGCTATTTAGAAGTGTGGATGACCGTATGGTCACTAACATGCTCCCCAAAACTTATAAAGCTATGGAGAATTGGGATGGTAAAGAATTACCTGAGGAGGAAGTTTTTGAGGCTTTTTATCAAGATTATAAATTACTAGTGGAAGAAAAAACTTTTGGAAAATTAGCAACACAACTTAATTATGAAAAAAACGGTTTCAAAAGTATTCTTAAAAAATTACAAAGAAAAATGAAAAAGTTTGAAGAAGGTAATTATAAAGAACAAATAATGAATGTTCACAAAAGGTGGGCTAATGTAGAATACTGGAGAGCAATTAAAAGAAGAGCTCCAGCGATATCATATTCAAAGTACTTAAAAGGTATGGATTTAATTGAGGACGAAAGTGGAAGTATTACTCAAGTTCCAGAAGATAGAAGAGTACATCGAGTTTTATGGTTAAGAACTTTAGAGGTTGCTTTTTTTGTAACTCTTTTTTGTTTTGTAATGGCATATCCAATTGCACATCTATTAGCAACTTTACCTATGAAATATAGCAACCTACTGATGATATGTGTCCTTTTACCATTTTGGACATCATTATTGGTAAGGACTGCAAGCTGGATGATTTTACTCCAACAACAAGGAGTGGTTAACGATTTCTTTGTTTGGATTGGGTTAGTCGCAGACGATAATAGACCAGAAATGATGTATAACAAAACAGGCACATATGTTGCTATGACACAAATACTTTTACCTTTTATGGTATTACCACTTTATAGTGTGATGAAAACAATATCTCCAAGCCTTATGAGGGCAGGTAAATCTTTAGGAGGCACACCTTTTATAGCTTTTTGGAAAGTTTATTTTCCTTTAACAATACCAGGTATTGGTGCTGGTTGTTTGCTGGTTTTTATTCTAGCAATTGGATATTATATCACACCAGCTTTAGTTGGTGGAGCGTCAGGAACTTTAATTAGTAATCAAATAGCTTTCCATATGAAAAGTACTTTAGACTGGAGTTTTGCCTCTGCAATGGGCCTAATGCTACTTACGGGTGTCTTAGCAATTTATTGGGTTTATAACAAGTTAGTTGGAGTTGATAATATAAAATTAGGATAATTATGGCTTTACCAAAATATACTGAGACAAGGTACAGAATTTGGCACTATATATATTTAACTTTTTGTGCAGGTGTATTTATTTTTTTAATTGCTCCATTATTTGTAATATTTCCTCTGTCATTTAACGCAGAGGAATTTTTAGTTTTTTCAGATGGAATGAAAAGATTAGATCCTGATGCATTTTCTCTCAGATGGTATGAGGATATGGTTTATGGAACAAAAAATCCATGGGGCCTTGCTGCAAAAAATAGTTTTATAATTGCAATTTTTGCAACTCTTGGATCAATTATTCTTGGTACAACAGCAGCATTAGGTTTAAGTAGTAGACATATGCCCTATAAAGGTTTAATTATGGCAACTTTAATTTCACCTATGATTGTTCCATTGATCATTTCTGGTGTCGCAATTTTTTTCTTTATGGCAAAGGTTGGACTAGCAGCAACACATACCGGCATAGTTTTAGCCCATATTATTTTAGGAACGCCTTTTGTAGTAATAACAGTTACCGCTACCCTTACAGGATTTGACCATAGTGTAACTAGAGCAGCATCAAGCCTAGGAAGTGACCCTGTAAATACATTTATGAAAATAACATTACCTTTGATTTTACCTGGTGTAATATCGGGAGGTTTATTTGCATTTGTAACATCGTTTGACGAGGTTGTAGTCGTATTATTCTTAGCTGGTCTCGAAAATACAACAATACCCATACAAATGTGGACTGGCTTAAGAGAACAACTAAGCCCAACAATTCTTGCAGTTGCGACATGTTTAATTGTGCTTTCAACTTTAATTCTTGTTACAGCTGAATTATTGAGAAGAAGATCTGAAAGAATTAGAGGAATTAATATCAACTAAATAATGGAAATAAAAAAAGTAGTTGTCATTGGATCGGGTACAATGGGAAGCGGTATAGCTGCACATTTATGTAACGCAGATGTTCCCGTAACACTTTTAGATTTAAAAACGGAAATAAGCGAAAAGGCTCGTGAGAGAATTTATAAATCAAGACCGCCTTTGCTACTAGATAAATCAAAAATAAATAATATTAAAGTTGGTAATATTAATGATGATTTTGATGCAGTTAAAGATGCAGACTGGATTGTAGAAGCTGTTGTTGAAAGAATAGATATAAAACACGAAATATATTCTAAGATATTCAAAAATCGTAAAGATGGGGCTATTGTATCTTCTAATACTTCATCAATACCAATAAAAGTATTATCAGAAAAGCTTACAGACAACGAGAAAAAAGATTTTTGTATTACGCACTTTTTCAACCCTGTACGATATATGGGCTTGCTTGAGATTGTTAAAAATGAAAATAATGATTTAGATAAAATTAATTCTTTAAAAATTTTTTGTGAAAAAGAGCTAGGTAAAGGCGCCATTGTGTGTAATGACACTCCAGGATTTCTTGGAAATAGAATTGGTGTTTACGCAATGCAAGTTGCTATGACCGAAGCAATTAAAATGAAGCTATCAATAGAAGAAGCGGATGCAGTTTTTGGAAGACCAATGGGTATACCAAAAACTGGAGTATTTGGATTATATGATTTGATAGGTATTGATTTAATGGTTGATGTATTAAAAAGTTTTAAGAAAGAGTTGTCTAAAACAGATGATTTTCATAATGTAGCAAAAGAAATTCCGTTAATAACAAAATTAATTAAAGATGGGTACACTGGTAGAAAGGGTAAAGGTGGATTTTATAGAATAAATAAATCGAATAAAGATAAAGTATTAGAGGCAATCAACCTTGATACTGAAAAATATTTTCCGTCTAAAAAAATTGACCTAAAAATGGATACTGTCGATATAGTTGGGTTAATTAATAGAGACGATAAATATGGAAGATATTCGTGGTCAGTAATTTCCAAAATAATTACATATGCTTCCTCATTAGTACCTGGTATCACAGATAAATTTAATGACATTGATGAAGCAATGAGATTAGGTTTTAATTGGGCGATGGGACCATTTGAAATGTTAAATGAGATAGGTCCAAAAAATTTTTTTGAAAGACTAGGACAAATTAAAAATAATGAGTTTTTAGAAAATTTATCAAAATCTAATAATGAAAATTTTTATGGAAAAAGACAATTGTATACTGATATTGAAACATTAGGTAAAATAAAACCATCTGCATTAAAAATTGATAAAAATAAATCTGCAAATATTTACCGTTTCAAAGATTATAATATTGTAGAATTTACTACTAAAGCTAATGCGCTTGATTATGATTCTATGGACTGTTTAAAAAATGCTACTGACAAACCATTAATAATAATTAATGAGAGTATGCAGTTTTCAGCTGGAGTAAACCTTTCTTATACAATGGACTTTGTAAATAAAGGCGATTTCAAATCTGTTGAAAAATTTATTAAATATTTTCAAGAAACTTGTAAACATTTAAAATACTCAAAATTTCCAGTAGTTTCAGCTCCTTCAGGACTTACTTTAGGTGGGGGATTTGAGGTTCTTGTTCAAAGTAATTTTGTAGCTTCACACACAAATATTGTTGTTGGGCTAGTTGAGACTATGGTTGGATTAGTTCCTGCCGGGGGTGGGTGCAAAGAAATGCTTTGGAGATGGTCCCAAACAGAAGAAGCAAAACTAGATCCTGATTTTGCACCATTAAAAGTATTTGAAATTATTGGATATGGCAAAACGGCAACATCACCGGTTGAAGCTGAACCATTAAAGTATTTAATGCCAAATGATAAAAAAATTATGAATAGAAATAGTTTATTTCCAGCTGCGCTAAAATTAATTAGCGAGAATAAGAATTTTTCTCCAGTCTCAGAGTGTAAGTTCAAATTATCAGGAAAAACTCTTAAAAATAAAATGATTAAAGTACTTGAAAAATTATATAATGACAAAATCATATTGGATCATGGGATGGTAGTTGGGTCAGAATTAGCAAATGTGCTTAGTGGTGGCGAAACATCAATTGATAAAACTCTTTCAGAAAATGATTTATATAAATTAGAATTGGAATCTTTTATGAGATTGATCGAGACTAAAAAAACACAAGACCGAATTAATCACACTCTTTCTACAGGTAAGCCTTTAGTCAATTAATATTTCTTAACATTCTAAAAGTTTCAATGAAGTCGGGCCTGAGTATATATTCTCTTTTATCGTCGTTTTTAATTTTTGTTAATACATTTAAACCATATTTCACTTTACCCACTGGTGAATATTCCCCTTCAAAAAGCGGAGCATCTTTTAATAAAATAAAAAATTGAGTATCTTCTGTGTCTCTTTTATATGTTCTAGCCATAGCAACTGTACCTTTTACAAAATCAAAGGTATTATCTGTTTCCGTTTTAATAGTTCCATATTTTGACTTACCATTTCCTATTTTTGCATAATTTAAATCTCCCCTTTTACCATACTCGGTGTCCCCTGATTGGACTAAGACGTTTTTTATAACTCTATGAAAAGCAACGTTGTCATACTCTTTGTTTTCAATAAGCATTTTAAATCTTTTTACAGAATTTGGTGATATATTTGGAAATAATTCAATAATTACATTCCCACACGGTGCTCTAAGTACAGCAATATTTTCTGGTTTATTAAATTTTATTTTTTTCGGATTATGATCTTTTACTAACAAACACTTATTTTTGATTATAAAAAAAGATCCTGAGCTAAAAATAAATAAAGAAATTAAAAAAATTAATAATATTTTTTCAGATTTTGATTGTTTAATTTTATTTATCATAACTTAAATTTAAAATTTTTGTCAATTAATTGAATATTTAATTTAATAAAATTTACTTTTTTTTTTAAATTATCGTCGTTTTGCAATTTCTTTTTTAACCCTGAATTCTTAATCATTAAAAATGAAAAGGTTTCAGCCATATCTTCACCTACAGTAGACTGAGAATATTCTGACAAAAATCCTTTTTTTTCTCTTAATAATTTCATACCAAACTTATCTGTACAAGTTGAACATGACTGATATTTAAAATTTTCAGAATTAAATTTTTTCCATTTTTCGTAGTCAAACAACTCTCTGTATTGGTCATTAATTATGTGAAAAATTTCATGATGTATTGTCCTAGATAATTTATAATCACCTGTATTAATATTAACTATTATAGTTTTTAACGGGTGATTTGGAACTCCTAAAGCAGGTATTGAGGCTACTTCTAAATCTTTACATAGCACTATAAACCTCAAGTTAATTTTAGTTAAAAATTCGTTAGTATATAAATCTAAGCTCTCTTTAATCAATTTTTGTTTTTCTTTAACTAGTTGATTACTGGGGCTATAACATTCTACATTATTATCTTTAATACCCACTTTAAAATATTTTTTTGCTTTAAAAGTTTTAATTCTATTGTTATTTTCAACATCTATTATTTCTAAGTTTGGTATTTTCAACAGGTAATTAATTGTATCCGCTAAGACATTAGAAGAAAAAAATAAAACAATTGTTAATATTTTTATAAGTTTCATTAAATTAAATTATTATTAGATATTTGTAGAATGTGATATATTAATATCAATATGAAAAAAAGTAGAAGTAAATCTGCAGAAAAAATTCTTTTTTCTTGGAGAAAAGCAATGCCATTTTACTATGCTGCTGCTTGGATAATTTTATTAATAATAATAGTTAAATAAATTATTCATGAATTCTATGAATTATAGAATTGATAACCTACAGTATTGCAATTGGTCTGAGAAAATATTCAAAATAACCAGAGAAGCAGAACTTGATGCAATTCATGTAACAATAGCTTATCATGAGAACTTTGATGAGGTCTTAAAAAATATTCAGACTTGGAATAAGTACTTTAATGAATTTGAAAATTTAATTTTTTCAGGAAAAAATTTTAGGGATATCGAAAAAGCTCGTAAAGAAAATAAAACAGCTGTTTTTTTTGGATTTCAAAATTGTTCTCCAATTGGCGATAATATACACCTAATTGAAAAAATCCATAATTTGGGAATTTTATTTATGCAGTTGACTTATAATAATCAATCTTTATTAGCCACAGGTTGCTATGAGGATACTGATAGTGGTGTTACAAGAATGGGCAAAGAAGTGATCAAAGAAATGAATAGATTAGGAGTTGTTATTGATATGTCGCATTCAGCTGAAAAATCCACTATTGATGCAATCAATTTATCATCAGAACCAATTGCAATAACACATGCAAATCCCTCATTCTGGTTTGAAACAAAGAGAAATAAATCAAACGAAGTTTTAAAGGCCTTAGCAGAAACTGGGGGCATGATTGGACATTCTTTATACCCACATCATTTAAAAGATAAATCGAATTGCACATTAGAAAGTTTTTGTGAAATGATCGCAAAAACAGCAGACCTTATTGGAGTGGAACACATCGGTATCGGTTCAGACTTATGCACAGGTCAGCCAGATACTGTAGTTGAGTGGATGCGCAATGGAAAGTGGACAAAAACAAAAGACTATGGAGAGGGAACAAAACAGAATTCAAATTTTCCAAAACAACCAGATTGGTTTGTGGACGCAAGTGGTTTCAAAAACTTGGAAAAGGGACTAAAAAATATTGGTTTCAATGATAAAGAGACAAATGATATTTTGGGAAATAATTGGTACAATTTTTATAAAGGAATTAAAAATTAATGCCAAATATTACTTTAAGACATCCTGAAGATGTTATGAAACTATCCAGACTTGGTTCATTTCATCAATCTAAATTATCTTTTTTAAGAAGTTTTATTCGGGAGTTTAAAAACTGGGAATTTAATAGAGATATATTTGATTTAGATAAATATGGTTATGGAGTTGCTGTTTATTCTGTAAGAAAAAACAAAAGAGTATATTCGCTAATTTGTTTTTCCCAGCTTATTAATGCTGAGGAGAGATCTGATAGAGTAATAGCAACCAAATGGGATGCTGCTTTTGTACTTCATGATGGTGTACCCACTAAAAAAGATATTGAAAGACTAAAAGAAAACGTACCGAAACAAGAAATCGGTAGAATGTCAAACAAAGAGCTTGCATTATCTAGGGCAAATAGATCTGTAAGAATTTTTGATTATGTTGTAAATTCTTTAAGTTCCGGCAAGCAACCAGACACAAACCTTTTAAATAAAGTAGGTTATTTATATAGAACAACAGCCGTGTATGGTTCAGGTAAGTTTGGTTTAGCAGATAGATTTAGAATAAAAGATAGAGAAGAAATTTGTGGTCCTTTTAGACTTGAGATGATGTTGGTATATTTAGTTAGGCAGTTTACTTTTGATCAAATTAATCATATTTCGAAGATGAAAAATCCTGATGAATTTATCAGCCTTGATAAAAAAATTGCAAGAAACTTAGGTATTGGTAATTCTACTGGTCTTGGTATGGCGCCTTTTATTGTTAATCACCCAACATTATTACATCAATGGATTTATAATCGAGAAACAGCACTTAAAGAAATTAGATTAATAGAAAATGTAAAAGAAAAAGAAATAAAACATTTCAAATTTTGTTTAGAAAAATCAAAAAAAAATATTGTTTCTTGGTTTACTGATAGCAAATACCAAAATAAAAAAATTAAATCCTTAAAGAATGATCTAGTAAAATTTAAAGAATATTTTTCAAACTTAGATTTTGTTAACAAAAAATACTTGTGGAACGAAGTTTATTTGTGGATAGATAAGTATTTAGATGAAGAATGTAGTGAATATTTAATTTCTATGATGATGGAGCCATATGATAAAATAATTGAACCTTTAGTTAAAAATATGAGCTCTGATGAAGATAAATATTTTAATATACCATCAAGTCGAAAATTATTAGATTTAAAAAAAATTATTGAAGCTAAATATAATTCAATTTTAAATATAAATTTTAAAGACAAAAAATCAAATACTTTTTTTTGGTTTATTTCAAAGAATAAAGAGGAGCCAAGAATAGCAAAGAGATTTGACGAGCCAGGTTCTGATCTTGAACAACCATTAGCAATAGCTAGAGACATTAAAAAATTATATGAAAAGATTTCTGATCAAAATTTATCAAAAACTGTTGCAGATTTCTTAGTTGACCATGATGAGTTGAGACATGTAGTAAGAAGAATTTTTATTTCAGAAAAATTTCAATACTCTGAAATTCAAGATAATACAATTAGCGAAACTTTAATACCAATAGATATGTTAAGGCTTAAATTATCGTTTTTTGGAGCACAAAAATTTGATCCAAGATCAGATAAATGGTTAAGAATCTGTATGTACCAAGGAGCTCCATTAGTAAATGAATTAAAAAATTCAGATGATAACTGGATATACAATTCTATAAATTAGTTATGATGTCTTTTAGTGAAATAGAAACTGTTTCAAAACGTGCTTCAAAAGCAACAGGATATTCTTGGGGAATTTCTGAAGAGATTGGAAAATCAGTTAGAGTTCTTGAAATGTTTAATCTACCTGGTATCTCAACATTGAACCAATACCTAAAAAAAATAAAAAACAAACATCCAAAAAAATTGAAAAATATTTCAAAAATAAATAAATCAGATGAAGAGCTATGCCCTATATATACTGGGGTGAGTATTTTAGATAATTGTAACCGGTTAGAAAATATCAATATAATTAAGTTTTTTAATATAAATTATCCTTTATTAATTATACCTTTCTTAAGTAGATCATCAGAGATTACCAATAAAACAATACATGCAACTTTAGATGAGGTAAAATTTACTCTTAATAGTAACAAAACTATTTTTACAAATATTGAAAAAAGTAATGTTTTTAAAAATACTAAAGAACTAACAATTGAATTTAGTGAGAATAAAAATTTATTTACAGATATAGAGTGGAAAGAGTTGTATAAGCTTTCTGAGAATACATTTGTTCCTGAGTCAGATAGTTTAAAAAATTCTGCTGCAGGAGCTGGTTTGACTGATAATGACTAATAAAAATAAGACAATACAGCCACTTGATGGAACAAAAGTTCCTAGGTTTGCTGGACCTTCTACTTTTGCGAGATTGCCAGAAATTAGAGATGTAGATAAATGTAATATAGCTGTTGTTGGTATTCCTTTTGATGCTGGAACTAGCTTTAGGCCAGGAGCAAGATTTGGACCTCAAAGTGTAAGACAAGCCTCAAGACATTTACGAACAAATTATCATCCCAATTATGACGAAGAGCCTTTTAAAATTCTTCAAGTTGCTGATGCAGGTGACTTAGTTTGTAATCCTTTTAAAATTGATGAAGCTATAAAACAAATAGAAAAAGGCGCTATAGAATTACTAGATAAGGTTGATGGATTGATTAGTATTGGAGGAGATCATACTATCGCATTTCCATTATTAAAAGCAGTTAACAAAAAATTTAATGGACCTGTAGCTTTAGTACATTTCGACGCTCATCTTGATACTTGGGATACATATTTTGGAGCCCCTTTTACTCATGGTACTCCTTTTAGAAGAGCTAGAGAAGAAAATTTATTTCTCGATAATGCCTCTATGCATGTAGGCATACGTGGACCCTTATATAGTAGAGATGACTTAAAGAATGACGCAGACTTTGGATTTAAAATTATTCATTGTGATGAATTTCAATCCCATGGCATAGATAAAATTGTAAAAAGAATTAAAGAAAGAGTAGGTGATAATCCGTTATATTTATCAATTGATATAGATGTTTTGGATCCAGCATTCGCACCAGGAACAGGGACTCCAGAAATAGCAGGAATGACAAGTAGAGAAATGGTTAATGTTTTAAGAGGTCTTTCAGGATTAAATTTAATTTCAGCAGATGTGGTAGAGGTATCACCTGCATATGACCATGCCGAAGTTACTTCTTTAGCAGCAGCAACCATTGTCTATGAGCTTATAAACTTGTTTGCAAAAAGAAAAAGATAGGATATTTTTTATAATGCTAAACAAAAGAAAATTTTATATTAATGGTCAATGGGTAGATCCAATAAAAACTGATGATTGTAATGTCATAAATCCGTCTACAGAGGAAAATTGTGCCGTAATTTCAATTGGTAGTGAAGAGGATGTTAATATAGCAGTTAAATCTGCAAAAGATGCTTTTATAGATTGGGCATTTACATCTAAAGAGGAAAAAATAAAATTACTAGAGACTTTATATTCGAATTATAAAAAAAGATGGGCAGATTTCGCAAATGCGATCACAATGGAAATGGGTGCCCCAAAAGATTTTGCAACAAAACTTCAAGCTGCGACTGGTGCAAGTCATATGAAATCATTTATTAGATATTTAAAAAATTTTGAATTTGAAAAACCTTTAGGAGAACATGCTCCCAATCAAAGATTATTATATGAACCCAAAGGAGTTTGTGCTCTTATTACTCCTTGGAATTGGCCAATGAACCAAGTTTGTTTAAAAGTTATGCCAGCTTTATCAGCAGGATGTACCATGGTTTTAAAACCATCAGAACTTGCTCCATTATCCTCAATGATACTTGCCGAAATTATCGATGAAACAAAATTTCCTCCAGGTGTATTTAATTTAGTAAACGGTAATGGTGAAACTACTGGTAATGCATTAACCAGTCATCCAGATATAGACATGATTTCATTTACAGGATCTACACGAGCAGGTGCATTAATATCAAAAAATGCAGCAAATGATTTTAAAAGAGTAAGTTTGGAATTAGGTGGCAAGGGAGCAAATATTGTTTTTAAAGATGCTGATCCAGAGGCTGTGGAAAGAGGTGCAACAAGATGTTTTAGAAATTCAGGACAATCTTGTAATGCGCCTACAAGAATGTTAGTTGAAAAACCTATATATAAAGCCACAGTTGAGAGATTGATTAAGTTTGCAAATAATTTCAAAGTAGACGATCCAACAAAAGAGGGAGATCATATTGGTCCAGTAATTTCAGAGGCACAATTTAATAAAATACAGGGTTTAATACAAAAAGGAATAGATGAGGGCGCAAATCTTGTTGCAGGAGGGCTAGGAAAACCAGAAGGTTTGAGCAAAGGCTATTATGTTAAACCTACGGTATTTGCAGACGTAAAAAATAATATGGAGATTGCTCAAACAGAAATTTTTGGACCTGTATTATCAGTAATACCATTTGAGACTGAAGAAGAAGCTATTTTAATTGCAAATGATACTTCTTACGGGTTGACAAACTATATTCAAACACAAGACCAAAAAAAAGTTCATAGAGTTGCAAGAAAATTAAGATCAGGTATGGTTGATGTTAATGGTGCTGGTATAGCAGTAGATGCTCCATTTGGAGGTTTTAAACATTCAGGAATAGGAAGAGAAGCAGGACAAGATGGTCTTCTTGAGTTTTTAGAAGTAAAATCCGTAGGTGGATGGAGTTAATTTATTATAGATTTATTTTTTACTCCATCCAAAAATGATAAGCATTTTTTAATTTCACTCAATTCTATAAATTCATCTATTTTATGTGCTTGTTCAATTGAACCAGGACCACATACAACAGTGCTAATACCTATTTCTTGAAACAGTCCAGCCTCAGTACCAAATGATACTACTTCCCTTTCATTATCTCTAGTAATACTTGAAACAAATTCGCATGCTCTAGAGTCATTTACCCGATTAAATCCAATTATTTCACCAATAATTTCTTTTCTTATTGATGAGTTTGGATAAATTTTTTTCATTTCTGGTAATAAATGATTATTTGCATATTCGTCTATTTCCTTATTTAAAAATAAACCATCTTCTTTATTTATCGGTCTTGTCTCCCAATTTACATGACATTTATCAGCAATTACATTGTGAGCTATTCCTCCAAAAATTCCTCCTACAGATAAAGTTGAATAAGGAGGATCGAATATAGAATCGTTAGGTTGTCTGTTTTCCAAACTTTTTCTTAATGATAAGAGTTTATTGACATATTTTGTTGCGAACTCAGCTGCATTAACTCCTTCATCAGGTTTTGAGCTATGTCCAGCAAGACCTTCAAAATAAGTTGTGTATTCGTAACAACCTTTGTGAGAATCTATTATTTTCATTTTTGTAGGCTCACCTACAATACAAATACCATTTGTAATATTTCTTTTTTTTAACTCTTTAATTAATAAAGGCGCTCCAATACAAGCAGTCTCTTCATCAAATGTTAGGGAAAAATGAATGTCTCTTGAAAGATTTGATTTCGAAAAAACTTCAGCAAAAGCCAATGAGCATGCCAAAAAACCCTTCATGTCACAAGAACCTCTTCCATACAATTTATCTCCTTTAATTTCTGCTTTAAAAGGATCGGTCGACCAGCCTTTTGAAACAGGGACAACATCCGTATGTCCAGATAAAATTAATGGTTCTACTCCATTTGGTTTTTTTGCTTTTAAAGTAGCAAAAAGGTTAACTCTTTTTTTGTTATCATCAAAAACTTTAAATGAGGACGCACCACAATTATTTAAAATATTTTCACAATAATTAATTAATGAAGAATTATTTTCCCCTGAAATTGTTTTAAAACCTATAAGATCCTTAAGAATCTTTATTGATTTTTCGAACAATTTGTTATCTATATTTATCACAACTTATTTATATATTATTATTATGAAAGAACAAATAAACTACAATGACTTTGATAAAGTCGATATTCGCTTAGGTACTGTAATTTCAGTTGAAAAAAATGAAAAAGCTAGAAAACCCTCGTTAGTCTTAAAAGTTGATTTTGGTAAAGAAATAGGAGTAAAGCAATCATCGGCACAAATAACTCATTTCTACAATAAAGATAATTTAGTTGGCAAGCAAGTTATCGGTGTTTGTAATTTTCCAGAAAAAAATATTGCTGGAGTTGTGTCGCAAGTGCTTATATTGGGTTCGATAGATAAAGAGGGAAAGGTAACTTTAGTTCACCCATCTCAAAAAGCTGAGAATGGATTACCAATAGCATAAAATAATGCACCCTGAATTGTTATCACTTTTCTTATTTATGCTTGGCACAGGATGCTCTCCAGGACCTAATAATATAGTCGCTTCTTATTCGGGTTTTAACTTTGGTATATTAAAAACTGTACCACATATGCTTGGTGTAATTCTTGGATTTACTTTAATGGTAAGTATTTTAAATTTTGGTTTGATAAATATATTTAAATTATATCCTTTGCTTCAGGAAATTTTAAAAATTTCAGGATCAATTTTTTTAATTTACCTAGCTTACAAAATCGCCTTTTCTAGGACTATCAATAGCGAAAGTAAACAAAATCCTGTAAAGTTTATAGAAACTTTTTTGTTTCAATTTTTAAATCCAAAAGGAGTAATTGTAGGTATCATTTGCGTTTCAACCTATGTAGAAACTGGATCAAATTTTATTAACCATTCAGTCTGGGTTATTAGCGTTTCATTCATTTGTGCAGTTATAAGTATCAATTTTTGGACTTTAATAGGTAAATTCTTAAGGAAATTTGCGACAAATGAAAAATTTATTAAGTGGTTTAATTATGCTATGTCAGTGCTTCTATTAGGTTGTATAGCAACATTTTATTACTAGTTATGAAACCAGGAAACAAAAATTCATATAAAGCTTTAAGATCTATTAAAATTAATGGTAGTGAATATAAATTCTATTCAATACTTGAAGCAGAAAAAAACGGATTAAAGGGAATATCTAAATTACCAAAATCTCTAAAAGTCTTATTAGAAAATTTACTTAGATATGAGGATGAAATGTCTGTCACCAAATCTCAAATAGAGGCTATACATAAATGGTTAAAATTTAAAAAATCAAAAACTGAAATTGCATATAGACCTGCTAGAGTTTTGCTTCAAGACTATACTGGTATCCCTGCAGTTGCAGATTTGGCTGCGATGAGAGAAGCAGTAAAAGAGAAAAATAAAGATCCAAATACAATTAACCCTTTATCCGCAGTAGATCTAGTCATTGATCATTCCGTACAAGTTGACAAATTTGCTAACGAGGACTCGTTTAATAAAAATGTTGATATCGAATTTAAGAGAAATGGAGAAAGATATTCTTTTTTAAAATGGGGACAACAAGCTTTTAATAATTTTAGAATAGTTCCACCCGGAACTGGTATATGCCACCAGGTAAATCTTGAGTATTTATCTAAAGTTGTTTGGAGCGAAGATTATAAGGGATCAAAATATTTATTTCCAGATACTTTGGTAGGGACTGACAGCCATACTACAATGGTTAACGGTTTATCGGTTTTAGGTTGGGGTGTAGGAGGCATAGAAGCTGAGGCAGGTATGCTAGGGCAACCAATATCAATGTTAATACCTGAGGTTATCGGTTTTAATCTATCTAATAAAATGCCTGAAGGAACAACTGCTACTGATTTAGTATTAACAGTTGTTAAAATGTTGAGAGACAAAGGCGTAGTTGGTAAATTTGTTGAATTTTATGGGGATGGGTTAAAAAACCTTACTTTAGCTGACAGAGCAACTATTGCAAACATGGCACCCGAATATGGTGCAACATGTGGTTTTTTTCCAATTGACGATGAAACTTTAAAGTATTTAAGGTTTTCTGGTAGAGATGAAAATTCTGTAAAAATAGTAGAGACCTATGCAAAAGAACAAGGTCTTTGGTCTTCAAGCGATGTAGAATTCACTGACTCAATATCACTGGATATGTCCTCAATAGTTCCCACTATCTCTGGGCCTAAAAGACCTCAAGACAAAGTATTACTCAGTGAAGCCAGTAAAAATTTTAAAAAAGTTTTTAAAGATACAGTAAAAAGAGAAAAAAAATTCTCAAAGGTAAATAAGTTTGATTATGAGATATCTGACGGGTCAATTTTAATAGCTGCTATAACTTCTTGCACTAATACTTCTAATCCAAATGTTTTAATTGGAGCAGGTCTTTTGGCAAAAAAAGCAGTAGATTTAGGTTTAAAAACTAAACCTTGGGTTAAAACATCATTAGCACCAGGATCACAAGTTGTAACTGATTATTTAGATAAAGCTGGTTTAAGTAAATATTTAGATGAGTTAGGATTTAATCTAGTTGGTTATGGTTGTACAACTTGTATAGGTAATTCCGGACCATTATCTGAGGAGATAGTAAATGCTATAGAAAAAGAAAATCTTTATACTGTGTCAGTTTTGTCTGGAAATAGGAATTTTGAAGGGAGAATTTCACCACACATAAAAGCAAACTTTTTAGCATCACCACCTTTAGTAGTCGCATATTCACTCGCGGGGCACATGGAGATAGATATTTATAAGGATTCTTTAGGTACAGGTAAAAATAATAAAGAAATTTTTTTAAAAGATATATGGCCCTCAAATAAAGAGATAGAAAATACTTTGCGGGACTCTTTAAGTGCTGAAATGTTCGTAAATAGGTATTCAAATGTATCTAGGGGACCCATTCAGTGGCAAAAAATTAAAACTGTATCTTCAAGTATTTATAATTGGGATGAAAGCTCTACATATGTAAAAAAACCACCTTTCTTTGATAATTTACCAGATAAACCTGAGGGATTTAAAAAGATCAAAAATGCTAGACCACTTTTGATACTAGGAGATATGGTAACTACAGACCATATATCCCCTGCAGGATCAATACAAAAGGAAAGCCCAACTGGAGAGTATTTTATGAAACATCAAATACTCCCAAAAGATTATAATTCTTATGGTTCAAGAAGAGGAAATCATGAGGTTATGATGAGAGGAACATTTGCAAATATTAGGATAAGAAATGAAATGGCACCTAATACAGAGGGTGGATTTACAACACTCTACCCTGAAAATAAAGTTATGCCAATTTATGAAGCAGTAGTTGAATACAAGAAAAGAGGTACTGACCTAGTAGTGATTGGAGGAAAAGAATACGGAACCGGTTCCTCAAGAGACTGGGCTGCAAAAGGAACAAAACTATTAGGAGTAAAAGTCGTCATCGCTGAAAGTTTTGAAAGAATACATAGGTCTAATCTTATAGGCATGGGTATATTACCTCTACAATTTACGAATGGTATTGACAGAAAAAAATTGAATTTAAAGGGTTCAGAATTAATTACTATATTAGACTTTGAGAAAGGTGTTAATCCTTCCGATAAAGTCAAAGTTGAATTTAAATATAATTCAGGAGATATAAAACTTATAGATACAATATGTAGAATTGATACAAAAAATGAACTTGAATATTATAAAAATGGGGGAATTTTGCAATTTGTTTTAAGGAATATGATTTAAAATGAACGATCAAGAAATTGAAATAATTGACTCACTAAATAGATCACAAAAAATTAAAAATTTTTTTAAAAATAATTTAAAAATTATTTTAACATTAATACTTCTGATCTTGTTAACAATATTTGGTTATTTTGTTTTTAAAGAATTCCAGGAAGATAAAAGGGAAAAAATTTCAAATCTATATAAAAATACGATCATCAACTTTAATGAGAATAACAAAAATAAAACAATATCAAACTTGGAAGATATAATTAACAAAAATGATGATACCTACTCTCCTTTGGCCTTATACTTCATAATTGAGAACAATTTAATTTCATCACAAGATAAGGTTAATGAATACTTTGATAAAATCATTTATGATTTAAATTTAAATAAGACAATTAAAAATTTAAATATTTATAAAAAAGCGCTTTATAACTCAGATTTTCAATCGGGAGACGAGTTATTAAAAATATTGAGTCCTCTAATTAAATCTGAGAATACATGGAAATCCCACTCTTTATATTTAATGGGTGAATATTACTTTTCAAAAAATCAAAAACAGAAATCAAAAGAATTTTATGAGAAGATCGTTAAAATGAAAGATGCAAACAAAGATATTAAATTAGAGGCCCAAAAAAGATTACAAAGAGATTTTAGTGACTAAAATTTTATTAATTTTATTTATAATTTTTTTTTTAGGAAATTGTTCAACTAATTCAGATTCAAAGTTTTGGTCTAAAACAAATGAAAAAAAAATTGAAAAACAAAATGAAAAAATATTAAGTAGCAAGACCAAATCTAGTCTTGTTGAAATAAATAAAAATATAAAAATTAAACTTAAGGAAAGTTTTGACAAAACTGGATTTGTAAAAAATAAGTCTAATAATTTCACAATTCAAAATTATTCGGGAAATTTTACCAAAAAAAGCAGATACAAATTTTCTAAAATTAAAAATAATGGATTTCTAAAATCATCTGTTCTTTTTACAAATGTTGGAGAAATAATATATTTTGATGGAAATGGATCAATTTATAAATTAAGTCAAAGTTTTGATTTTATATGGAAAGTTAATTATTACACAAAAAAAGAAAAAAAATTAAACCCAATTTTAAACTTTGCATATAGCAAAGATACTTTAGTTGTTGTAGACAATTTATCATATTACTATTTAATTAACTTAAATAGTGGAGAATTAATATGGAAAAATAAAAATAACTCACCATTTAACTCTCATGTAAAAATTTTAGAAAATAAGATATTCGTCGTTGATTTTAATGATAAATTAAAATGTTATTCATTAAAAAATGGCAATCAATTATGGGAGTATTCTAGTGAAAAAACTTTTATAAAATCGAAAAAAAATTTGTCAATTATAGTTAGTACAAAACAAATTATATTTATAAATTCTTTAGGAGATATAAATTCATTAGATCCCAATTCTGGAGAATTATTGTGGCAAACACCAACTCAAAATACATCTATTATAGAGGACTCATTCTCAAATATTTACTCTGATTTAGTAAAGTCAAATAATAGTATATTTGTCTCTAATAATAAGAACGAAATGTTTTCAATTAATGTTGAAACTGGAATTGTCAATTGGGTTCAAAATATTGACTCTACAGTTAGTCCTTCTGTAATTGAAAAGTTAATATTCACGTTTTCAAATGATGGATATTTTGTTGTTCTAGATAAAGAAAAAGGCAACGTATTAAGATCAACCAATATAAAAAAAAATATAAAAAAATTCGAAAAAAAAAATTTATCAATCATTGGTTTTATAGTAGCTAAAGATAAAATATTTTTAAGTCTAAGCAGTGGAAAAATTCTAAAAATAAATATTATGGACGGAATAATAGAAGATGTAATCAAGATTGATAGAAATATTATTTCTAGACCTTATGTTTACAATAAAAAAATGTTTTTTATAACTGACGGTTCTTTGATAAAATATAATTAATGCTTTTAAAGTTGTTAGAAAAATTAGGTAGAAAAAAAGTAGTTTTAGATAGAGGACCATCTCATCCAAAATTTAAAGATGCTAAACCATGGATGAATAGATATTATGTATTATTTAGACATAGGCCAAAATGGTTTCCTTTTAATATTCTTATTCATGAAATGCTCGATGATGATCATGGAGAAGGAGTACATAATCACTTGTTTCCATTTATAACAATAATATTAAGGGATGGTTATTGGGAGACTTTAGAAAAAGGAAGATTTTGGAGATCCCCTGGGTATATAGGTTTCAGATCAGCTAATACTTTCCACAGAGTAGATTTAAAACCGGGTACAAAACCTTTAACTATTTTTATATCTGGACCTTATGGTTTGAGAAAAGGTAAAAGATCTGAATACGGAATTGATTTTAATAAATTTAAATGAGACAAGAGTTTTATACTTTAGAAATCGCTACTAGTGGTCAAAAACTTTATGAGTTTACTCATAAAACTATTGATTGGATTAAAAGCTTAAAAATTAAAAATGGTATAATTAACTTATCTATCCAACACACAAGTGCATCGTTAATAGTTCAAGAAAATGCAGACCCTGATGTTCAAACAGATCTAATTAATTATTTTGATAAATTAGTTCCAATGAATAACAGGCTTTATATTCATTCAGCAGAGGGAGAGGATGATATGCCTGCACATATAAAATCTTCAATAACTAATAATCAAATATCATTAAGCATTAAGAATAATGAGTTATTGTTAGGCACATGGCAAGGTATATACTTATTTGAACACAGAAAAGAAAAACATAATAGAAAAATTATTCATCATTATATAGGTGATTAACTATTTTTTTAACGATTGAAAAGCATTTAGTGCAGCTTTTCTTGCATTCTCATGAACTACTATTGGTTTTGGATAATCTTTTCCGATTATAGTATTTATAGATTTTTGATATTTATCATCTAATTCCCACGGTTTATGAATAAATTTTGATGGATAATTTTTTAACTCTGGAACCCATCTCTTTACATAATCACCACTCTTGTCAAATTTCTCTCCTTGTAAAATTGGGTTAAAAATTCTAAAATATGGAGCTGCATCGGCTCCACATCCAGCTACCCATTGCCATTGAGCAACGTTATTAGCCTCATTAAAATCTAAAAGACAATTACGAAAATGTTTTTCTCCCTCTTTCCAGTCAATTCTAAGGTGTTTAACTAAAAAAGAGCCTACAACCATTCTAATTCTATTGTGCATCCATCCTGTCTCGTACATTTGTCTCATACCAGCATCTACAATAGGGTATCCAGTTAGTCCTTTTTTCCAAGCTGTTAAATTTTTTTTACTGTTTTCCCAAGGAAATTTATCAAATTCTTTTCTTAAATTGCCTTTAAGCATCTCTGGGAAATAATTGATTAAACTATGAGAAAATTCTCTCCAACCTAACTCATTTAAATATTTTCTAATTCCAATATTTTTATTTTTTAAATTCGAACAATTAGACCAAATAGTATTTACGTTTAATTGACCATTTCTTATATATGGAGACAATTTAGAAGATCCGTTTAGAGATGGAAAATCTCTATTTACTCCATAACTTGAAATTCTTTCTTTTAAAAATTTTTGTAATTGAACAAAAGATTCTTTTTCAGAAACTGTCCAATAATTCTCAAATTTTTTATACCATTTTTTATTTGGTAAAATATCATTTGGTTTGGAAATAGATTTAAAAATATCAATCTTTTGTTTTAGTTTGTTTAGTTTTTTCTCTTTTATAGGTATTCTTTCTAAGTATATCTGCTCTGCATGTCTCCAGAATGGACTGAAAACTTTAAAAGGTGTACCATCTTTTTTTGTTATTGTTTGATATTCGTTTAATACGTTTCCTTTAAAAAATTTGTATTCAATTTTTTTATTATCTAAAATTTTTATGACTTTTTTATCTAAATCAAGTTGTAATGGCTCATAAACTTTATTCCAATAAACACAGATATCTTTATTATTAATTTCCGAAAAAAATTTAGACTCTTCAGATATTATTAATTCTAAATTAATATTATATTTATCTAAGTCTTCTCTAAAACTCTCTAAAGATTTACTAATCCACCATTTTTGGGCTTCTCTTTTATTGTCGAAATTTTGTTTGTTAAAAATATAGACAGCTGAAACTCGATCATGATTTAAACTAGCATTTATCAAAGCAGGGTTATCACTAACTCTTAAATCGTCTCTAATCCAAACAAATGCCTTATTTAACATTTTTATATTGTTTCAATCCCTTCTCATAAAGTTTTTTGTAAAGTTCTTTGTCTACATCACCCTCACAACCAATTAGTAAAATATTAGAACTCCTATTTAAATTTAGTCTATTTCTAACTTTTATATTATTAAAAGCAGATACCAGACTAACAACTGCAGGTGCTGAACACTCTCCACCTATGATTTTTTTAACACTAAAACTTTTTTTTGCAAGCATGGTTATTGCGTCTGGAATTTTTTTATCTGGTATCGCTAAACAGCAATTTGTGGTTTTTTTTAAAATATGCCAAGGTATCAATGACATTTCGTTACAAGACATACCACCCATAATACTTTCTTTATTAATTTTAATTTTGGTCATTTTACCTTTTTCAATACTTTTTAAAACGCACGCTGCATTCTCTGGTTCAACGATAATAATTTTTGGTATTCTTTTAAAATATCTTGCTACACCAGCAACTACTCCAGCAGCCATACCTCCAACACCAGCTTGTAAAAAAATATGTGTAATATATTTATTAGTTTGTACTGACGTTTCTTTTATCATGATAGAGTAACCGGCCATAGTAAGTTTCGGCACAAATTTATAATTCTTACTTGAAACGTCTTGCACAATTTTCCAATTGTTTAGTTTACTTCTTTTGATGCATTCTTTTAGCGAATTTTCATAATCACCTTTTACTCTAATAATCTCAGCTCCATATTCTTCTATGGTTTTTGCCCTCGACACACTAACATTTTGACTTAAAAATATTTTACAATTTAATCCTAGTCTTTGAGCTCCCCATGCTACAGATCTACCATGGTTACCAGCCGTAGCCGATGATATTGTAATTTTTTTTCTACCTTTTGAAATTACCTCCACCGCGTAAGCTCCACCAAGAGCTTTAAATGATTTTAGATTAAATCTTTTAGACTCGTCTTTATAAAATATATTACCGACATTTAATTCTTTTGATAATTTATTAAGACTAATTAGAGGAGTTTTTGAATAGTTATTCCATTTAGAGATTTTTGTATAAGCATTTTCTATATATGATTTTGGCAAATAAGCTAATACATTTTTTCTGTTAAAATTATACTTTTTGTTAAATATAATTTTACTCAATTTCCATTTTTTTATTTTCGATTTTAATTCCATTCATTAAATAATGTATATTTAAATTTATCATAAACAATATATTATAATTCTTAATAGTGAAAAATTTTATAGTCGCAATAGATCAAGGAACAACTTCAACAAGATCAATATTGTTTGATTTAAACGGAAAACCAATATTTACTTGTAAGAAAGAATTTAAGCAATATTTTCCTAAAAATGGTTGGGTAGAGCATAATCCAAATGAAATATGGAAAACAACAATTAACGTTCTTACTAAAGTTATAAACAAAAGTAAAAAACTTAAAGGAAAAATTTTAACTATTGGTATTACAAATCAAAGAGAAACAATTGTTCTTTGGGATAAAAAAACTGGTAAATGTGTTTATAACGCTATTGTATGGCAGGATAGAAGGACCCACGATTTATGTAAGAAATTAAAAAAAAAGGGTTATGAAAAAATTATTAGATCTCGAACCGGCTTAATTTTAGATCCTTATTTTTCTGGTACTAAAATTAAATGGATACTAGACAATGTATCTATTGCAAAAAAATTATTAAAAAAAAAAAGATTATTATTTGGAACTATTGATACATATCTAGTTTGGAAATTGACCAGCGGTAAGATTCATGCAACTGACTCTACTAATGCTTCCAGAACAATGATATTTAATATTAAAAAAAATGTTTGGGACAAAAAATTATTAAATTTGTTAAAGATCCCTGAAAGTATTTTACCATATATCAAAAATTCTGCAGACAATTTTGGTGAAACGTCGAAATCCATTACTAATGAATCTTACTCGATAAATGGTATAATAGGCGATCAACAAGCAGCTGCAATTGGACAGGGTTGTTTTAAAACAGGCTCTACGAAAATTACCTTTGGGACAGGAGCTTTCGTAATAATGAATACAGGTAATAAAATTTTAAAATCTAAAAATAAATTATTATCAACAATATGTTATAGAATTGACAATAAAACTACATTTGCGTTAGAGGGATCTATTTTTATTGCGGGAGCAGGTATTCAATGGTTAAGAGATAAACTAAAAATAATTAAACATGCAAATGTAACCGAAAAAATTTCTTTAAATTTAAAAAATAATAATAATGTCTACTTTGTACCTGCATTTACCGGTTTAGGCGCTCCTTACTGGAGATCAGATGCTAGAGGAACTTTAACAGGACTAACAAGAGACACAGGAAGAGATGAGATAATTAGAGCAACACTAGAGTCGGTAGCTTATCAAACTTTTGATTTGTTAAAATCTATGAAAAAAAACGGAATTAATCCAAAACTTATGAAAGTTGATGGCGGAATGGTTCAAAATAATTGGTTTCTCCAATTTTTGTCGAACATTACAAGACTTGTTATAATTAGGCCAAAAGACAGTGAGACTACAGCTTTGGGTGCAGCTTTAATTGCTGGTTATGGTAAAGGTATATATAAATCTTTACCTAATTTTTCAAAAAAACTGAAAATTAATAAAAAATTCTCCCCAAAAATGGCTCATAAACAAAGATTAAAGTTGTTGAATGGATGGATCCAAGCAATTAGAAAAACTTTAATATAATATGAAAAAAATTTTAATAATCGGTGCAGGAGCAATGGGATCTGCCTTTTCACTTCCATGCATAGAAAATAATAATAAAGTTACATTAATTGGCACACACATTGAAAGTAAGTTAATTAAAAATTTAAAAAAAAATCGATATCATCATATGCTTAAATCACGACTACCAAACAAATTAAACATACTAGATTATAAATTTTTAAAATCAGAGTTAAAAAAAAACTATAATTATGTTGTCTTAGCAGTTAGTTCTAAAGGAATTGATTGGGTAATAGAAAAACTTGTTAAAAATTATGTTAAGAAATATTATTTAATAGTACTGACTAAGGGATTGTCAATTTATAAAAATAAAATAATAACTATTTCAAATAAAATAAATCTTGAATTCCAAAGAAAAGGTTTACCAATACAGAATATAACATCTATAAAAGGTCCATGCTTAGCTGTGGGTTTAATTAACAAAGTTAGAACTAGTACGGTAATTGCTAATCAAAGTATTTCTGTCGCAAGCCAAGTAAGTAGAATAATATCAACTAGTTATTATACAACTGAAGTCACAAAAGATATTATTGGTGTAGAAATTTTGGGGGCTATTAAAAATATTTATGCGATGTTGATTGGAGCTTCTGTTGGTTTAAGTGGCTCAAAATTAAAGGAGAATATTAGGCTTAAATATTTTCATAACACTTCCTCTGTATTATTCAGAAAATCGCTTAATGAGATGGAAATATTTACAAAAAAAATGAATGGCAATCCTAAAACAGTTTATGGTTTAGCAGGTTTGGGAGATTTATATGTAAGTATCGTTGGAGGTAGAAATAGTAGAATGGGGTATTATCTCGGTAAAGGAAAAAAATATTTAAATATAAAAAATAAAGAAATGAAAAATATAACAACTGAAGGATGTGATTTAGCTATTGAGATTGGACCAACCATACAAAAAAAATTCAAAAGGAAAGATTTCCCATTAATGTTCTCTTTAATTGACTCTATTTGTAAAAATAAAAAATTAAAAATTAAATGGTAAAAAGAATTCTTATAGTTGAGGGTAATACTAGAGAGGAGAATAATGAATTTACTAAAGTTGGTATTAATACACATACAGAGAGTCTCATTGAAAGTTTAAATTTTTACAATAAACAATTAAATATAGATATTGCAAATCCTTCATCTGACATAAACTTAAAAAAATCAATAGATAATTTAGAAAAGTATGATGGATTAATTTGGGGTGGGAGCAGTTTGAATATCTATGATAATACTGAAGAAATCAGAAGGCAAATTGAATTCATGAAAGAATGCCAAAAAAAAATAAAAAAAATTCTCGCTATATGTTGGGGGTTACAAGTAGCTGTAACTGTTGCAGGTGGAGAGGTTAAAAAATCGATCAAGGGTGCACATAGGGGAATAGCTCATGAAATAAAAATAAATAATAATGGGCTAAGTCATCCTATTTATTTTAACAAAAAAAAAAAATTTAATTCACCTGCATTTAATTTTGATGAGGTAGTAAAAATTCCAAAAAATGCAATTCTTTTATCATCAAATAATTTAAACAATGTTATGGCATTAAACTTTAAAACAAGTGTGTCAGATATATGGGGAATACAATATCATCCTGAAATAACTTACGAGAAAATGGTAAGTTTAATACATTTTAGAAAAGAACGACTATTAAAGAAAGGTGCCTTTAAAAATGAGGATGAAATTAATTCACACGTCAAAATGATCGAAAATGAGATTAAACATACTGAAAAAACCTCAAGAATGAGAGAATTAGAAAATTGGATTAAATATTTATATGAAAATTGAAAATTTAGAGGACATAATAAATCACTTTATTGCAGGCAATAAAAATGAAAAAAATATTGGTATAGAAAATGAAAAATTTATTTTTGATAAAAATAATAAAAATAGATCAAACTACGAACAAATTTGTAAGGTTTTACAATATTTACATAAAAATTTTGGCTGGAACAAAGTTATGGAAAATAAAAATTTAATTGGTTTGGAATTAAATGGGAAACAAGTAACATTAGAACCTGGCAATCAAATTGAGTTGGCTGGAGAAAAATTAAAAAATATTCATGAGGCATGCTCTGAGTCTTTTCAGTTTCAAGATCAATTAATTCAAGCTTGCAAAGAATTTAATTTAGATTTGATGTCAGTTGGATATGATCCAATTACAAAATTAAAAGATGTTCCCTCAAATCCCAAAAAAAGATATCAGGTAATGACAAAAGAAATGCCCAAAAACGGGAAGTTGAGTTTAGAGATGATGTATCAAACTGCAGGTACTCAAATTAATCTTGATTATTCTAACGAAAAAAATTTTTCAAAAATCTTCAAACTAGTTAGTTATATATCTCCATTATCAATTGCTCTTTTTGCTAATTCCTCAATGAAGGAAAGTGTATTTAGTCAATTTTTATCTTATAGATCATATGTTTGGCAAAATACTTCAAGAGGCGGCTTACCAAAAATCTTTTTAGAGGATATGAATTTTGAAAAATATGCAGAATTCTCTTTAAATTATCCATTATTATTTTTAATAAAAAATTCCAATTATTTATTTCCAAAAAATTATACATTTAAAGACTTTGTTGAAAATAAAATAATTGAAATAGATCGTGAATCTCCAACTAAAAAAGATTTAGAAACACATTTAAGCACCATATTTACAGAAATAAGACTAAAACAGTATTTAGAAATTAGATCAATAGATGCTTGTGAATGGGATTGTCATTGTGCTGCACCAGCATTTTATACAGGTTTAATTTACGGTAACCTTGATGAGGCTTTACACACTTTAAGTAAATGGAAATCCGATGATGTTTTAAATGCATATTTTGATGCACCAAAAAAAGGTCTTAAAACCGAGATAGATGGAAAAGATATTTTAAATTGGAGTAACATTTTTTTAAAAATAAGTAGAGAAGGTTTGATTAAAAGAAATTTCATAAATAGTAAAAAAAATAATGAGACAATTTACTTAAAAAATATTGAAAATATACTATCAGAAAAAAAGACAAAAGCTGAAAAATCACTTAAGATAGCCTAATTTGAAAAACATAAATAAAATAATCGCAGTTCAGGCAGACAGTCTTAATTCAATTAATATTTGTACAGATACAACATTTTTACTTTGTTTAGAGGCACAAAGGAGGGGTTTTAATATATTTTGGTATCAGACCTCTGAAATTACTTTAAGTAATAAAAAAGTTGCTGCAAAAGGATATTTTGTAAAATTTTTTGATAGAAGTAAAAATTTTTACGTAAAAAAAAATAAAACTGAACTAAATTTAGCGACTTCAAAATACATTTTAATTCGACAAAATCCTCCATTTGACATGGAGTATATAAATTCAACTTTATATCTCGAAAAATTAATTTCTAAAGTTAAAATTATCAATAATCCTATATCTATTAGAAATATATCTGAAAAATTTTACTCATCTAAATTTTTTAAATATATGCCTCCAACTATATATACTAAGGATATGGAGGAAATTTACAAATTTTATAATAAATACAAAAAAATTGTAATTAAACCAATTCATGGCTACGCAGGTAAGGGCGTTCAATTATTAAAAAATAAAATAAATAAAAAAAAATTATCATCATATTTAAAAAAATATGGACACGTAATGGTCCAAAAATTTTTACCAGAGGTGAATAAAGGAGACAAAAGAGTATTTATAATTAAAGGTAAAGTTTGTGGTGCAATTAGAAGAGTACCTTTAAAAGGCTCAATTCTTTCGAATATTTCACAAGGGGGATCAGCAGTTAAAACAATTTTAAATTTTAAAGAAAAAAAAATATCAAAAGTTATTGCAAAAGATTTGTTAAAAAATAATATTTATTTTGCTGGTATAGATTTTGTGTCCAATTATATAATTGGTGATATTAATATTACATCTCCCACCGGACTTCCTCAATATAAAGAATTGACTGGTAAAGATTTGTCCAAAGTTTTTTGGGATGGTTTGATTAATTAAAATAGACCCTCAGTCTCACCTTTTTTATTTAATTTAATTTTGTCAGCTGCCGGTACCTTTGGAAGACCCGGCATTGTCATTATTGAACCACATACAACAACAACAAAGTTTGCTCCCGAAGATAGTTTAACTTCTCTAATTGGAATTTCATGATTAGAGGGAGCGCCTACTAATTTTGGGTCGACTGAAAAACTGTATTGAGTTTTGGCAATACAAACAGGTAAATTCTTATATCCATTTGTCTCAAAAGTTTTTAAAGTTTTTTTAACATCATCAGATGCAGTAATTCTACTTGCACCGTATATTTCTTTTGCAATTGTCTCAATTTTTTCCCAAAGAGGAAGTTGTTCTTTGTATAAATAATTAAATTTTTTTAATTCTGATTTTTTACAAATTTTGATAACTTTTCTTGCCAAATCTGCTGCTCCTTTTCCCCCATTAGCCCAATGCGAGCAAACACTTACCTGAGCACCGACGCTTTTGCAAAATTTTTGTATAACATTTATCTCTTTATTTGTGTCGTATATAAAATGATTAATAGCGACAACAGCTTCTAAACCAAATTTTCTAATATTTTTTATATGTCTCTCTAAATTTATTAGTCCTGTTTTTAATGCATCCAAATTTTCTTCTTTTAAGTTATTTTTTTCTAATCCACCATGCATCTTCAAGGCTCTAACAGTTGCCACTATTACCACACAACTAGGTGTAATTTTTGATTTTCTACATTTAATATTTAAAAATTTTTCTGCACCAAGATCTGCTCCAAACCCGGCTTCAGTTACAACGTAATCTGATAATTTTAAGGCAGTTTTAGTTGCAATTACAGAGTTACAACCATGAGCTATGTTAGCAAAAGGTCCGCCATGAATAATTGCAGGATTATGTTCAAGTGTTTGAGTAACATTTGGTCTAAGAGCTTCTTTTAATAAAACAGTCATTGGACCATGAGCATTTAAATCTTTGGCAAAAACTGGTTTGTTGGCTTTATTATATGCTATTGTAATATTTCCTATTCGTTGTTCTAAATCTTTTAAATCATTTGCAAGACAAAATATTGCCATTACTTCAGATGCAACTGTAATATCAAACCCATCCTCTCTCACAAAATCTTTAGCTATTCCTTTTGTATTAATATTTACAAATCTTAATGCTCTGTCATTCATGTCCAGTACTCTTTTCCAAACAATTTTATTTTCGTCTATATTTAGTTTATTTCCCCAATAAATATGATTGTCGATTAAGGCAGATAGTAGATTGTGTGCTGAAGTAATAGCATGAAAGTCTCCTGTGAAATGCAAATTTATTTGTTCCATTGGTACTACTTGTGAATATCCTCCTCCTGCAGCACCTCCCTTCATACCAAAAGAAGGACCTAAACTTGGTTCTCTTAGGCATACAATACTTTTGTAACCAATTTTATTAATTCCATCTGATAGACCAACGGATGTAGTTGTTTTCCCTTCACCAGCCGGAGTAGGAGATATGGCAGTTACTAAAATTAATTTTCCATCCACCCGTTTTTTTAATTTTTTTAAGTATTCAAAATTAATTTTAGCAATATGTCTTCCCATTGGACTAAATGCTTCAGGAACATCAGGAACTTTAATTTTTTTTAAAATATCTTTAATTGGTTTTAATCTAGCTTTTCTTGCAATTTCAATGTCAGATTTTATTTTACTCATTTATCAACAAATTAGAGTATTATTTAATATACTTTATTCTTCCATTTTTAAAGAATTAATTTAAGTTATATATTTTTAATTTTCTTGTAGAAAATCACATATGAAAAAAAATTTTAGATTTTTTGATAATAGACAAAAATATTTGTTATTTGTAACCACCACAAATGAAAAAAATAAGATTGCTGATAATCTAAAGCCAATTATACAAAGTACAAAACCTAAATACCCAGCATTAAAATTATTTGATGCAGGTATGGGAGATGGGTCTTTGCTGATGAGCGTGATGAGACAATGCCATCAAAAAATGCCTAATATCCCTTTACTTGTATCGACAAAAGAAATTAGTATGGAAGATGTAAGATTAGGGCTAGAAAAACTTCCAGATAGATTTGTTGAACACAAAAATACTGTTTTTGTAATATCAAATCTAAATTATGTTGAATCCACAAATTTAAAATCAAATAACAGATTTAAACAAAAAAAAATGAATTGGAAAGTTGTTAAACTTACTGGAAATTCGTCACTAGATTTTTCAACTCAATTAAGAAGACTTAATCAAGATTTCTTAGCAAAAAAATGGCAAGTTGAAAGAAATCCTAAAACAGGAAATCCTACTTACAAAGAGCCATCTGTAATTGTAATCTACAGGAAAGATCAAGAATTTATTTTAAAGGATGTAATACCAAAAAGAAATAATGGAAAAAATTATTATGATATTATAATTGCTTCACAGCCTTACAGATCGAGAGTTACAGCTGAAAAAAAAGTAAAATTCGTAATTGAGCCAATGATTAAGTCACTTGAAAAAAATGGAAAGCTAATAGTTGTTCATGCTTGTGGTGGAGATCCTGCAAACAAAATTATTAAGCAGGTATGGCCAAAAGAAAATCCCTTTCCCTCACTATATCCATCAATTGTAAAATATATTAAATCTAATTTAGATAAAGATATATTAAAAGAAATAAAATTTCATAAATCAAAAAAATTTAAGTACATGTTAAGGGCATTACCTAATGAAATATCTGGAGGTATTGCAACTTCAGTAATATTTTCTGCTTGGAATGCCGCTGTGTATGTAAATCAAATGACCGATGAGCAAATTTTTAAAGCTGAAAAATCAGGAAATTATCAGAAAATTGTTCAAAGAATCGTTAACAAAAATAAAGGACTTTATTTTAATAACGAGTTATTTGTTGTTCAAAGAAAATAGTTCATATTAGGCGTAATTAATTTTTCTATCTTGAGTTGAGATTAAATCTCGGTAATGTTATGTCGTGGAGTTAAAAAAAAAAATTGTTATTATAGTTTCACTCATTACATTCTTAAGTGGTTGTGTCCAATCAACTGCTATGATCGGTCCGTCAATGACACTAGTATCAAGCGGCAATCTCTATCAAGCCGGTGTTAGTTACGGAGCAAATAAAGCAGTTGAAAAAGAAACAGGTATGCCTCCATCAAAATATATAATTAATAAAATTGAAGATAATAAAATTAATAAAAAAGAAAAAATGGACGATGATGTTTATGAAAGTTTATCAATATTATTAGAATTAAATATAGAAAAGACAAAAAAATTAATAAATTAATTAATTAATTATCAAATTAAAATAGCACGAATTTGCATCAAGTTTATAATGAGCAAATGGGTCACAAGGTTTAAAACCACAACTTGTAAAAAGTTTTCTTGCTGGTAAAAAAAAGTTACCTGATCCTGTCTCAACACTCAATTTCTTTATACCAATTTCTTTAGACTCAGAAATGAGATGACATATAATTTTTTTTCCGTACCCTTTTTTTCTAAAATCATCTGCTACTCTTATTGATTTAAACTCCCCATGATTTGCCTCTAAAAATTTAAGGGCTCCACAACCAACAAGTTTATTTTCTTCCCACAAACTCCAAAATTTTATACTTGTATTTTTTAAACCATCTATATCTAGAACATGCGTACTACCCTCAGGTGAAACTGATCTAAGTTCAATAAAATGCTTTTTTAGAAGTTTGTTAACTTCATAATCATCAAAATTATTTTGAATTGATTTCATAAACTTATAAAATCATATAATCTATTATATGTTAATACCAAGAAAATATGTGCGGAAGATATGTAGTTACAAATTCAGTTAATAAAACCACAAATATAGTTAAGAAAGTAATAAATGTTGATAATTCAGAAAATTATAATGCACACCCTCAACAAAATTTACCTGTCATAAAAAAATATATAAATGGAAATACCCTAGAAATTCACAAATGGGGTATTGTTCCATCTTGGGCAAAAAAAAAAGAATTTAGACCACTTATCAATGCTAGAATAGAGACAATTAATGAAAAAATTTCCTTTAAAAAATTAATAAAACTTAACCGATGTATTGTGGTTGCAGATGGTTTTTATGAGTGGAAAAGAGAGGGTACTATTAAAACACCATATTATTTTTATAGAGAGGATAAAAAAACGATTTTTTTTGCGGGTATTTATTCTAATAAAGAGTTTTGTCTTATCACAGAAAATGCAAGCTCAAATATTCAAGAGATACATGATAGACAGCCTGTTATAATTAATAAAAGTGATATAAATTTATATTTAGACATTGGTAATGACGGGTCGAATGAATTACAAAATAGAAATAAGCCTACTCTAGAATTTTATAAAGTCTCAAAAGAAGTCAATAAACCTTCTAATAATGATCCATCCTTAATACAAAAAATGTAATTTTTTATTTTTTTAATATAGTTAAATGACCCATTTTTCTCTTATCCTTAATATCTTTTTTAAGGTAATCAAAAAAAAACTCATTTTCATTTAATTTTTTTCCTCTATAAAGGTTTATATCACTTCCAATAAGATTTATCATTTTTGCATCAAATAATTTACTTAATTTAATTTTTTCCATACCACATACTGCGCGTATATGACTCTCAAATTGGCTAACGTTATATGCGTTTATAGTAAGATGTCCCGAGTTATGAACTCTTGGGGCAATTTCATTAACATATAAATTATCGTTTTTATCTATGAAATATTCAACACACATGGTTCCAACATAGTCTAACTCCTCTGCAATAATGCTTGCCCACTCTTTCGACTTATCAATAATATTATTCTCTACTTTTGCTGGAATTTCTGAATATTTTAAAATTTGGTCCTCGTGCTTATTTTCTATAGGATCATAAATAGAATATCTTTGATGCCCGTATCTAGTTAAAACTACCGAGATTTCTGATTTTAAGTTTATAAATTTTTCTAAAATGTATTCTTTATTAAATTCTAATTTTAAATTTGGTAGTTGATTAACATTTTCTATTTTATATTGACCTTTACCGTCGTAACCTAAAGTACATGTTTTTAGCAAGCCAGGTATATAATCAACACTTGCTTCCAAGTCTTTTTGATCTTTTATATGTACATACTTAGTTGTTCTAAGATTGCATTTATTTATAAAATCTTTTTCATAAAGTCTGTGCTGTATTATTTTGTTGATATTTGGATGAGGTAAAACTTTTTTTTCATCATTTAGTTTCTGCAAAGTATTAAAAGGTATATTTTCAAACTCATAAGTAATTATATCTACTTTGTAACAAAATTCTTTTAATTTATTAATTTCATCATATTCACCAAATATAAATTCATCTGCAAAGTGTTGAGCAGGTGCATCTTTATCATCGCAATATACAATTGTTCTAATATCTAATTTCTTTGCTGCCTGAGATAACATACTTCCCAGTTGGCCTCCTCCAATTATTCCAAGAACAGGCTTAAACATTTAGGTAGGTTTTTTTTTTACTGATTTAGTTTGTTTAATTCTCCAATTATTTAAATTTTTGCTAATTTTTAAATTAAATCGAGAAATTATTGATGCTGCAAACAGGGCCGCGTTTATAGCACCATCTTTTCCTATGGCTACAGTTGCAACCGGTATACCTTTTGGCATTTGTGCAATTGATAATAGACTATCTAAACCTTTTAACTTTTTACTCTCAATTGGAACACCTATAACTGGTATCTCAGTTAAAGAGGCCACCATTCCAGGAAGATGAGCTGAACCTCCTGCACCAGCAATAATCACTGAAACATTATTTTTTTCAGCATTTAAAGCATAACTATACATTCTTTTTGGAGTTCTGTGAGCTGATATAATTTGTTTTTCATATTTTATACCTAAAATTTTCAAAACCTTTTCCGTAAATTTCATCGTAGAATAATCAGACTGGCTTCCCATAATTATAGACACTTTAGGAATTAGATTTTTTTTCATGTAAATTTTAAATTTTATTAGCTATTATATATTTAATTTAACAATTTAATGAGTAAAAAAAATACACAATATTTGTCTGAGAACAATTTAGAAGATCTAGACGATATATGTGAAAATTGCAGAAATAAAGACGAATCAGTCACTCAAAACCTTATATTAACAGGTTTTAAATTTTGTGAGTCATGCAGGATTGCAAAAACTATATTTCCGATTTAAATTGTATTACTAACAGGTAACGCATTCATTCTGCTCATTACGAAAGTTACAGATAAAAAAGCTATAATTAAAAAAGATAAAAAAACAACTCCAAAAGATTTAAAATTAGATTTTAGATTTAAAACTTGTTTAGTAGCTATTATAAGTGAAGCAAATATCCAAAACTGTGTTAAAAAAATTATGGGTATTACTAGTTCAGGAGTGACTGCAAAAAATCTTATAAGTCCAGGAGCATGAGCATATCCTACAGAGACCAAAACTTTTTTAAATGGAATCTTTGTGTCTTTTTCTGGAAAAATTTTAACACCAATTACATATATAAATATTGCCCAGACCAGCCAAGCTAGAATTGCTGTAAGCCCTGACATTCCTATTGAAGTTTTTACTATGGTGTTTGCTGCAACAGCACCTGCTACACCATCTAAAATCATGATCAATCCTGCAAAGTATAAAGCAGCTTCACCAAAGTATTTATTTTCTTTATATAACGATTTGTCGAGTTTTAAAGATCTGAAAAAAATATTTAAAAACTCGGCAATCATATCTTAATTATATTAACCGATTATCCTTTTACAACTTCTCTAGTATTTGCATTATAAGATTCAGTGAAAGGAATATCGACTACAACTGCATCAACAGGGGTTCCTGGTTTGTCAGAGTATTTTTCTGGTAAATGCACTTTATACTTTGATCCTGGTTTACCTTTTGGAAAACCATTTGCATTTAATGTGCCATCGTATGGAACATATCCAATTGCAATATTTGTTTTCTTTTCTGGATGAAACCATGGAGATGTTATAAATCCAATTGGTTCTCCACCACCTTCGCCTGAAACTAACCAGAAATCAGGAGCATACTCTTCAATTGGTTTTCCACCTAATTCCATTCCGACTAATTGAAGTTTATATGGTTTTTTGCCAGCTCTTAAATCATCTCTCATTTGCTCTAAAACTTTCTTGCCAACATAATCAGTTTTTTTGTTCCACTCACCCTTACCTGAGAGCGAAACCTGATAACCAAGGTTACATTGGAATGGATTATGTTGATAATCCATATCTTGCCCCCAAGATAATATCCCTGCTTGTATTCGTCTATGATGAGCTGGCGCTATAACCATTAATTTATGTTTTTTGCCAGCTTCTAAAACTGCATTCCACATATCTTCTGCATACAAAGTTGACTCTCGTAAATATATTTCATAACCAGCCTCACCAGAAAATCCAGATTGAGATATAACGCAACTTCTTCCTCCGACTTTTGCCTCGGCTAGTCCATAAAAAGGCATGTCCTCGAAATTAACATGATCACCACATAAATCTTGCATTAATAATTTAGATTTTGGACCTTGAATTTGAACTGGGGAAACATCTATTTCCTCAATTTCACAATTAAATCTACCATCACAATTTACTCCCTGTAAATATAATGAGATATCGCTATCTGATAAACTAAACCAAAACTCATCTTTTGATATACGGAGCAATATTGGATCGTTTAATACACCACCATATGCATTACAAAGAATTACATATCTTGCTCTCATAGGAGAAATTTTTGTAGCATCTCTAGTTATTACATAATCTACAAACTTTTCTGCATCCGGTCCTTTTACCCTTATTTGTCTTTCAACTGCAACGTTCCACATAGTTACATGATTTTTTATTGCATCGTACTCTACCATTGCACCACCATCTTCTGGCTTTACATACCCTCGAGGATGATAAATCCTGTTATACACTGTCGCTCTCCAACAACCTGCTTGCATTGATAAATGCCAATAAGGTGATTTTCTTACTCTTGTTGAAATCAACATTTCTACTTTTGTTGGTCCGCTTTGCCTTAAATTATAAGGTACTTTTCGATCAGACTGATCTACTGATGTTATGTGTCTTACTTTACTGTAATCAAACTCTTTAGACATAATTATTCTCCATCAACCATTTATTTGTTTCTTTAAGTCCTCCAAAAGTATAAATATGAAAGTGATCTGTATGATCTTTTAATTTTCCAATTATATCGTTAGGGTCCTTAGGTTTCATTAAATCTAATGCTTTGCTAAAATTAGATCTAAGAAAGTTTATGGAATTTTTTGCTCCAACAATATTAGCAAACTTTATTAAGCTTGTAATTTTTAGTGGCCCAGTAATTCCTACATGAACTGGTACTGACTGCTTAGAAATAAAATCTATAATTGGCTGCGGATCTAACAACCATTGTGTTACAATATAATCAGCATACGGCTTTTTATCTTGCATAGCTTTTTCTAATTCTGAATCGGATATATCAGGACTACCCTCTGGATGTCCAGCAATTCCTATCTTCAACCCTTCAAAAAATCCTGTCTCTAGAAGTTGAATTGAACTCTCGAATTTACCGACAGGTTCTCTACTGCCCCCAATAACTAGACACTGTTTTACACCTAGGTCTTTGCACATATCAATATACTCTTTAAGATGATTATTATTCTCAATTGATCTAGCTGGTATATGGGGTATTGGATTACAACCTTTTCTAACCAACTCTCCTGCTTTTTCAGCTGTCTCTTTGTGATCTCCGCCCGGTAAAAAAGTAATATAGACATCTTTTAATGCTGGTATTGTATCTATATCTGTCTTAGGACCAATTTCTAAAGAAAAATTCATTAATCAATTCTTATTTATTTTATAAAGACTGTCTATAAAAATCGTTTCTGTGTGGGTGAGACTATTTTTTTTGTCCTCTATGCTTTTGTATCCTCTGACCGTACTGCTGGGTTACCCTATCAAAGATAATTGCCAAAGCTACAATTGCTAGTCCATTCATCAATCCTGAGGCTAAATACTGATTAGAAATAGCCTGTAATATAGGTATTCCTAATCCTTTAACGCCTATCATAGAAGCAATTACGACCATTGCTAATGCCATCATAATAGTTTGATTAACCCCTGCAAAAATAGTCGGTAAAGACAAAGGTATTTGGACTGTTCTTAACTTCTGCATGGTAGTGGCACCAAAAGCCTCGCTTGCCTCCAATGTCTCTTTATCTACCTCTCTTATTCCCAAATTTGTTAATCTAACTATAGGTGGTAATGCGTAAACACAAACAGCTAATAACCCCGGAACTTTACCTATTCCTAGAAGCATAATAATTGGAATTAGGTAAACAAAACTTGGGATTGTTTGCATCATGTCCAAAATAGGTAAAATAGCTTTCTCAGCTCTGTTAGACTTTGACATTAAAATACCAATTGGTATTCCTACAGCTATACAAACTAATGTTGCAACTGAAATAATTGCAACTGTCGCCATACAGTTTTTCCACATTCCAAAGTAACCTATTACTAAAAAGCTTAAAACTGTTCCTAAAGCTAGTTTATAACTTCTAGAGCCAACCCACGCTAAAAATCCAAAAGCGAAAATCACAATTGGCCACGGGGCTCCAACTAATAATTTTTCTAACCAAATTAAAAACGACAACAATGGATCAAAAAAGCTTTCGATCCCATCACCGTATTCTCTTGAAAATTCTTTAAAATTTTGATCAATTCCTTTTTTTAAATCACGAAGTGATTGTCTATCCATTACCGGAATTTTGTTGAAGTCCATTCTTAGATATTACAACAAACGAGCCTGAATTAACAGGCTCGTTTGTTAGATTTACTTTTATAAACCAATACCTTTTCTAATTTTATCCGCCGTAGATTTAGGTACCCATTTTGACCATACTTCAGGATATCTTACTAAAAATTCAACTGCTGCATCTGCTCCATCAGCTTGTTGTTCAGCCATATAAACTAACATACCGTTCATGACATCTCCAGGGTATGTTCTTTTTTTGAAATAGTTCATACCAGCTTTACCTGCTGTATTTTTATAGTTGTCAGATACTACAGTGAATACCTCTGATTTAACCCAAGATGATTTCTTTGGATTTGCACATTCTTGTTCAGGTTTTGATAAACAGTTATCCCAATTATCTTTACCAGCATATTCACCCATATCAACAGCTTGCAAATTATACTTACCAACTAATGATGTAGGAGACCAATAGTAACCAAACCAGTTTTCACCTCTTTCAGCTGCTTTAGCAATTGAACCATCTAAACCAGCGGCTGACCCGGTTTCAACTATAGCCCAACCTTTCTTTTCCATCTCCCAAGCTCTGAAGTGATTTCTGTTACTTAACTCACAATTCCACCCTGGAGGACAGATATGAAAACCACCTTTTGATGGATCTTCTGGATGAGGAAACAAATCTGGTCTTGCTAAAATAGCGTCTGCAGTAGTTAATTCAGGATGCTTTTCTAAAGTTGCGGGTAATACCCACCATCCTTCTCCTAAACCTGTAATTGGCGCTTTATTAATTGAGTGTAGTTTTCCCTCTTTTACAGCTGCCTCTAATTCCACAATTGCAGCATTAGCCCAAAACTCTGGAGCGACGTCTGGCTCACCTTTTTCTTGCATAGATGTAAAAGTAGGCATTGTTGCTCCTGGAATTAACTCAACATTGCATCCAAAACCTTCTTCAAGAATAACCTTATCAACCTCAGCCATAAAATTTGCTGAAGCCCAGTTCATATTTGCAATAGTTATATCTCCACATTCCGCATTAGCAGAAACATTGTAAGAATTAAAACCAAGCACAAATAGAGCTGAAATCATTATCTTTTTTATTAATTTCATATTTTTTATCTCCTTTTAAGATTTTCTATATAAAAACATAATGAAAGGGATTAATCAAACTAGATTCAACCTCAAGTAGTGATATAATTGTCCAGTAACTTGGAATATGTGTATATTTAATTTAAACGATAAATATGTCTCAAAAAGATATTGGAAACAAAACCCCATTACATGAATTAAAAACTACAAAAGAGGTTATGAAGTATTACGACGACTGGAGTAAAGATAATAAATACAATAATGACATGAATGATTGGGAATACTCTGGACCAAAAGAGACTTCTCAAATTTTAGCAAAATATCAAAAAGATAAAAATATTAAAATTTATGACGCGGGCTGTGGGAGCGGTTTAGTAGGGTTAGAGTTAAAAAAATATGGATATTCAAACTTTGATGGCGCGGATATCTCAAAAGAATTAATTAATAAAGTTCCAATAAATTTGTATAATGAGCTTAAGCAATTAGATTTAAATAAAAAAATACCTAAAAAAAACGATATTTACGATGTAGTTATGTGTGTAGGTACATTCACTTTTGCTCATGTGAAAGCTCAAGCACTAGACGAATTTGTACGCATAACAAAAAAAAACGGATTTATTTGCTTTACAATTAATGAGGCAATATACATTGATTATGGCTTTAAAAGTAAAATTGATAGTTTAGTAAGCTGTAATTTAATTAAGGAGATAGAATTTTTTAAATCTAATTATTTAGCAAGTAAAGACGTAAATGCTTGGTTAGGATTATATAAAGTGTTATGAAAATTATATTAATTATGGGGTTGCCTGGTGCAGGGAAAACTACACTAGCTGATGAATTAGCCCCAATGATTAATGCGAAAAGGTTAAATGCGGATCAGGTCAGGAAAGCAGCTAACGATTGGGATTTTTCTGTGGAAGGCAGAAAAAGACAAGCAAAAAGGATGGCAGATTTTGCATTAAAGCTTAAAAATGAAGGTAATAACGTTATAGCAGATTTTATTGCTCCAACTCCTGCAGCAAGAAGTTTATTTCCAGCAGACTATATAGTTTGGGTTGATACAATAAAGGCCGGACGTTTTGAAGATACCAATCAAATGTTTGTAAAACCTGATAAATATAATTTTCATGTCACTTCACAAAATGCTAAAGTTTGGGCAAAAAAAATTTTTAAAGATTTAAGTAAATGACTTATAAATGGGATAATAAAAAACCTACAGCACAAATGCTTGGAAGATGGCAGCCATTTCATGACGGACACTATGCTTTGTTTGAAGAAATAGTAAAAAAAACTGGTCAAGTATGTATTCAAATTAGAGATGTTCAAGGAGTTGATGATAATCCATTTGATTTTGAAACTGTGAAAAAAAATATTGAAGACAGATTAAACCCAAAATATGAGGGAAAGTTTAAAATAATGCTCGTACCAAATATTACAAATATTTCTTATGGTAGAGGAGTTGGATACAAAATTGAGGAGGTGGTTCTTCCTGAAGAAATTCAAAAAATTTCAGCCACTAAAATAAGAGCTAGGATGCGTGAAGAAGGTGAATTAGATTAAGTATGAATGTTATTTCAAAAGATCTCGGCTCAGGTATAAAATCCATAACTTTAAATGATCCTAAAACATATAACTCATTATCATTTAAAACATTAAATGAGTTATCAAAACTGTTAAAAAAATTTGATGCTGATAATAAAACCAGAGTGATTATAATTAATGGTAATGGAAAAGGTTTTAGTGCGGGACATAATTTAAAAGAGGTTAAAAGTTTAAAGGTTAGATCGAAATATTTAAAATTATTTAATTTATGTTCTAAAGTAATGATTCAAATTGTAGAGGGCAGAAAGCCTGTCATAGCTAAAGTCCATGGCGCTGCATTTGCTGCAGGCTGTCAGTTAGCAGCAAGTTGTGATTTAGCATACAGTACTAATGATGCAATTTTTGCTACACCAGGAGTTAATATTGGTCTTTTTTGTAGCACTCCTATGGTGGCAGTTAGTAGAAAAATAAATAGAAAACAAATGATGAAAATGTTGTTAACTGGAGAACCGATTAAAGCAAGTTTTGCAAAACAAATTGGTTTAATTAACGATCATTTTTCAAAACAGAAATTAAATAAAGAGGTGTTAAATATTGCAAAAAAAATCTCATCTAAATCAAACTTGACTATTAAAATTGGAAAAAGAGCTTTCTATAAGCAATTAGAAATGCCATTAAATAAAGCTTACAAATACACAAGTGAAATGATGACACTAAATATGATGGCAATGGATGCAAAAGAAGGGATTTCAGCATTTTTAGAAAAAAGATCTCCGAGATGGAGACACAAATAATGGAAGACAAAGAAATTAAAATTATTTTACAAAATGCTAAAACAATTGCAATGATTGGCATTAGTTCAGAAAAAAAAAAGGAAGATCCAAAAAAAATTAAAAGGAAACCAGCAAATGTTGTAATGAAATATATGCAAGATTTTGGATACAAAGTAATTCCAATAAACCCTTTCGCTGAGGGAGAAATTATTAATGGAGAAAAAGTAGTTTCAAGTTTAGACAAAGTTACCGAGAAGATTGATATAGTCGATGTTTTTAGACCTTCAAAGGAAGCACCGGATATTGCTGAGCAGGCGGTGAAAATAGGAACAAAAGTTTTGTGGTTACAATACGGAATCCACCATAAAAACGCAGAGGAAATAGCTAATAAACAAAATATTAAGTATGTTTCGAATAGATGTATAAAACAAGAATATCAGAAGATATTTCAAAAATCTAATCCAGTTTTTCCAGCATTAAAAAATTAAATATTACCTTTGATACTCAATAAACTTTTTTAAAGATTTATTTAAAAACGTTTTATACATCACTCCATTTTTTTTATTATAATTCTCATTAAGAAATGATTTATTCATTATAAAATCAAACGACGGTTCAAAAAAAAAAGGAATAGACATTCTTTTTTTCTTGTTCCAGAGTACTCTATGATTGGTAGCTTTGTACTTTCCTTTGCTTAAAAATTCCATTGCTCTCCCTGTATTTACAACAAGAGCTTTATTATTAAATGGAACATTATACCATTTTTTGGTTTTTCTATTTTGAACTTGTAATCCGCCCGTTTTGTCCTGATATAATATAGTAAATACCCCGCTATCAACATGTGTTTCGCAACCTAGAGCAACACCATCTTGTCTGGAAATTTCTATAGGTTTATTTTGATTTGGATAAAAATTAAATCTCAATGTGCTTAAAGTTTTATATCTTGAAAATGCTTTTTTAGAAATAATAGGGTCTTTGCCGTATAGTTTAATTATACCTTTAAATAATAACTCACTTAATCTAAAAATATTATCAAAGTAATTAGACAAAATTTTAATAGATTTTTTTTTAAAACACTTATTCAACTCAATAAATTCTATATATTTAGTATTAATTTTCTTTGAGTAAGCTTTAGTAATTTTTAAATCACCAATATCTAAACCTTCTTTACCATTAACATCATTAGGAAAATAACCTCTATATAAATTTTTATTTTTTTTATTCCACTTTCTTGGAGCTAATTTAAATTTTTTCTCACTTTTTAAATTAAAAAATATATTTCCGACTTTAGCAATTTTTTTAATATCATTTTGTCTTATACCATGGCCAATTATTTGAAAAAAACCAACTTTAGTACAAGCTTGTTCTATTTTTTTTAATATTTTTAAGGATTTTTTATTATCCAATCCATACTTATTAATTATGGAAATATCAATTGTCGGGATATAATTTTTTTTTATCATCTATTAACAGTTGGAGTATCTGTAACAATCATTTGACCTTTTATTTTTTCTCTATAATAAATATAAACACCAGCAGCTATAATAATTGCAGCACCAAAAAAAGTTCTTGGTAGAGGAATTGTTTCAAATAAAATATATCCAGCAAGCATTGCCCAAATAATATAAGAGTATTCAAATAAAGAAATGATAGATGGTGATGCAATACTATAAGCTGAGAAAACGCATAAAAATGATATAAAAGCAACGATACCCATCACAACTACATAGGGCCATGCCTCTGCAGGATTTGTAAACCACTCTCTTGTAATGAATTGAAAAGTTGGATCAGAGAAAGTGTTAAATTTACCGTCACCACTAACTAAAAAAATTATTATTCCTGCAGAAATAGCGAATACATACAACCAAGTCATTTGTGTATAAATATCATCCTTGTCAGATGTATATTTAGTTATAGTCATCGAAATTGCATAACAAATAGCGCAAGCCACTGGTGCCAATTTAAGAAAATTAAATTCCTCTAGCGTTGGATTTAAAACCACAATTACACCAATAAAACCTACAACGATCGCTGACCATCTTCTAATACCAATTTGCTCTTTCAAAAAAAATTTTGCAAACATTGACATAAAAAATGGGCAAGAGAAAAACAAAGCACTTGTCATTGCAAGTGTCATAAAAGTCAAAGAGATATAAAAAAAACTAAAACCAAAAAAGAAACACACAACTCTTAAAAGGGTTAAGAAAGGGTAGTGTGTTTTAAAAGAAACATTACGTTTTGTTATTAAAACTAAAGCTAAAAGTAGACTTGCTTGAATTATTGTTCTTATTAAGTATAGCTCAAATAATGCAATGTCGTTATATATAAATTTTATTAAAGAGTCTTGAATGGAAAAAAAAGCCATTCCAGTCATTATGTATAAAATACCTTTTGTATTTTGATCTTTAACCATTGGGGACATATACCAAAGTTTTTTTGAACTTTGTATTAATTTAAAATGACGTCTGAAGCTTTTTCCGCAACCATTATGACCGGTGCATTTAAATTCCCACTAGTAATTTCAGGGAGAACTGATGCATCAGCTACTCTTACGCCTTCTAGCCCATGAATTTTCAGTTTTTGATCTACAACTGCTGATTTATCTATACCCATTTTAAGGGTACATGAGGGATGATAGGCTGTCTCAGCTTTTGATCTTATATACTCAACAATATTTTCATCAGATGTAGCATCCTCACCAGGCCCAATTTCTTTTCCTGCATATTCCTTAAGAGAATTTTGTTTAAGTATATTTCTTGCAACTTTCACACATTCAATTGTCTGTTTCATATCATCTTCATGCTCTAAATAATTAAATTTAATTGTTGGAGAGTCAAAAATATTTGAACTTCTTAATTTTATATTTCCTCTACTTTTTGGATGATTTGGACTTGCATGTAATTGAAAACCGTGTCTATCAGGATCAACTAAACCATGATCAATTACAAATGCGGGAAAAAAATGGAATTGAATATTAGGATATTCTTGTTCTGGAGAGGATTTACAAAAACCTCCTGCTTCTAAAAATGAATAAGAGCAAGGTCCTTTTTTAGATAAGAACCATTGAATTCCGACTTTGACCATATTAATTTTATTCACATAAGAGTAAAGTGTTAAAGGTTTTTTACATTCTTGTTGAATATAAACTTCAAGGTGATCTTGAAGATTAGAACCAACACCTTCTAAGCTATGGATAACATCTATACCATTTTCTCTTAAATGATCTCCTGGACCTATTCCAGATAACATCAGTATTTGTGGAGAGTTAATTGCACCCGCGCTTAAAATGATTTCTTTATTTGAGTAAATTTTTTCAACTTTTTTGTTTTTGCCCAAAATCTCTACACCAATTGCTTTTTTACCATCGAATATTATTCTTTTTACGTATTTTTCAGTCAGAATTTTTAAATTTTTTCTAGATTTAGCTGGTTTTAAATAATATTTAGAAACACTTGCTCTCTCACCTTTATGTATAGTTACGTCATACATTCCAAAACCCTCTTGATCTTTACCGTTCATATCTGAATTTATTTTGTACCCAGCTTCTCCAGCAGAATTTATAAATGCTTTGAAAAGAGGATTTGAGTTTTTTGACTGGTTAACTGGCAAAATACCATTACCACCTCTATATTCATTCCCACCTTCAGACCATGTTTCTATTTTCTTGAAATAAGGTAAAACTTTTTCATACGACCACTCATCAAGTCCCATTTTAGCCCATCTTGAATAATCGTTAGGATTTCCTCTAACATAAACCATTCCATTATGTGCAGAGCAACCACCAATCATTTTTCCACGTGGGCAAAAAATTTTTCTGTTATTCAAATGTGGTTCAGGCTCAGAGTAATATTTATAATTATACTTAGGATCATGCATAGCATAAAGTATTGCCAATGGCATATTAACTTTCCAAATATCGCTATCTTTGCCAGCTTCTATAAGTAAAACATTATTTCTTGAATTTTCACTTAGTCTGTTGGCTAATACGCAACCGGCAGATCCACCACCGATTATTATATAATCAAAATTCATAATTTATTTTGGTTCATCACCTTCAATTGCTATTCTATCCATAATTCTTTCATAGCCTAAGCCACGACCAGGAAAAAAGTCACTTAATCCTTGATGTAGGAGTGATCTGTTATCCCAAATAGCTACAGCGTTTTCTGTCCATTTAATCCTGCAAGTAAAATCTAATCTTTCTTGATGTTTAAAAATTTTTTCTAATATTTCATTACTCTCTCTTTCACTCAAATCTAAAATTTTTTTGGTGTACATAGAATTAACAAATAAAATTTTATTTCCAGTTTCTGGGTGAACTCTCACTATAGGGTGAATATTTGAATATTCCTCTAAATTTCCATTTCCTTGCATCTCTTTATAATTTGCAGTAAACGCTGCAGCGCCTAATGAGCTATGAACTGCCTTTTTTCCACTAATTTTATTCTTAACTTCGCTATCTAAAGTTTCGTATGCTAACTCCATGTTTGAAAACATTGTATCTCCACCTACAGGTGGGATTTTATGAGATCTTAATATAATAACTTTAGTTGGTTTTGGATTGTAACTTACATCTGTATGCCAACCCTCGCCCCATTGATGTTTTTCATCTGGTGCTTTAATAATTCTTAAAATTTCTGGATAGTTTTTTCTAGCTTTGACATAAACATGTTTTTCAAGCGGTCCAAAATGCCTTGCTAGTTCCATTTGCTCGTCTGATGAAATATCCTGGTTTCTAAAGAAAACTACTTTGTGTTCCAACATTAAGGAATTAATTTTTTCCCAATTTTCTTTTGAGGTATCTTTCAGGCTAATACCTGTAATTTCAGCACCTAAAGCACCTGAAAGTAAATTAATTTCCATTATTAAAGAATATATATTGCCTTTAAATTTGTCACTAAGAATTTTAAAATTATTTTTTTAATTTTGATAAAAATTTTAAATTGTCAATTTTGAAATTATCTTTATGATTTGATATATAGTCATCCATTATTTGAATTTTCTCTTTTTCAAATTCTACTACTTTTCTTTCAGATAAATCTACATACAGAGATAATGCCTCAATTGTTGATGCAACATACTTTTTCTCACTATGCACCATTTCAAGTTTATATAGAATTCTTTTTTTATCATGGTCACAAAAAATTAGATTAACGTCCACCTCATCACCTTCTTGAACTTCCTGATTGTATGTTATGTGCGATTCGACAACCATAGTACTTTTCTTTGTTGTTTTTGCGGACTCTTCACCCATTTTAAATAATGTCATTAACTCTTCTGAACCATATTGATCAAATATTAATACGTAATAAGCAACGTTCATATGACCATTATAATCAGTCCACTCTTTTTTAATTTTTTGTTTTGTTAAAAAGATACTCATTTACTTATTTTCTCAGCTACTAATATTCTTCTTTGCATTTCTCTAAGAACAGGTTTTTCGATTAACTTACCGTCAATAACAACAAGTCCTGTGTTAGATGCATTAAATTGATCTATTATTTTTTTTGCTTTATTTATTTCTTCATCAGACGGGGTAAAAACTTTATTTAAAATATTTATTTGTTTAGGATGAATAGACCCCTTGCCAGTAAAGCCTAAATTTCTGACAAGTTCTGCTTCTTTTTTCATTCCATCCATATCTTCTAGATCTAAATAAGGAACATCTATAACATCGACTCCAACACTAGCTCCGGCGTGCACCAATTTAGATCTTGCATAAATAAGATTTTCATAACTATTTGGAACTCTTAGTTCTGCGGCCATATCAACACCCCCAAAATACAATGCAACAATTCTTTTACTAGAATGTGCAATATCATATATATTTTCAAGCGCCTCATTTGTTTCCATTATAACATGAAGATCAGTATCCAAGTTACAATCAGTTAATAAATCATCAATGAAAGTTATCTCATCTGGCGTTTTAACTTTTGGAAGCATCAAAGCTTTTACTTTTAGTTTGCTTGAAATAAAAGCTTCTAAATCTAAAAGACCCGGCTTAGTTCTTTGACAATTTACTCTAACAACTAACTCTACATCATTTTTCACCTCTAATGTTTTTAATGCATTAATTGTATTCTTCCGTGCTTCATCCTTGTCTTTAATTGCAATCCCATCTTCTAATTCGATACATACCATGTCTGCACCTGAGCCAAGAGCTTTAGGGAACATTTCAGGATTTAGACCTGGTGTAAAAATAAAGCTACGTCTTACTTTTATTTTATTTAATTCCATTAAATTATTATATCCTAAAATCTTAGATGATATGATATTATAATTCTAACTAATAAAAATGAACAATAAAGTATTTATCTCTTGTGCAGTAACTGGGTCAGGCGATACTGCCAGCAAACATCCAGATTTACCAAAAACTCCAGAACAAATTGCAAAAGCTTCTATAGAAGCCGCAAAAGCTGGGGCTGCAATTGCTCATATTCATGTAAGAGAAGAGGATGGAACTCCTAGCAGGAGATTAGAACTTTATAAAGAAGTCGTGGATAGGGTTAGATCATCTGATACAGATGTTGTTCTTAATTTAACAACAGGAATGGGCGGTGACCTTGATATCGGAGAAAAAAATCCTTTAGAGTTTGGACCATTGACTGACATGATTAATGTGATGGAGAGAATTGCAAACGCAGAACAATTTCTTCCAGAAATATGTACATTAGATTGTGGAACACTAAATTTTGGAGACGGATCTGTGATAACTGTAAATACACCAAGAGACTTAAGAAAAGCTGCAAAAAAATTACAGGAAATAAAAGTAAAACCAGAAATAGAGGCTTTCGACCTTGGAAATATGTGGTTTGGTGCTCAACTCTATCAAGAAGGTTTATTGAGCGATCCTCCAATGTTTCAAATGTGCTTAGGAATACCATGGGGAGCACCGGCAACTCCTTTAGCAATGCAAGCAATGAAAGACATTATGCCAAAAGAAGCTGTGTGGTCTGGTTTTGCAATTTCAAGAAATGAAATGCCTTATGTTGCTCAAACTGTTGTCATGGGTGGTAATCCAAGAGTAGGATTAGAAGATAATCTCTATATATCTAAAGGTAAGCTAGCTACAAATCCTCAATTAGTTGAGAAGGCTAGACGAATAGTTGAAGATTTAGGCGCATCCATCATGACGCCACAAGAAACAAGAGAGAAATTAAAACTTGTAAAACACAAGTAATGTCTAACTTTAAAAACGTTGCCATAATAGGAACTGGAGTAATTGGAACTGGTTGGGTAATCAGATGCTTGGCACACGGTAAAAAAGTAAGAGCTTACGACATTAATCTTAAACATAAAAAAAATTTAATTAAGGAAGTTAAGAGGACTTGGCCATTTGTAAAAAAATTGTTCAAAAAAAAAAAATTAAATCTACATAATTTATCCTTTTACACAAATTTACATGATGCTTTGATAAAAGCAGAATTTATATTTGAATGTGCTCCTGAAAATTATACTTTAAAAACAAACCTTATGAAAAAAATTGGTTTATACTCTAAACCAAACAGTATTATATCATCTAGTTCCTCTGGTTTACTTCCATCCAAAATATACTCAAAATGTAAACATCCTGAAAGGGGCTTGATAGGTCATCCTTTCAATCCTGTATACTTATTACCAGGCGTTGAAATTGTGCCGGGTAAAAAAACAAAAAAATTATATTTATTAAAAGCTAAAAAGTTTTATGAATCAATTTTAATGAAGCCAATTATGGTTAAGAAAGAATTACCTGGTTATTTAGCAGATAGACTCCAAGAAGCATTATGGAGAGAGGGTTTACACATAATTAACGAAAATTATGCAACTACAAAGGAATTGGATAGAGCAATTGAAGATGGACCAGGGATGAGATATTCACTTATGGGAACATTTTTAACTTTTCATCTTGCAGGTGGAAATCAAGGAATGAAACATATGTTAAGACAATTTGGGCCTGCATTAAAATTACCTTGGACTAAGTTAAAAGCTCCAAAACTTACAAAAAAGCTATCCGATAGAATAATTAAAGGTACCCAGAGCCAGGCCAGGGGAAAATCTGTGGCTAAATTAGCTGATATAAGAGATGATTATCTGATTAATCTACAAATTTTAAGAAACAAATACTTAAATAAAATTAGGAATTAATGGAAAAAAAGTTTGTAAATAAAAAAGGTGGATGTATTTGTGGTGCTGTTAAATTTAATGTTACTTTAGACGAGCTTCCAAGAGTTTTCAGTTGTCATTGTATAGACTGTAGAAAAAAAATAGGTGGTATAATGTCAATCATAGAACTTCGTAAAGATGCGATAGATATAAACAAATCATTATTATCTACATTCGAACATACAGGAGGTAGTGGAAATAAAATTACCAAGTATTTTTGCGGTAAGTGTGCAGCACCAGTTTTAACTTTTGTTCATAGATGGAAGAAATTTTATCTTTACGCAGGGTTACTTGATGATATTAGTATTCTGAAAAAAGCCAAAAATATTTATTTTGAAAACTCACATTTTCCTTTTATGGAAATATCGGAAAAAGATTTAAAACTCTAAATCATGTGGCAACATGTACCAAAAATCTTTATTGATTGATCTAAATTTAAGAATATATAAGCACCATGAAATTGACGCTAAAAATAGTTCTATATGTGCTTATAAGCTCTCTTTTTACAATTAAAGCTTTTTCCGAGACTTTAGAAATAGAAATGCTCAATAAATCGGGTAATGAGATGATGGTTTATTCTCAAAAAATTGCTAAAATTAATGTTGGGGATACAATAACTTGGAAATCAACAACTAAGGGTCATAACGTAGAATTTATAAAAAATGGAACACCAGATGGTGTTGAGAAGTTCAAATCAAAGATGAATGTGGACGTTGAATACACTTTTACTGTTCCAGGTATTTATGCATATCAGTGTACACCACACAAAGCTATGGGCATGATAGGTTTTGTAGTTGTCGGTGGGGATAAATCAAACCTTGAAAAAATAAAATCTTTAAGATTTGTTGGGAAATCTAAAAAAATTGCTCCTGAATTAATTGGACAACTTTAATTTAGTCAAGTCTAAGTTCATTACCATTAACACCAATTACCTGACCTGAAATTCTTTCGGAATCGTTTGATATTAAAAATGCACACATTTTAGCAACGTCGTCGCCATATATCCAACTTTTCATTGATGACATATTTAGAAAATCATTTTCAACTTTTTTTTCAGAAACTTTTAGAAACTTAGCTTTATTTTTAATTACTTTTACCATTCTGTTTCCTTTGATAGTGCCTGGACAAATAGCATTTACTCTTATTTTGTATTTTCCCAGCTCCATAGCCAAAGTTTTTGTAATTCCTATTACTGCCCATTTACTTGCTGCATATGGAGATCTTAGAGGAAAACCCAGTACCCCAGCTCCTGATGATATATTTATAATTGAACCATTTTTATTTTTTTTTAGCAAAGGTATTGCAAGTTTAGTAAAATAAAAATGACTTATAACATTTGTTTTTAAAGTTTGCTCCCAGTCTTTAGATGTGAGCTTTTCTAAAGTTCCAGTTGGCCCGGCTATACCAACATTATTAATTAGACAATCAATTTTTTTAAATTTTATTGAAATTGATTTAAAAAAATTACTCACATCATTCTCATCAGCAGCATCAAAATTATACAAAAATAAATTTTTTTTATAACTTGGGATTTTTTTTAATTTATTTATAAATTTTTTATCTATATCTGTAACTAGTACAGTCGCGCCTCTTTCTAGACAAGTTTTAGTTATTGCTAGGCCTATTCCAGATGCACCAGCCGAAATAACTATTTTTTTGTTCTTTAATGATTTATTTCGCATACCTAAGACTTGGTGAGTGTCTTCTGCAGTTCTTTCTTTGTTATATAACCTTTGATATTTCCACTTTTATCTACTACCTCACAGCTAGTATTTGTACCAACAACCTGTGGTAAAAACTCTTCTATAAATTGGTCTTCTTTTACTTTTATAATATTATTTTTATCAATTCCATTCACATTTTCTTCAGATATCATAATAGTTTTTGCTTTTATAACTTTAGTCCTGTTAACATCTTTTACAAATGCTTTAACGTAATCATCAGCAGGGTTCATTATAATATCAAAAGGAGTGCCTACCTGAACTAATTTTCCATGGTTTAAAATTCCAATGTGATCTCCAAGCCTTAAGGACTCATCTAAATCGTGTGTTATAAAAACTATTGTTTTTTTCAATTCTGACTGAAGATCTATTAATTGTTTTTGCATATCGCTTCTAATCAATGGGTCTAGTGCTGAAAATGCTTCATCCATTAACATTATATCAGTATCATTTGCTAATGCTCTAGCCAAACCAACTCTTTGTTGCATTCCACCAGATAATTGTGCCGGATATTGATTTTCAAATCCACTTAAACCTACAGATTCAATTTTTTCCATGGCTGTTTTTTTTCTTTCTTCCACAGCTACACCTTGCATTTCAAGACCATAACCAACATTGTCAATTACTGTTCTGTGTGGAAATAACCCAAATCTTTGAAAGACCATACTCATTTTGTGTCTTCTAAACTCTATTAACTGTTGTTTGTTCAAACTCATCACATTAGTACCTTCAACTATTATTTCTCCATCTGTTGGATCTATAAGTCTATTAAGGTGTCTAATTAAAGTTGATTTTCCTGATCCAGATAAGCCCATGCACACAAATATTTCTCCCTCCTCAATTTTCAATGTAACATTATCCAGTCCGACCGTGTGTCCTGTTTTGTCAAGAATCTCTTCTTTTGAAGCACCCTCTTTAACCATTGGGAGAATTGACTTAGGATTGCTGCCAAATATTTTATATACGTTATTTATTTCTATTTTGGACATCTTAGTGACTTTGTAACAGTTGATTTTGTATCTTGCAAATTTTTGTATTTTAAATAATTATTGATTTATGGCTGAAATTAAGAAGCTAGAAAAAAATAGTACCTATTTAAAAGTTCTTTGGTCAGACGGAGAAGAGAGTAAGTTTAATTACTTGTGGCTTAGAGATAATTGCCCGACAGCACATGACAAAGATTCAAATCACAGAATGTTTAATATACTAAATGTAAGTAAAGAAATTAATCCAAAAAATTACAACGTAAATAAAGACGGTAAATTAGAAATTGAATGGAGCGAGGGCAATCATACGAGTTATTTTGACTTAAATTGGTTAAGAGATAATTGTTACACAATTAAAAATAAAAAAAAATATATTTCACCTTATAAATTATGGGATAGTTCACTTAAAGATGACTTTAATTCTATATGTGTTGAGCACGATGAAATAATGGAAAGTACAGATGGATTGATTAAGTGGCTTGAATTACTTCATCACACAGGTATCGCAATTGTTAAAAATGCACCTATTAAAGAAAAATCTGGATTTACAGTTTTAAATAGAATTAGTCACACAAGGGAAACTTTTTTTAAAACACCATTCGAAGTTATAAATATTCCAAAACCTAATAATTCTGCTTATACAGCTCACGCTTTGAGAAACCATATGGACTTACCTTGGTTTGAAAATCCACCAGGGTACCAATTTTTACATTGCTTAATAAATTCTGCAGAAGGAGGAGAATCTTCAGCAGTAGATGGTTTCGCAGTTGCAGAGTATTTAAAACTCAACAATAATGAAATCTTTAATACCTTAACTGAAGTTTATCTAAAATTTAGAGATAAAGATTACACTCAAGAAAATCATAGAGGTTTTCATGCGCCAGCAATAGGATTAACAAAGGATAATGATTATCATGATATCAGATTTAGTGTTGCCACGATGGATGCCTTAGATTGTCATCCAGATATGATGGATAAAGTTTATAAAGCTCATCACGAATTTGGGAATTTATTACATTGTGATAAGTTTCAAATTAATTTTAGAATGGAGCCAGGTGATATATTTTCCTTTAATAATCGAAGAGTTTTACATGGTCGAACTGCATTTGACCCAAATTCAGGTCACAGACATTTACAAGGATATTATATGGATAGAGATGAAATTATTGGAAGATTAAATTACTTGAAAAAATCAAAATCATAAATTTTCAAATATAAGATTATAATTCTTGTTATATTTCAAAAATTCTTTTTTTCCTTTAATGGTATAAAAATATTTATTTTTTTTAACATTTCGTATGGATTTATTACTTATAAAAAATTTATCTAAAATTAGGTACTCATAATTTTTTTTATATGATGATTTTATAATATCTGAAATTTTAGAGCTCTTAGAAAATGAAAAACCGATTTTTACTTTTTTGTTAATTTTTCGAATTTTAAACAAATTTATATGTTTAAAAGATATAATTACACAATTCTTATAGTTTTTAATTTCATTTAATAATATTTTAATATTTCTCAGGTTTAATATTGGTTTAATCTCTACAAAAACTAAATATTTTTTTTTAGATAGCTTTAATACATCTTTCAACAATGGGACTGAAATTTTTGATTGTGACTTATTTTTAATCTCATCGTAATGAAGATTTTTAACACTTTTGTTTATCTTAAATAATCTATTTAATGTAAAATCATGAAAACATATTATTTTGTTATCTTTAGTAAAATGAATGTCTGTTTCTATTCCGTACTTTTTATTAAATGATTCTTTAAAAGATTTTAAACAATTTTCTTTAAGTTTTTTATTAGCTAGTCCTCGGTGAATTATATTCATGCAAAAAAAAAGGGCCCTGTAAACAAGGCCCTTTAATATTTTATAAAGTTATAAAATTATGGAAGCCAACTTTTCCATTTATTTGGATTGTTTTTCTTCCACTCAGCTACAACTTCTTTTAGGTCTCTGTTTTTTTGCTTAACTTCAACTAGCATTACAGCTTGATCAGCATTATCAAATTTCATTTTTGTGAAAAATTTTGCTGCATCAGCATGTTCAGGTTTTGCAAATGTTGCAGGGTTACCGTAGTTCATTGTGTAGTCTTTAGCCCAACCAGTTGCTGGCCATGCTGCAGTACCACAATCTTTCCAATTGTTCGCCTCTGTAAAAGAGTCACAAGTTTTGTGTTCTGGAAGTCCTACACCTACCATGTCATAAGCACCAAAGAACCAATGAGGTTGCCATAGATATAATAAGAATGGCTCTTTTCTCTCGTATGCTGCTACAGCTTCTGCAATGGCAGCAGCTTCCGTTCCTAACTCATCTGCTTGAAAGTCAATTCCTAAAAGATCTAATCTTTTTTGGTCATGACAGTTCCAACCAGCTACAGGACATCCAATTAATCTTCCTCTTTTTCCTGACTCAATTGTTGCAAACTTATCTTTGTGTTTGTTTAAATCTTTCCAACTTTTAATGCCGAATTTGTCAGCAGCATATTTTGGAATAAAATAGTCAGACAAACCAATTATGCCAGTTGTTCCAAGAAGTTTTACACTTCCATCACCTTCATAATTAAACATTGTCTTACCATCATAAATTAGCGGACCTTTCATCATTACAGTGTCAGCTTCCGCATAACTTGGCCAACTTTCGCATGCAAAGTCTATTTCACCAGCTGCGATAGCTTCCCAAAGTCCAGTTCCTGATGGGAATACTACTCTTTTTATTTTGTATCCTAATTCATCTTCTAGAACACTAACAGCAACTTGACACGTTATCTCTCCTCCTGTCCAGTCTGCTACTGCAGCTGTTAATCTTTTAGCAGCATTTGCAGTTCCAAAACTAGAAATAACAAGGACTAAAGAAAGTATCATTGCTGATAATTTTTTAGATATATTCATTATTATTTTCCCCTTAATTAATTAATTAATGAGTTATTTTAAATCAAAATAACATGTGATGTAAAGTTTTTAAATGTAACGTGATTATACGTTATTTTATAAGGCTTATAGACCTAAAGCCTCTCTTTGTTTCTTAGTCCAAGCTAATGAAATTCTGTCAATGATAATTGCCATAAGCACAATTCCAATACCAGCAGCCAATCCTCTTCCAGTATCTGATCGTGCAAGTCCGTTAAATACTTCTAATCCAAGACCCTTTCCGCCAATCAAAGGTGTAACAATTTGCATCGCAAAAGCCATAATAACTGTTTGATTAAATCCTATAACTAAACTCGGAACTGCTAAGGGGAATTTTACTTTATTCAAAGTTTGTAAAGTAGTTCCACCAAATGATCTTGAAACTTCTGAAAACGTACCAGATACCTGCGTTAAACCAAGAGATGTTAATCTAATTATAGGAGGAATAGAATAAATCACAGTTGCAAGAACTGCTGAAACTATTCCACCTCCAAAAAACATTAAAACTGGTATTAGATAACAAAAGTAAGGAAGAGTTTGCATCGCATCTAGTACAACATTTTGGATATTTTTAAATCTTGGATTATATGATGCAATAATTCCTAATGGCACTCCTATGGCAAAACATAATGCAACCGAAACTAAAACAGAAGATAGTGTTATCATTGATTGAGGCCAAATTCCGCAAGCGCCTATAAAAAGGAGAAGTAATACAGTTATAAAAGCAAATCTTAATCCCACTGTAAAATATCCAATTAATGCAAATACTGCGGTTGTGTACCACCATGGTGTATGTGTTAAAAAAGTATCAAGAGGATTTAAAAGATTTAAATAAACGAATGCTCTTAAACCTTTTGTAAATGCAATAAATCCAGGATTTACTGTAAGTGATTTTACAGTGTCAGCAATTGGTTGTCTTATTGAGAGTTTCCATTCTTCTGGAAATGTTCCGATGCTGAAAATATTTGAGTCTATAAAACTAATAATAAAAAAAACAATAAATGAGGGAATAATATAGTATCTATTACCAACAAATTCTCCAATATCTCTTCCTAAAGGCTTGTTAAACAAAGAAGTAATAAATTCTGCTACATATGAAATTAAATTTGTAATTTTCTTACAAACTAAATTTATAATTGCGTGTGAATAACTTAAAGGTTTTTCAAAAATTCTGGCAATTTGAAATTTTTCCCAACTTTGTGGTAAAAGATAAAATTTTTGAACATCTAAAGGTAGTCTTTCTTCCTCTTTGCTAAAAGACATACTAAATCTATCAAACATAATCGCCATAAACAAAATACACAAACCACCTTCCATAGCCCAACCAACATCTAAATTTCTAATAGCCAACCATACCTGTCCACCAATTCCTTCAGCCCCTATAAAACAGGCTAAAACTACAAGGGCCAAAGCCATCATTATAACTTGATTAATTCCCATCATTATACTTGGTAATGATAGAGGAATTTTAATTTTAAATAGCAACTGCAATTTACTTGAACCAAATGAAGTTGCAGACTCAATAATCTGTTCAGAAACTTGTCTAATACCAGCGTTAGTTAATCTAATGACAGGTGGCATTGCATAGATCATTGTTGCTAAAATTGCTGGTGCACCTCCAATCCCAAAAAAAAATAGCGCAGGAAAAAGATATACAAATGCTGGCATCACCTGCATTGTATCTAAAATAGGCTTCATAAAATTTTCAAACCTATCACTTTGTGAACAGAGAACACCTAGTAAAACACCAAAGAAAACGCAAAGTACAACCGAAAGACCCATTAACGCTAAAGTCTGCAAAGACTCATCCCACATGCCTACTCCTCCCCAGAAATAAATAACAAACAAAGAGTATAAACCTAATCTTAAACCGCCGGCAATTAGGCAGGGTAAAAATAAAATTGATGCAATAAGTAACCAAGGAGAATCTATTAAAAAATCTTCTAAAAAATAATAACCAGATTTAATATAACCTGCTATGATCTTAGTTATCCATCTATAATTTTTTTTTAAGTAATCTTCTCCATCATTAACCCATGCAGTAAATGTAAACTCATCTGTAACAGATTTCGGAAATTTAGACTGTCCTTCACTTTGAATGGATAATACTAGTGCTCCCAAAAATATCAGTAAAACTGCAATATATTTAATAATATTCTTATTAGTTTTAGATTTATCTAATATTTCTGCTGACATTATTACATTAAATTAAAACAAACTGTTTTACATTTAAAGAAAAATATTGTCTATTTTATTCATATAAATTTAGCATGCCCAGTGAACAAAAAATAACATGCTCAAATATATGGAAGTTATTTGGGCCAGATGAAAAGAGAATCATAAAGGATTTAGACAAAAGTTTAACGATTAAAGAGGTTCAGGAAAAAACTGGCCATGTAGTTGCGGTTAAGGATGTAAGTTTTTCAATTCAAAAAGGCGAAACATTTGTAGTAATGGGTCTGTCAGGAAGCGGCAAGTCAACGTTAGTTAGATGTATTTCTAGGTTAATAGAGCCTACAACAGGCACGGTAAAGATGGATGATGTTGAGGTAACAAAGATGAGTAGCAGTCAATTGCTTGATCTAAGACGAAATAAAATGAGCATGGTATTCCAACATTTTGGTTTATTTCCACATAGGACAGTCCTTGAAAATATTGGATATGGTTTAGAAATTAGAGGTAACAAAAAACAAGATAGAATTGATAAATCAATGGAGGTCTTAAAAATGGTTGGTTTAGAGGGTTGGCACAAAAATTATCCAAGAGAATTGTCAGGAGGTATGCAGCAAAGAGTAGGGTTGGCAAGAGCTCTAGCTGTTGATCCTGAAATTTTAATTTTCGACGAGCCATTTTCTGCTTTAGATCCATTGATCAGAAGAGAAATGCAGGATGAATTATTAAAAATCCAAGAGAAGTTACAAAAAACTATGGTTTTTATTACTCACGATTTTTTAGAGGCAATTAAGATGGGAGATCACATTGCAATTATGAAAGATGGAGAAGTGTCTCAAGTGGGAACTCCTGAAGAAATAGTGGCAAATCCAAAAGATCAATATGTTAAAGATTTTTGTGAGGATGTGCCTAAATATAAAGTTTTAAGTGCTGGAAAAGTAATGAGAACAAATTGTTGCGATGAAACTAAAAATTTATTTTCAAAAAAAACAGACTGTATAATGGATAACTTAAAAATTGAAACTTTGATCGATAAATTAGTAGACTCGGACAAAAGTTATCCAGTTGTATGTAATGAAACTGGTGATCTTTTAGGTGAAATAGATAGGTCCATTGTTATGAAATCAATGAAGTCTAAGTCTTAAATTAATAAAATTTTTTACTACCTTTAACTGGTTTATTTTTTTGCGCATCTCTCCAAATAATAATAAATCCTGCAGATACTATTAATAATACACCAGGAAATAACTGAGACCATGGAGCTTCATTAAAAAATAACCACCCTAATAAAAATGAAGATGGAATACCAAAATACTCAAATGATGCTAGCTTGCTTACTGATATAAGTCTGTAAGCATAAACAAATAGAATTGCTGCTGATCCTCCAAGAATACCTGTTAGCATCATAAGCATTAGGTCTCTTGTACTATTTATATTAAAATCACTTGATAAAATAATAAATAATATTAGAGCCCCAATTACATTAAACAGTAATGTATAAAATTGAATTTTTGAAGTTGAGTATCCTTTTGGAATAAATTTTAAAATTATAACTGAGAAAGCCCACGCTATGGCAGTAAATATTGAAAATATAGAATAAAAGTTAAAAATATCACTAGTTGGTTTTAGTATTAAGACAACACCAATAAAGCCGACTATAATTGCAGACCATCTATAAATACCAACTCTATCATTTAAGAAAAAAATTGACAAAATCACTATAAAAAACGGAGATGAAAATGTTAAAGTCATAGCAGTTGCAAATTCAACATTAATAACTGAGATAAAAATAAATAAGTTCATAGCCAGAAAACTTAATCCTCTTAAACAACTAAGAAATATAAATTTACTGCTTACTTTTTTAAAAAGAGATGAGTATTCTTGAGTAAATAGTAGTAATATTAAAAGTGGAATGATTGCAAAAAAATTTCTAAACACAGCTAATTTAAATACTGAATAATCATTACCGATAAGTCTTATAACAACAAGATATAGGTCAACGCACACAACCCCAAGTAACATTGTAAAGATTGCAAGAAATGTTTTTTTTAAATCTGTCTTTTCTGAAATAATTTTCATGTATAATATGTTATTTTAGTATAGATTTTTAATTAAATATGCAAAATTTTAAATTAAACGAACAAGATTTGTTGAGCAATCAAGATTGGACATTTCCCACATTCACAGCATATGGGCCTGGAAGATTTAAAGAAATTGGAAAGTTTTGTAAAAATTTTAAAATTACTAATCCATTAATTGTAATAGACAGTGGAAGTACAAAATTACCTTTTATAAGTGATCTACAAAATTTACTTTCAGATGAAAAAATAAAATCTAATATTTATTCAAATATATCACCTAATCCTAGAGATGATGAAATTGATGGAGGCTGCAAAGTTTTTAAAGAAGGTAATCATGATGCAATTATAGCAATAGGTGGAGGTAGTGCAATGGACGGTGGTAAAGCTATATCATTAACAGTTAACAGCGGAATTCCACTATGGGACTTTGAGTTTTTAGACAAAGTACCAAGGGATCTCAAAGGCACAAATCCTTTTCCAAAACTTATTACAATACCAACAACTGCTGGAACTGGAGCAGAAACAGAGATTACCGCAATGGTTACAGATACAAAAAAAGGAATGAAATTTTGTTTGTGGCACCCCGAAGCTAGACCTTGTCTTGCACTAGTTGATCCAGAACTAACTTTAAAATTACCAGCAAATTTAACTGCATGGACAGGTATTGATGCAATGATACATGCTATTGAAGGGTACAGTGTTCCATTATTTCATCCATTATGTGATGGCTCTGCTTTAGAAAGTTTAAATTTAATTTCTAAGTCTTTATACCTTGCAGTTGAGGAACCAGACAACCTAGTAGCAAGAGGAGGAATGATTGTTGGATCTTATTTAGGAGGGGTTGCATTTTTAAAAGGTCTTGGACTTGTTCATGCAATATCTCATATGGTTGGAGCTGAATATAATACACATCACGGTTTAACAAATGCGATTATTCTTCCAGCAGTAATGGAATATAATTTACCTGGTTTAGAAGAAAAAGTTAAAAGAATGTCTGAAGCAATGCAATTTACAGATCATTCGGTTGATGGATTCAAAAATAACTTAAATCAAATGTTAGATAGATTAAAAATACCAAACGGATTAAATGAAATTGGTGTACCCGAAGATTGCTATGAGAGGATAGCAAAAAAATCTATGTTAGATCAAGCTTATGGTCAAAATCCTAAGAAAGCTACACTAGACGAAGTTAAAGAATTAACTTTAAATAGTATTAAAAAAGCTAGATAGCATTAAATGCTAGAGACAAAAACAGTTTCAGAGATCATCAATCATATAAAATTTAAAGATTTATCCATTAAAGAGGTGATTGAATATTATTTAAATAATATAGAAAAATTCAATCCTAAAATAAATTCAATAGTTTCTATTAAAAATAAAAAAGAAATTATAGAAGAGGCAGAAAAAAAAAGTAATACAAAATTTTGTGGACTTCCTATTGCAATTAAAGATTTGTCTGATGTCGTTGGTTTTCCTACGACTTATGGATACCCAGGCACCAAAAATTTCAATCCCAAAAAAAATTCTTTATTTGTTGATAGGTTACAAGAAGCAGGTATAACAATAATTGGAAAAACCAATACCGCAGAACTTGGAGTAGGGGGTCAAACAACTAACAGATTATTCGGTCCTACTTCAAATGTTTATGATGTTACGAAATGTGCAGCCGGTTCTAGCGGTGGAGCAAGTACTGCTGTTGCATCAGGAATGTTGCCTTTTGCTGATGGAACCGATCAAATGGGGTCTTGTAGAGCACCTGCAGCTTTTGCTAACATATATGGATTTAGACCAACGACAGGACTAATAGCCTCTGACAGAACTTTTCAGGATCCAAAAATTCCAGTTTTAACTACACCAGGTTGTTTTGCAAAAACACCAGAAGATATGTCATTGCTTTTAGATTCAATTGTAGGATCAAATAATAACGATCCAATTTCATTTGACTTAGATAGCCAATTTGAATTTAGCAATTTAACAGATAAAGAATTCTCAAAAATTAAAATAGTTTTGTTAGAGGATGTAATTGAAAACTACCATTTTGAAAAAGGTATAATTGAAATGTGTAAGAATAAAATTAATAAACTTAGAGATCATGTGAGAGTTGAGTCTATAAATTCCAAATTAAAAACATCTGATATTTGGGATAGCTGGACATGTTTTCGAGCTAAAGGAATTTTTAATGATACAAAAAACATGCAAATCCAAAACATCAATGATATGACTGAACAAGCAATTTGGGAATATAACAAAGGATCTAAAATTAATGATGACGATATCAAAATTGCTTTTGATAAAAAAAACAAAACCCTTATTCAGATAGAGGAAATATTCAAAAAATTTGACTTTATAATACTTCCTTCATCACAAGTTTTTCCGTTTAATAAAAATATTCAATATCCAAAAAAAATAAATGAACAAGAACTTGATACTTACCATAGATGGTTGGAGGTATTTATCATTTCAAGTTTGTTTGATTTACCAACTTTGACAGTTCCAATTGGATTTAACGAAAATGGTAACCCAATGGGTTTACAAATTATAGCTAAGAAGGGCAATGATATTAAACTTTTGTCTTTTGCAAAAACTTATGAAAAAATTTATAAATACTCTAATATAAAGGCTAAATTTAAATTATGAAAAGACACAAACATCATTTTAAAATTGCATTAGCTTTAGCTGTATCAGCGGGAGCTTGGGGAATTTACTGGTTGCCTCAGAGATATTTAGAAGCTGGAGGTTTAACTGGTGGATGGGGAACAATAGCTCAAATGATAATAGGTGTTCTTTTATTGCTGCCCATTGCAATATGGCGAGGTTTTAAAAAAAAAGATACAGGTTTTGAGCTCCCGGTTACAGGATTTCTAGTTGGTGGAGGCTTTATTTGTTACGCGCTTAGTTTTCTTTTAACAGATGTAATAAGAGCACTAATATTATTTTATATGACACCTATATGGACAACAATTTTCGAAATAATGTTTTTAAAGAAAAAGCCAGGGTGGCAAAGAGCAGTAACGTTAACTTTAGCTTTAGCGGGCTTATGGATTGTATTTAGTAAAAATACTATTCTACCCTTACCAGAAAATGCTGGAGATTGGATTGCATTAATAGGAGGTGCAATGTTTGCCGGCGGAATGATAAGACTTGAAATAGTTAAAACAGATGGTGTATTTCCTATTATTTTTTCATTCTTTTTTTATGGCGCTTTATTTAATATAGCTGCAGGATTTATTTTGTCTGAATATTTAGGTCCAATGCCTAATTTGGATGCGTTTATATCAATGTCTTTGTTTCTAATTTGTCTTTCAATTTTTTATTTCATTCCAACTGGAATAGTAATCTTATGGGCTCCAAGTAAATTGGGTGCAGGCTTATGTTCAATATTATTTTTAACCGAAATTGTTGTTGGAGTAGTGAGTTCTAGTATTTTGACTGATGAACCGTTCGGATGGAGAGAAGTCGTTGGAAGTTCAATGATTATTTTAGGCGGTATTCTAGCAGTTGTTCTGTCCCCAAAAGACGATAAAGCTACTTAATATTTATCATTAACTATATCTATCAACATATTTATCATATTTTTTTTGTAACTTTCTTTAGTAGCTGATTTAGTTTCAAGGACTGAAAAAAAAGCAGCTACATTTCCTGTTTTAAGATTAATTGCTAAATACTGACCACCATAACCAGAATGACCAATGACATTTCCTGAAGTCATAGTTGAATTGGAATAGTATAAATATTTATTTTTTGATAGCTCCATATATTTTGGACAAATATTTTTAATTGTTTGATTTAAGAACTTTGCAGATCCGATTTGTCTTTTTCCAACCCCTTTACCTTTTCTTGCAAATAAAAGTCCCATTCTTAAAAAATCTCTTGTAATCAAGCATCCTCCACCTGATAACCATGGCATTCCATATCTATCTGAAGCAATATAAAGACCATTTTCAAATCCCGCTGACTCCACCGCTGATAAGATCCAATCTCTTAGAGGTATTCCACTAATTTTTTCAATTATTAATCCTATAACATCTGTATTTGCAGATTTATAAAGTGCGTATTCAGTATTATTTTTTAAGTCTCTGTTTTTAATATTTTTTATAGTATTTAAATATTGTTCTTGGCTGAGTTTAATCTGTCCTGATTTCGGTAATCTCCAACCACCAACAGGTTCGTGCATGAACGAAGATGAGTAAGCTTTGGTATAGTCTTCTGTATATGCGTTTACAACATTCATGTTCAAAATATCTTGAACTCTTGCATTTGCATATCCACTCCCTATTTTAGGAAGATAGTATGAAACATTTTTTTTTAAATTAATTTTCTTATTCTTTAAAAGCTCACCTACAAATAAATTTGCAAACATTTTAGTAATTGACATTATTGTTTGAGGTTGATTATACGAAAAATCTTTTGCATATTTTTCAAACAAGATACTTTGACCATTCCCGACAATTAAAGAACAGAAAGATTTGTTATTTGTTAATTTTTTAACAAGTGGCTTTACTCCGATTTTTTTTTTGTAATTTTTTTTAAGTTTTAAAACCAAGTCTGACCTCAAAAAAAGCCCATATCTATTTATATTGTGAAGGTTCCTATAACCATATCTTCTTGTTTTAGGAAGATTCCAAAAAGCTTTATTATCTTTGATAGTAGCCAGCTCTGGATTTTTATAAGATATTATTTTAGCCAAACTTTAAAGATTTATTTTTTTCGTACTTTTGATGGTAACCTTCAGCTTTACAATAATTTTTTTCTTTTGAAACCTTTGTTGAAACTTTTCCATCTAGTTTTTTATTCATTTCACTTAGCACTTTTTCAGCAATCTTTTTTTCCTCATCATTTGCGTAAAAAATTTCTGATCTATATTGAATTCCGACATATGTACCTTGTCGATTGACTTGTGTAGAGTCGTGAAGTTCAAAAAATAATCTAACCATATCCTCATATGATTTTGTTTTTTCATCATACTGAACTTTTACTACTTCTATATGACCAGTATCACCACCACACACAGCTTTATATGTTACATTTGGTTCATCCCCGCCACAATATCCACACTCAGTAGATATTATTCCATCAATACCTTCGTATTTTTTTTCGTCCCAAAAACAACCTATTCCTCCAATAAATGTTTTCATAAGTTTATAATATATCAATTTTTTAGAATTGATATTGCTTTTATTTCTTCAACTCCAATACCGCAGCATCCACCAATTATCTGAGCACCGTTATTTTTCCAACTTTTGGCTTTATCTAAATAATCTTTTGGTTGAATGTTATCTTTAAATTTCCATTCAGGTTTTTCAAAATACCCTCTGTTTGGATATGCACCAATTATCTGTTTATAATTATCCTTTAATATTTTTATAGCTTCTTCAGTAACACTCATATTTGAATGTGCAACAAGGATTGGTCCTGAGTGTAATTTTTTAAATTTGTAAAGCGAATCTTTAAAATTTTCATAAATCTGAGGTTTGTCATTTTTTACGTCATCATCATATCCTAGATAAATTTCCTTATTTTTATCAAATACACACGATATAGAAAGCCATATAGGTAAATTTATTTTCTTGGAACATTGTAAAAGAGTTTCAACAATTTCATATTGAGATGACATTGCCTCCAATATTATTAGATCACAGCCTGAGTTAGATAAAATTTTTAAATGCTCATTAAAACTGGGTAACATATTTTCAACACCATCTTTTAAAAAATAACCATAAGTGGATACTGATCCTGCAACTGCAACATTTTTACCATCAGCAGCTTGTTTTGCGATTTCAACACTTTTGAAATTACATTCCTCGATTAAGTTTTCATAACCATATTTTTTCATCGATATGGGTGTTGAGGCATAAGTATTTGTTGTGATTACGTCAGCACCTGCATTTATATAATTATTATGCACTTTTAATAATTTGTCAGGACTATCTAGCGAACATCTTCCACACCATAAACCTTTATCCATTTTTGCCCCAACCTTTTGTAACTCTCCACCAATACCCCCATCTAAAATGATAGTCTTACCTTGTTTTAATCTTTCATCAATAAATGAATATGTCATTGAAGCTATTTATTATTTGTAAAAGCGCAGATTTTATTTCCATCTAGATCACGAACATATGAATAGTAAACGCCTGAACCTTCAGGTCTTTCACCACCACTTCCTTCGCTAGTACCACCGGCTTTTAAAGCAACCTCGTGAAATTTGTCTACTATTTCTCTTGATGACACTAAAAATGAAACTTGTGTTCCATTTCCAAATGTTGCGGTTTTTTTGTTTGCAGGTTTAGTTACATAAAATTCTATACTACCATTACCATTTCTTTGAGTGTAGCCTGCACAAAATTCATCAGTATCTTTTCTAGTTAAATTTATAATTTTAAGAACCTCATCATAAAATATAATTGCTTTATCAAGATTGTTGGTACCAACCATTACATAACCAATCATTTCAATTTTTCCACTCGGTGATTGTTTTTACTTCTAAATATTCATGAAGGCCCCATATACCACCCTCACGTCCATTTCCAGACTGCCTATATCCCCCAAAAGGTGTCCCCGAGTCTGCAGGTTTATGATTTACATAAACAATTCCTGATCTTAACTTTTTTGATACTCTTTTAGCTTTTTCTTTATCTTCTGTTTGTAGATAATTTCCAAGTCCATATTCAGTATCATTTGTTATTTTAATTGCTTCCTCTTCATTTTCAAAAGGTATAATAGACAAAACCGGACCAAATATTTCCTCTTTAGCAATTCTCATATTATTATTGACATCAGTAAATACAGTGGGTTTTATGAAGTAACCTTTTTTAAAGTTCTCAGGTTTATCTGGTCCCCCAGCAACTAATGTTGCACCTTCATCTATTCCACTTTTAATAAGACTTTGGATTTTATCAAATTGGGTTTTAGATATCACAGGACCAATATGCTCACCAGCTTTAGATGCTAAATCTACTTTAATTTTATTTGCTTCATCAGCAGCCTCTTCAACTGCTCTCTTATAAATAGATTTTTCAACCAACATTCTTGTTGGTGCATCACAAGATTGTCCAGAATTACTCATAACGTTTCTAATTCCATCTCTCACTGCATCTGGATAAGCATCTGCAAAAACAATATTTCCACCCTTACCACCTAACTCCAAACAAACTCTTTTAATCGTATCAGCTGCATTTTTAGTTATTAATTTTCCTGCTCTAGTAGAACCTGTAAAAGAAACCATATCAACATCAGAATGTCCTGATAAATCAGTTCCAACACCTGGACCATCACCATTGACTAAATTAAAAACACCTGCAGGAAAACCTGCCTCGTGAATCATTTCTGCAAATAACATTGCTGAAAGTGGAGCGATCTCCGAAGGTTTTAATACCATTGTACAACCAGTTGCAAATGCAGGAATTACTTTTAGTGCAATCTGATTTATCGGCCAGTTCCAAGGAGTGATTAGACCACAGACTCCAATCGGTTCATAAACAATATGATTAACTGAGCCATTGTCAAATCCAGGTTCAAAATCGAAATCTTTTAATCTTTTTATAAAATCTTCTATATGGCCTGCACCTGATGAAGTCTGATTTGCAGAACACCAATCTTTTGGACAACCTAATTCAGTTGTAATTGCATCTGTCATATCATCCCATCTAGATTTGTATATTGTTAGAAGTTTTTCTAACAATTTTAATCTTTCTTCTTTAGATGTTTCTTTCCATGTTTCAAAAGCTTTTTTTGCAGCCTTAACTGCAGAATTAGTATCATCTGAACTTCCTAAATTTATAACAGCGCACACTTCTTCAGTAGAGGGATTTATTACCTCAAAATTATTTGGGTTTTTTGGATCTACCCATTCACCATTTATATAGAACTTTTTTTTATCTAACATAAATTATTGTAGCATAATTGTTATATTTCATAACCTTTTTTTTGCTTTTCAAAATCTTTTAGTTCTTTTGGAAATCCAGGTGCCCTAAAATTTAATTTATACTTATCTTCTAATCTTTTAACTACCATTGAGGACCAAGCTCTAGATCCATATTTCTTTTGAGCTTTATTAAAAATATTAAGAACAAATGGTGATATTTCTAACGGTATTTTTAGTTTTTTAGACAGATCATTAAATAATTTCATATCCTTTTTAACTAAATCCATTGTAAAATTAATGTTGTAAGAACCATTTAATATTACTTGACTCTCTGTCTCATGAACAAAAGAATTACCTGATGAGGCAGCTATTCCTTTATAAGTTTTATTTAAGTTTAATTTTGACTTTTTCGCTACAGTCCATGCTTCACCAAGTGCAGCCAAGTGAACTGAAGCTAGATAATTTGTAATAACTTTTAAAATTGATGCTGTGCCCAATTCTCCTGTATATAAAATTTTTCTTCCCATGCATTTTAAAACTGGTAAAACTTTTTTAAAAATTTGTTTGTTACCTCCCACAAAAATTGAAATATTTCCAGTTGCTGCTCTATGACAACCACCACTAACTGGTACATCTAGCGCATAGGAACCCTTTTTCTTGACCATTTTTCCTATTCTTTTTACTTCTGATTGATCGGTTGTACTCATTTCAAGCCAAATTTTATTTTTTGATAAACCTTTAAGCACACCGTTTTTAGCTGTCATAACTTTAGAGCATGTTTTAGGTGATGGAAGACAAGTAATAATTATATTGCTATTTTCTGCTAATTCTTTTGGGGAACTGGCAATAATTGCTCCCTTTTTTTTAAATTTTTTGGATAAATTGGGGTCTAAATCTCTTACTATTAGTTTATATCTACTTTTAATTAAATTATTAGCTAGTTTTCCACCAACATTACCTAAGCCAATAAATCCTATTTTCATTTATATATCAGTTGTTAATAATAATTCCTTAATAATATAATTATATTAACAAAATGTATTTTAAAAGATTAACTTTTATTCTTGTGATGATTTTTTATAGCTTACCAGCTTTTGGTGAATTAATTAAACCAAATAATGGAATAGAGCCGATACAAGTTGTAAAAATTCAATTAAGAGGATTAATGAATAACGACGAACCAAAAAAAGATAGTGGAATAGAGCAAACCTGGGAATTTGCTCATCCAAATAATCAAAGATATACCGGACCATTGGATAAATTTAAATCTATGCTAAAGGGTGAGTCCTACTCAATGCTTTTAAATCACAAAGAGCACAAAGTAGATCAAGTTTACTTAACAAATGAAGTAGCAATGTATGAGGTAACTATAATGGATGAAGACAAAAAGTATTATAAATTTCAGTGGAAAGTAGAAAAATATAAATCATCAGGTCCTCTAAAAGATTGTTGGCTAACTACCTCAGTATCTCAACCTTTAGACATGGGTTCATCAATATAATGGATAAATGGCCTTTTTATAAAAAGCTACCTGTATTGATGGCAATACTATGCATTCCTCCGATAGGAGCGACCCAAATTGGATGGTATTTCTTTGGAAAGGTTGCTGGACTTAACTGCGGCATGGTAGCTGGAGCTATAAGTGTAAGCGTTGCAGCTTATTTGTTATACATCAAAGGTTGGAGAGATTCTGACGACGAACAATAGATTTTTGTTTCGTAAAATATTAAAATTTAGTAGAAATCATTAAATGAAAAATAAAGCTAAAGTTGTTGTAGTTGGTGGTGGTGTTGTTGGTGTGAGTGCATTGTATCACCTCGCAAAAAAGGGTTGGTCAGATGTTGTATTAGTAGAGAGAAAAGAATTGACTTCAGGATCTACTTGGCACGCCGCTGGATTACTTCCTTTATTTAATATGAGTTACTCAGTTGGACAATTACATAAATATGCTGTGAATTTGTACAAAACTCTTGAAGAAGAGACAGGAAAAAATGTTGGTTTTAGCGTTGTTTCAAATATTAGATTAGCAAGCAACAAAGATAGAATGGATGAGTATTATCAATATGCTGGGGTTGCCCAAACTATTGGTGTGAAAGTAAACTTTTTAAAACCTGAGCAAGTAAAAGAAATTTGGCCATTATGTCATACAGATGATTTGGTGGGTGCTATCCAACATCCAGAGGATGGTTACATACAGCCTGCAGATTTAACTCAGGCATTAGCAACAGGAGCTAGAAATAGAGGTGCAGAAATTTATAGAAATACTTCAGTGGTCGGAATTAAACAAACTAATACTGGCTGGGTAGTTGAAACTGATAAGGGGTCTATAGAGTGTGAGCATGTTATTTCATGCTCTGGAAATTTTGCAAGACAAACAGGAAAAATGGTTGGATTAGATATTCCAGTTATTCCTGTTGAACATCAGTATATTGTTACAGAGCCACATCCAGAAATTCAGAAAAGAAAAAAAGATGGTTTACCAGAGATGGGAGTTTTAAGAGATAGTGATAGCAGATGGTACATGAGAGAGGAGGCAGGTGGATTAATTTTAGGGCCTTACGAAGACGGTGCACCAGCATGTTATGTTGATGGTCCATCTAAAGATTCAGAATATGAACTTTTTCAAGAAGATCTAGAAAGGCTTGCCCCCCATATTGAAGGTGCAATTCATCGTGTTCCAGCTTTTGGTGAAGTGGGAGTAAAAAAAGTTTATAATGGTGCAATTTGTTATACCCCGGATGGTAATCCAATTGTTGGACCAGCGTGGGGTTTAAAAAATTTCTGGATTAATGAAGGTCATAGTTTTGGAATTACCGCGGCAGGCGGTGCAGGTTGGCAATTAGCCGAGTGGATAGTAGACGGAGAACCTACAATTGATATGTTGGGTGTTGAGCCAAGAAGATACGGAGATTATTGTTCAAAATCATATTTAAAAGTAAAAAATGAAGAAGCATATAGCCATGTTTTTATTACTCACTTTCCAGATGAAGAGCGACCAGCAGCAAGACCCTTAAGAACAGCACCTTGTTATGATCGTATGAAAAATTTAGGTGCAGTTTTTGGTCAAAAATTTGGATGGGAAAGGCCAAATTTTTTTGCAACTGATGGAATGGAGCAAAAAGATGATTGGTCGTTCAGAAGATCGAGATGGTTCAAAGCAGTCGAAAAAGAATGCAAGAATGTTAGAGAGAATGTTGGTATTTTAGATATGTCTGCATTTGCAAAATGCAGAATAAAAGGTCCTGGGGCAGAAGAGTTTTTAGATAATTTAGTAGCTAACAAGTTGCCAAAAAAAGTAGGAAGAATAAATTTATGTCACGCATTAAATACAAAGGGTGGAGTACACTCAGAGTTTACCATAATGAGAGAAACTGAGAATAGTTTTTATCTTGTATCTGCAGGTGCTTTCCAAAGACTAGACCACGATTGGATATTAAGATGGATGCCCAATGATGGGTCTGTACAGTTTGAAAACTTGACCAATAGTACAGGTGTGCTGGTTGTTTCTGGTCCTAAAGCAAGGGAATTAATGAAAAGAGTATCCAAGGATGATTTTTCAAATGAAAATTTTAAATGGTTAAGTGCTAAGAATGTCGATGTAGGTTATGCGCCAGTTAATGCTATGAGGGTAAACTTTGTTGGAGAGCTCGGATGGGAACTTCATCATCCAATTGAGTATCAAAATCACATATTTGATAAATTAATGGAGGCGGGGCAAGATTTAGGTATTAAGCCCTTTGGAATAAGAGCAATGAATAGTTTAAGAGTTGAAAAGTCATATAAATTGGTTGGTACTGAATTATCCATTGAGTACTCACCGTATGAAAGTGGTTTAGATAGGTTTGTTCATCCTAATAAAGGAAGCTTCATAGGACTTGAGGCACTAAATAAATGGAGAGAAAAAGGTTTTGATAATAAGTTAGTAACTTTAGAGGTGCACAATATAGAAGATGCTGATGTGTTAGGAAACAATCCAATATATGAAAACGGAAGTGTGATCGGAAGAGCAACTGGTGGTGATTATGGTTTTAGACTAGGTAAATCAATTGCATTAGGTATGGTCAAACCTAATTTAGCTAACGTTGGACAAAAATTAAAAGTAGAAATCTTAGGAAAAAAACATGAGGCTACTATTTTAGAGGAAAGCCCTTATGATCCTGAAAATAAATTGTTAAGAGCATAATGAAGATATTAGTAGCAGTAAAAAGAGTTATTGATTACAATGTTCAAATTAGAGTTAAAGAGGATAATAGTGGTATCGTAACCGATAATGTAAAAATGTCTACAAATCCACCCGATGATAATGCGATTGAAGAAGCAGTTAAAATAAAAGAGAGTGGCAAAGCTACAGAAATAGTTGCTATCACAATAGGAGATGATAAAGCACAGGAAACAGTTAGAAAAGCATTAGCAGTCGGAGCTGATAGAGGAATTCATGTTAAAGCTGACGGAATAATTGAACCACTAGCTGTATCAAAAATTTTAAAAGCAGTCGTAGAAAAAGAAAAACCCGATCTAGTATTTATGGGAAAACAAGCAATTGATGATGATTGCAACCAAACTGGACAAATGTTAGCCGCGTTATTAAACTGGCCTCAAGCAACTTTTGCCTCAGAAATTAATGTAAAAGACAAAAGTTTAGAAGTAACAAGGGAGGTAGATGAGGGTTTGGAAACAATAGAGGTAAATATTCCAGCGATTGTAACTTGTGATTTAAGATTAAATGAACCCAGGTACGCTTCACTGCCAAATATAATGAAGGCAAAAAAAAAACCAATAGATCAAATGAGTGCTACAGATTTAGGAGTTGATACAAAACCGAGAATCGAGCAAATTAAAGTTGAAGAACCACCTAAAAGAAAAGCAGGAATAAAAGTCGCAAACGTTGCGGAATTAGTAAATAAATTAAAAAATGAGGCAAAAGTAATCTAATGTCAGTATTATTAATCGCAGAACATAATAATAAAGAATTAAAGCCATTTACTCTTAATGTAATAAATGCTGCAACACAAATTGATCAAGATACACATGTGTTATTAATTGGTCATAATGCAGATCTTGTTGCTAAATCAATATCAGAAGTATCAGGTGTTAAAAAAGTAATTCATGTAGATAGCCCAATTTATGAAAATTATGTTGCAGAAAATTATGTGCCAGTAATTTTAAAATATGCAGAAAACTATTCACATATAGTTAGTGCAGCAAACACTTTTGGAAAAAATCTAATGCCTAGAGTTGCAGCAAATTTAGACACTTCTCAAGTAAGTGATATAATAAAAGTAATATCAGCTGATACTTTTCTAAGACCAATTTATGCAGGTAATGCATTTGCTACAGTTAAAACAAATGACTCAAAAAAATGTATAACAGTAAGACCTACATCTTTTGACCCAGCACCTTCTTCAGGAGGATCAGCTGAAATTATTAAAGGAGAACCCGGAGAAGAATATTTATCAACTAAATTTGTAAAAAAAGAAGAAATTAAATCTGACAGACCAGAATTAGGGACTGCTAGAATAGTAATATCAGGAGGTAGAGGTTTACAAAGTGGTGAAAATTTTAAACTAATTACTGCTGTTGCTGATAAATTAAACGCAGCAATTGGCGCATCTAGAGCAGCAGTTGATGCAGGATATATTACTAACGACCATCAAGTTGGACAGACAGGCAAAGTTGTTGTTCCTGATTTATATATTGCAGTTGGTATTTCAGGTGCAATTCAACACCTAGCAGGAATGAAGGAAAGCAAAGTAATTGTCGCAATCAATAAAGACGGGGAAGCTCCAATATTTAGCGTTGCAGATTACGGTTTAGAAGCTGATCTTTTTGAAGCGCTTCCTCAATTCTTAGAAGAGTTGAACAAATTAAACACTATACAAAAATAACAAATACTGTAAAAAAATCATATGTCCAGAGAAGTTATGGAATATGATGTAGTGATTGTTGGTGGCGGACCATCAGGCTTGTCCGCTGCAATTAAACTAAAACAATTAAATTCTGAAATAAATATTTGTGTTTTAGAGAAAGCTTCTGAAATAGGTGCGCATATTCTATCTGGAAATGTATTTGAAACAAAAGCACTTGATGAACTATTTCCTAATTGGAAAGAATTAAATGCACCTGTCAAAACAAAGGTTACAAAAGAAAAATTTTTGTTTTTAGGAAAAAATAAAGCACTAAGCTGGCCAACATGGTTGCTACCTAAAGTTCAAAAAAATCATAACAATTATATTATTAGTTTAGCAAATATGTGTAGATGGCTGGCAGAACAAGCAGAAGGACTTGGTGTTGAAATATTCCCAGGATTCCCAGCAAGTGAAATTATTTATAACGATGATGGCTCCGTTAAAGGTGTTGCAACTCAAGATATGGGTATAGATAAACAAGGCAATAAAAAAGATAGCTTCGAATCAGGTATTGAACTACATGCAAAAGTAACTGTGTTTGCTGAAGGTTGTAGAGGACATTTAGGAAAACAATTAATTAGTAAATTTGATTTAAGTAAAGGAAAAGATCCTCAGCAATATGGAATAGGTTTAAAAGAAATTTGGGAAGTTAACGAAAAACAGCATGATGAAGGTCTTGTGATGCATACGGCTGGTTGGCCATTAGACAATCAAACCTATGGTGGAAGCTTTATGTATCATGCAGAAAATAAACAAATATTTTTAGGTTATGTAATTGGTTTGGATTATAAAAATCCACATTTATCACCATTTGATGAGTTTCAAAGATTTAAAACACATCCTTCCATAAAAAAATATTTAGATGGAGGAAAAAGAATTTCATACGGTGCTAGAGCTTTAATTGAGGGTGGTTTACAAAGTTTACCACAAATGTATATGCCAGGTGCTCTATTAGTTGGTTGCGATGCAGGTACACTTAACATGCCAAAAATAAAAGGCTCTCATACTGCAATGAAAAGTGGCATGATAGCTGCTGAGACTATATTTGAGCATTTAAAAGATAAAAAACCTTTATCAATTTATGAAGATAAATTTAAAAATTCTTGGGTTTATGAAGAATTATATGCTGCAAGGAATGTTAAACCTAGTTTTAATTGGGGTTTAATTTTAGGAATTATCTTTACTGGTATTGATCAAATTTTATTTAGAGGTAAACTTCCATTTACCCTTAAACATAAAAATGCCGATCATGAGGCATTACTTCCAGCAGATAAAATGCCTAAAATTGAATATCCTAAACCTGATAATATTATAACTTTTGATAAAACAAGTTCCGTATATTTAACTGGTACTAATCATACTGAAAACCAACCGGTTCATTTACATCTAAAAAATCCTGATTTACCAATAAGTTTTAATATAGATAAATATGATGAACCTGCGCAAAGATACTGTCCTGCAGGTGTTTACGAAGTGCAAAAAGAAAATGAAATATTAAAATTTGTTATAAATTCTCAAAATTGTATTCATTGTAAAACTTGCGATATAAAAGAGCCATCGCAAAATATAAATTGGGTTACTCCTGAAGGTGGAGGTGGTCCTAAATATGGAAATATGTAGTTAATAAAGATCTTTAGCAAACCTTTTTAAAGTCTCTAAAGATATTATTTTAAGAGTATTTTCGTGAGTTCTTTTTAAATAAATTGGACATCCCTTACCTGCCTGAATAGCTCTTGAAAACCAGCTTGCACAAACACACCATTTATCACCACTTTTTAAACCTGGAAAACCATGATTTGGGTGAGGGGTTATTAAATCATTTCCTGCCTCTTTACACCAAATTAAAAATTCATCATTTACCTCAGCACAAACTGTATGTATTCCCCTATCTCTTTCATCTGTATTACAACAACCGTCTCTATACCACCCTGTAAGAGGTAGTTTTGAGCAAATTTCTAAATCCTCACCAAAAACATTTTTTTGTATTTTAGCTTCCATAGACATTATAAATCTTTTCATCAATTTTTGCGTTAAAAGATATTGACCTTCTCTCCTCATCAGATCCTTTAAATGGAAAAACACTATGCATCATATAATTTGGAAAAAAATAAAAATCGCCTACTTCAGGAACTATGTTTAAAGTTGAGTGACATAAAAACATTTTTGAACCATGAATTAATTGTAAATTACCACCTCTGTAAGTCTTGCTCTCTTTTTTTTGTACATGAGTACCCAAACTTTTTGGAACTTTTAAAAAACCTGCTCCTGAAATATGTCCACTATGCCAGTGAGTAGGATTATACTCATTTTTAAATTGTCTTACTACCCATGAACTCATTATATGTAATTTAGATATTTTATCTTCTGTTTCGATCTCTATCCATTTTTGTACACAATCTGCAAGAAATTGACCCCAGCCTGTTTCTTCCATTATTTTTTGTTCTAATTTAAATTCCTGCGTTACGTCACCCACTAAATTATTTCCGTTATCTAACTGTTTTGACTTTTTTTCATTTGAAATTATTTCATCTATGTAATTATTTAATTTCAAAATTAGATTTTCTGGCATTTTTACTTTAAATACCGACGGTCCAAACCTTCTTATTAGTTCAAAATTAATTTTATCCATGTTTAAATTTTTGTTGGATTTGGTTGTCCTTTATAAACTTTTTCAGGATCAAATTTTTTTTCTTTTTCTTTAAAACTCATTTTAATATTTCTTCCATTTTCAATTTTACCCAATGGTATTGATCTATAAAAACATGATCTGTATCCAACATGACAACTGGATCCTTTTCCAATATCAACAGTCATCCAAATAGTATCTTGATCATCATCAATTCTTAATTCACTTACTTTTTGAATAAATCCACTTGTTTTACCTTTATGCCATATTTGCTTTCTCGACCTACTCCAATAATGCGCCTCTCCAGTTTCAATAGTCATCTTTAATGCTTCTACATTCATGTAGCCATGCATCAATACCTCTTTAGTATTTGCGCAAGTTGTCACAACTGGAATTAAACCATCGTTATCAAATTTTGGGGAAAGTAAGTTCCCTTCCTCTATTTCTGCAACATTTTCTCTTTTTTTAAACATGTGTTATTTTATTAGCATATTTGAAAATATAATAAATATTTTAAAAATAATGATTTATATATATAACGTTTTTGATGAAATCTGAAAAAAATAAAATTGTCGATTTTAAAGAGAGTACCACTATATCTGACAAAGAAGCTGAAGAGGCTTTCATAAAAATACTTAAATGGATTGGAGAAGATCCAACTAGAGAAGGACTAATCGAAACTCCAAAAAGAGTTACAAAAGCATTTAAGGAATACTTTAAAGGATATAAAGAGGATCCGAATAAAATTTTAGACAAAACTTTTGGAGATGTAGACGGCTATGATGATATGGTTGTGCAAAAAAATATCTCAGTGCAAAGTCATTGTGAACATCATATGGCGCCTATTATAGGAATAGCGCATGTTGCATATATACCTAATGAGAGGGTTGTAGGATTAAGTAAGCTTGCAAGAGTAGTTGAAGTATTTTCAAAAAGACTCCAAACCCAAGAGAGATTAACAATGCAAATTGCTACCACTTTAATGGAAACTTTAGATGCAAAAGGCGTAGCAGTAACTATAGACTCAACTCACCAGTGCATGACTATGCGTGGGATAAAGAAAGAGCAGGCTACCACAGTTACAAATTATTATCTTGGTCAATTTAAAGAAGACTTAAGTTATCAAAATAGATATTTGCGATTCATAAGCAAATAATATTTAATATCAATTTTAAAATGTCTAATAAATTTAAAGCTATAGTTATAGATAATCAAAACGAAAAATTTACAAGAGAGATAAAAGAATTAGATAAAAGTTTTTTAAAAGATGGCGATGTTCTCGTAAAAGTTGATTACTCAGACTTAAATTTTAAAGATGCAATGATTTTAAAAAATGGAGGTAAACTTGTTAAAGAATTTCCAAGAATCCCAGGTATTGATTTTTCAGGGATAGTAGCTGAGTCAAATGATCCAGAATTCAAAGAGGGAGATAAAGTAATTTTAACGGGTTGCAGGGTAGGTGAACTCTTTCACGGAGGATATTCACAGTATGCGAAAGTCCAGAGAGATTTTTTAATTAAATGCCCAGATCGTATTAGCACTAAACAAGCGATGGTGTTAGGAACTGCTGGATTAACAGCTTTGCTATGTGCCTTTTCTGTAAAAGCTAGAGAAGAACTTCTTTTACAAAGCAAAGTCAATGACGTTTTAGTGACTGGATCTACGGGAGGTGTCGGGATGGTGGCAGTTATGGTATTGTCAAATATGGGTATAAACGTTACTGCAATTACAGGCAAACCCGAAAAAGAAAATTACCTAAAAGAACTTGGTGCAAAAAACGTTATAAATCGTAAAGAATTTGAAGGTGAGCCAAAACTTTTAGACAAAGGTACTTGGGATGGTGTTGTTGATACTGTAGGGGGTAATATTTTATCTAATGCTATATCTCAAACTAAACCTAAAGGAATTGTTGCATTATGTGGAAATGCAAGCAGCAATAAATTAAATACAAATGTTTTACCATTTATTTTAAGAGCTATTAAACTTTGGGGCGTAGACTCTGTTAATATAAGTAAAAAAAGAAAGCAATTTATTTGGGGCGAATTTCCAGGATTAATTGATTTTAGTGTTTTAGAGAAATCTATAAAAGAATTAAGCCTTGAGGAATTGTTAGAAGTATTTCCAAATATGTTAGAGGGCAAATTAAACAATAAAATACTTGTGAATGTTAATAAATAAATGGATTGGGATAAATTAAAAATTTTTCATGCAGTTGCTGAAGCTGGTAGTTTTACTAGTGCAACTGTTTTGCTTAATTTGAGCCAATCTGCAATTAGTAGACAGATACAATCATTAGAAGATGATTTAAAAGTAAAGTTATTTGAGAGACATGCCAGGGGTCTTACACTGACTGAAAATGGTGAGTATGTATTTAAAACTGCTCACGAAGTAATTGGTAAATTAAAAGAAGTTGAAACAACTTTAAGTGATAAAAAAGATAAACCTAGCGGAAAATTAGTAGTAACAACAGTATTAAGTTTTGGTACTACTTGGTTAACACCTAGAATACAAGAGTTTATGGACCTAAATCCAGAAATTGAAGTAGAATTGGTATTTGATAATAAAGAATTAGATTTAAGTACAAGACAAGCAGATATTGGAATTTTTATGAGGAGACCAAAACAACTCAATTATATCCAAAAAAAATTAGTCGATATAAATTATCATATTTATGGATCGCCTAAATATTTGGAAAAATATGGTTATCCTAAAACTTTAAGCGATTTGAATAAGCATAAATTTATATCATTTGGTAAAGGCGCGCCTTCTCCTGTCTTTAATCCAGATTGGGCTCTAAAACTTGGAATGAAAGAAAATAAAAAAAGAAAAACATGTATGAGAGTTAATAGTGTTTATGGACTACTTCTAGCAGTTCAAAGTGGAGTAGGTTTAGCAGCGTTACCAGATTATATCACCATGAAACAGCCAAATATTGTTAAAGTGCTCCCAAATATTGAAGGGCCAATAACAGAGGCCCATTTTGTATATCCAGCATCTTTAAAAAATGTTGCTAGGGTTACCTCATTTAGAAACTTCCTGTACAGTAAAATACAGGAATGGGAATTTTAAAAAAAAGATAAAAAATAAGCAAATACTTGATATTTTGGTGCTACAATATGATAATAATTATCATTTGCATTGAGAATAATAATCAATTACAAGATCATTATTTAAGTGTCATTTAATAAAAGGAGAGAAAAATGAGATTGTTAAGTTTAATAGCAATATTATTCTCATTATCTTTTGTTCCGGCTATTGCTGATGGTCATGGTATTGTTAATGTTTACAGCGCAAGACACTATGACAGTGATATTCAATTATATGAAAAATTCACAGCAAAAACTGGTGTAAAAGTTTATGTAGTTTCAGGAAAATCTGGAGCTTTAGAAAAAAGAATAATTGAAGAAGGTGGAGGAACCGCAGATCTATACATCACTGCTGATGCTGGTAGGTGTGGAGCTTTTAAAGCTAAAGGAATGTTACAAGCAGGGTTGTCCTCTGATGTAATAAAATCAGCCGTTCCAAAAAACTTTAGAACATCAAGCTGGGTAGGAATAGCTAAAAGAGCGAGAATAGTTTATTTTGCGCCAGAAAGGGTAACTGGAGCTGAATTAGCTGGTTTGACTTATGAAAGTTTAGCTGATCCGAAATGGAAAGGTAGATTAGTAATTAGAAAATCTAATAACATTTATAACCAATCGTTAGTCGCCTCATTGATTAAAAACAATGGAAAAAAAGCGACAGAAGCTTGGGCTGAAGGAGTTGTGTCTAACATGGCAAGAACTCCAAAAGGTAATGATAGAGCACAAATTATGGCTGTTGCTGCCGGTGAAGCAGATATTGCTGTAGCAAATACTTATTACTTAGCTTTAATGTTATCTGGAAAAAAAGGAGCAGAGCAACAAGAGGCTGCTAAAAAAGTTAAACCGTTCTTCCCTAATCAGGATGGCAGAGGAACACATATGAATATCAGTTGTGCAGGTTTAGTAAAAGGTGCTCCAAATAAATCTAACGCAATTGCTTTGGTAGAATTTTTACTTAGCAAGGAAGCACAAGAGCATATAGTTAATAATACTTTTGAATATCCAATGATTGCAGGTGTTTCGCCTCATGAATTGGTTGTGAATATGGGATTAGATTTTAAACAAGATCTAAAAACAAAAGTAGTTAATTATGGAAAAAATCAAGCAGCAGCTGTTGCAGCCATGACAGGAGCTGGTTGGAAGTAATATGTCAAATATTGATAAAGAATTTATTCAGGAAATTGATTTAAATAAATCTTCTAAGGCATGTCCTGCATGTGCTTTGGAGTGTGAAAAAATCAATAGAAGGATAAATGGGAGAGAATTATCTAAAATAGAAACTAAGGAATATCCGCAAATCCTTAAGGTTTTTAATAAATAGATCACTCCTTTTACTGTGTCCACTGCAAAGTCTCCTTTGTTGTGGACACACCTAGGTTTTCGTGATTAAAAATTAACAAATGAAAACTTTTAACGTCTGGTACATAACTAGTTTTATAATTTCCTTGATTGTTATAATTCCAGTACTAACTGTATTTTCAAGTTATTTTGATAATACAAGTGATTACTTTAAGCTGTTAAAAAATACCTTTTTATTTGAGTATATTTCCAATTCTATAATTTTATTGATAGGAGTTTTATTTTTAACTCTAATAATTGGAGTTAGTAGTGCTTATATTGTTTCATTTTATTCATTTCCTTTTTCAAACTTTTTTAAATGGTCATTAATTCTTGGATTTGCAGTGCCACCATATATATATGCTTATTCTTTAACAGCTTTTTTTGAAAATTATGGAACTGCTTATACGATTTTAAAATTTTTTTTAGGTGAAGGAAATTATAATACGCATATACCTAAATTTGATGGAATGTTAGGAGCTATATTGTCTATTTCATTTTCGATATATGCTTATGTATATATTTTAACTCGTGCATCGTTTTATTTTCAGTCAAATAATCTTCTAGAACTGGGAAAAAATTTAGGTTTTAGTAAAATTAAGACACTATTTAAGATAATTTTACCATCAGCAAGACCTGCGATTGTAGCGGGGTTGTCGTTAGTTGCAATGGAAACTTTGTCAGATTTTGGAGCAGTCGATTTTTTTAGTATAAATACTTTAACAACTGCAATTTATAATTCTTGGCTATCTTTTGATGATTTAGCTTTTTCTAATCAATTATCTTTTTATTTATTAATATTTATTTTTACTCTTTTTATTATTGAAAATTTTTCTAGACGTAATGCCAAATACCATTCGCCAATGCAAGGCGGTTTTAAGTTGAAAGAAAAAATAAAATTAAGAGGCCTGAGTTCATTTTCAGCTTTTTTTATTTGTTTTATTATCTTTTTTTTTAGTTTTGTTTTTCCTGTATGCCAGATGTTATATTGGACAATTTTATATCCAAAAAATTTTTTTGATCTAGATATTCAAAATCTATTTATTAATACAATAATTTTGGTTTCTATATCTTCATTAGTTTTGATTATTTTTTCCTTTATATCAAATTACGGAAATCGAATAAGTAAAAGTAAATTTTTAAGTATTTTAACTACTATTTCTATATCTGGATATGCTTTACCAGGCGTGATACTTGCAGTTGCTTATATAACTTTTATTGCTTGGTTCGATAATACAATTATTAATTACTTAGAAATTAAATCTATAAAAAAATTATTTATAGGATCTATTTTAGGATTGATATTAGCTTATTTTGTAAGGTTTTACTCTTTATCATGTAATGGTATCAAGTCTAGTTATGAAAAGTTGAATAGATCAATAGATGAAAGCGCTTATCTTGCAGGTTATTCTAAATTAAGAACTTTTATTCATATACATGTACCATATTTAAAAAGTTCTATTTTTTTTGTATTTATCCTTATCTCTTTAGAGATAATAAGAGAATTGCCAATAACTTTAATTTTAAGACCTTTTAATTTTGAAACTTTCGCAACCACTGCATATATTTATGCTTCCCAAGATCTCTTAGAGGCTGCTGCTGTACCGTCTTTATTCTTGGTCATTATCGCTAGTTTATTTATTTTATTTATTTCTAGATATATTTTAAAAGAGAAGTATGAATAAAAATTATTTAGAAATCAATAATGTTGATTTTCAAGTTGGAGGAAAGGTAAAAGTAAAAAATTTATCTTTAAAAATTCAGAATAAAGGCCAAATTATATGTCTTTTGGGACCATCGGGTATAGGAAAAACAACTATCCTCAGATCAATTGCTGGATTAGAAAAAATTGATAAAGGTTCAATAAAATTAAAAAATACAATTTTATCCTCAAAATCTGAACATGTTGAACCAGAGAATAGAAATATTTCTCTTTCATTTCAAGAAAATGCACTATTTCCGCACTATACAGTAGAAAAAAATATTTATTTTGGAACTGATAGAAATAAATTAAACGGAAAAAAAAAAATTGAACCAAAAAAAATAATTAAAATTCTTAACATAGAAAAAATACTAGATAAGTACCCACATCAAATTAGTGCTGGAGAGGCACAAAGAGTTTCTTTGACAAGAGCTCTAGTCTCAAATCCTGATTTGTTATTATTAGACGAACCATTATCAAATATTGATGAAAATTTTAAAGAGGAAATACAAGTTAAGTTAAAACAGATTTTAAAACAGTTTAAGATTACTACAATTGTTGTAACACATGACTCTTATGAAGCATTTTATTTAGGAGATAAATGTGGAATTATTTTAGATCAAAAATTAAAACAATTTGACGATCCATACAATGTGTATCACTATCCTAATTCAATTAAAGTAGTAAATTTTCTTAATAGAGGAGTGCTTCTTCCAGCAAAAGTAACTGGACAGTATACACTTGAAAACGAAGACCTTGGTTTAATTAAAGGAAATTTTGTAAATGAACATGCAGTAGGTTCGATAGTAAAATTGCTTTTACAGCCAGAGGACTTGGAGCATGATGATAAAAGCAATTTACAATTAGATGTTATAGATAAAAAATTTAAAGGAACAAATTTTATTTATACTTTAAAAACAAAAAGCGGTAAGTATGTATCTGTATTCGTGCATTCTCACCATGTGCATCAACATCAAATTAATGATAAGTTTGGAATTAAAAAACCAATACATATTAAACATTTGGTTTGCTTTTAAAAAAAATAATTGTATATTTTGAAAGGGGTGTCGAAAGACTGAGAGTAAACCCATAGAACCTGTCCGGTAATTCAGAAAGGGAAAATGAAAAATTTAAATTATTTAAATCAGGAAATTTCAATTTTAATTATTCTGTCTTTATCTTTTTTATTTATTTGTATAGGGATTTTTTATTCAAGAAAATTTAGAGGGATTAATAATTATTTAATAGCTAATAGATCTGTTGGAACATTCTCTTTAACCACAAGTTTTATAGCCTCTGCACTTGGTACATGGATATTATTTGGCCCAGCATCTGCTGCCACTTGGGGCGGAATTGGAGCAGTGATAGGATATTCTTTAGGAACTGCATTTCCTCTATTTATATTAATTTTTTTAGGATCTAAATTTAGAAAATTTTATCCTAACTGTATAACACTGATAGAAGTTATACGACTTAAATATGGTAGAAACCTTTATAAACTTATACTTATACTTTCTATTTTTTACATGACAATTTTTTTGATCGCCGAAGTTACAGCAGTTGCTATGCTTATTAACTATATCTCTGGTACAAGTCTGTGGATTACATCACTAATAATCATAAGTTCGTCTTTAATATATACAATTTATGGAGGTTTAAGGGCTTCAATATTTACAGATAATTTTCAATTTATTTTGTTTTTAATTTTATTAATTCTCTCTTTTTCTTATCTAATTACTTTTAATAAATATGAGTTTAATTTAAATTTTATTTCTGAAAATAAACCATTATTACTTAGCGCAAAGTATCTACCTAATTTTACTGCAGGATTAACTTTTTTCATAGCAGTTGCTGCAACAAATCTTTTTCACCAGGGAAATTGGCAGAGAGTTTATTCAGCAAAAAATGACCAAACACTTAAAAGAAGTTTATTTTTTTCATTTTTAATCATCATACCAATTGTTTTTTTTATGGGTTTTTGTGGATTAGTTGCAGTGTCAGCAAATAAAAGTGTTGTACCCGATCTAGCTTTTTTTGATCTACTGTTAAAGGATCAATATATTTCTATCTCGTTTATAGTCATAGTTTTAGGGATTTCTTTAACTATTAGTAGTATAGATACGTTAATAAATGCCATAATAAGTTTAGTAATTGTTGATGGAAAAAAAATGTTAAAAGTTTCTAATACTTTGAAAATTTCCAATGTCGTAATTATTATTTTGTGTTTAATTACTTTTTATGTTGCGTCCAAAGGATATAGCATATTATACTTGTTCTTAATCGCTGATCTTTTATGTTGTGCGGCAGTACTTAGTGTTTTTTATGGATTTTATAACAAGACATTTTTAGAATTAAATGCTTATGTTTCAATTATAATAGGGTTAGTTTTAGGTATATTATTATTTCCAAGTCCTGATTTTTCTAAATCTCTTTTAGTTGGTATTTTATTCCCCAAAGACTTCTTTCCTGAGATTTTGTCTCAATCATTATTATTTTTTTCATTTTTAGCCGCTACTTTGACACCTATTCTGACTTGGAAATTAAAGTAAAATGCTTAATATAATAATATGTTTAGTTTTTTAATACCTTTTCTAGTTTTAATTTTGGTAGTAGTGTTTGTACATGAGTATGGTCATTATTATTTTGCTAAAAAGTACGGTGTAGGTGTTACAGATTTTTCAATTGGATTTGGTAAAGAATTGTATGGTTGGAAAGATAGATCTGGAACAAGATGGAAAATTTGTCTTCTTCCTTTAGGAGGATATGTAAAATTCTTTGGAGACAGAAATGTGTTTTCTCAAGCTGATCACGATGAAATTTTAAAAAAATATAGTGAAACAGAACAAAGAAAATTATTTACATTAAAACCCTTATATCAAAGATCTTTAATTGTTTTCGGTGGTCCACTTGCGAACTTTGTACTAGCTGTAATAATTTTTGCGTCTATTTATATGGTAGTTGGAAAAGATTTTACTCCTGCTGTAATTAATGAAGTACAAAAAGACAGCCCAGCCGAGATTGCAGGAGTTAAAAATAATGATATTATTCTAGAGATTGATGGCAAAAGTGTTAAGAGTATTCTAGATGTTTCAAAATTAATCAGCTTATCAACTTCAGAAACTATTACTCTAAAAGTTCAAAGATCAGGGGTAGAAAAAATATTAAATGTTAAACCAAAAACTGTTGATGCTGATGACGGACTCGGAAATAAAGTTAAAAAAAGAATTGTTGGTATAAAACTTTCGCCATTTAACGATGAAGTAAATCATATTAAATTAGGACCAATTAAAGCTTTTTACTATGCAATAAATGAAGTTTACTTCGTGACAACATCTACTCTAAAATACATGGGCTCAATAATTACGGGATCAGGAGACAGTTCGCAATTAGGAGGTCCAATTAGAATTGCTAAAATCACGGGTCAAGTTGCTGAATTTGGTATTGTGCCATTTCTAAGTATAATGGCGTATATATCTATAAGCCTTGGTCTTATCAATTTATTCCCAATTCCATTACTGGATGGAGGACATTTAATGTTTTATGCCTTTGAGAAAATTTTGGGACGACCCTTAAGTCAAAAAACACAGGAGGGGTTTTTCCGAATCGGTATGTTTTTACTTCTTTTTTTGATGTTTTTTGCGACTTTCAATGACCTAAAAGACTTAGGTCTATTTTAAAGCTTTTTCAATATTTCAAATAAGTCAATTAAATTGCGGTTTTTTTAGTTACTATATATTGTGTATTAATTAAATGATAATACTAAAAAAAAGCTTGAAATATCAAGGATTTTGTTAACTATGTTAATTAACCTTATAAACCGGAGCTAAAATGAACAAAAAACAATTAGTGGCTAAATTGGCTGGTTCTTTAAATCAAAGCAAAGCTGATGCGGAGCGTACTTTTGACACTATTACCAACACTATTCTGGATGCCTTAAAAAATGACGATTCAGTAAAAATTGCTGGTTTTGGCACATATAAAGTAGCTAAAAGAAAAGCTAGAATTGGAAGGAATCCAAGAACTGGAGAGCAAATCCAAATCGCAGCTTCTCAAAAAGTAAAGTTTTTACCTGCAAAAGCACTTAAAGAAATATTCAATAAATAACCATATAACAACCCCAATTATCAAAAATTAATTGGGGTTGTTACTATATGCATATATTGCATAGCTATTTTTCATTAAAAACGATTCCACTTAAATTTTTTTAAAATTATAAGCACTTCTTTAACTTAGGAGGTTAAATGAAGAAAATTTTAAACAAATTTATTACACCTGTAATCAGTTTCGTATTTTTAATGAGTATGAGCAGTGCAGGTATGGCAGAGTCAACAGTTTCTGCTGAAGTAGGTTTTATATTTAATACATTCCTTTTTCTAATGTGTGGTTTCCTAGTCATGTTTATGGCTTGCGGATTTGCAATGTTAGAGTCAGGGATGGTTACATCTCGAAGTGTTGCAGTAATTTGTGCAAAAAATATTGGATTATTTTCAATAGCCGGTGTTATGTTTTGGATGGTTGGATACAATCTTGCATACGGAATACCCGAAGGTGGTTATATTGGAAAATTTATGCCTTGGTCTGATGGAAGTAAATTAGACACAGGATATGCAGATGGGTCCGATTGGTACTTCCAAATGGTATTTTGTGCTACAACAGTTTCAATTGTTTCAGGAACATTGGCTGAGAGAATTAAACTTTGGCCGTTCTTCTTGTTCGCTGCAATATTATCAGGAATTATTTATCCAATTGTCATGGGATGGCAGTGGGGTGGTGGCTGGTTAGCAAAAGCTGGTTTCTCAGATTTTGCTGGATCGACACTTGTACACTCAACAGGAGGAGCTGCGGCATTAGCAGGGGCAATCCTTCTTGGACCAAGACTTGGAAGATTTACAAAATCTGGTGCAGGACCGGTTAAGCCTTTTGCTGCCTCGTCAATTCCACTAGTTACAGTGGGTGTATTTATTCTTTGGTTAGGTTGGTTTGGATTTAATGGTGGATCACAACTAGCAATGGGATCATTCGATGATGCTGTTGCAGTATCAAAAATTTTCATTAATACAAATTTAGCTGCGTGTGGTGGTGTTTTAGCTGCTGCTGCGGTTACAAGACTATCAGGTAAAACCGATGTTATTCAAATGTTGAATGGAGCTATAGGTGGTTTAGTTGCAATTACCGCTGAACCTTTAATGCCTTCTCCAATAGCAGCAATCTTAATTGGTGGTGTTGGTGGTGTTATAGTTGTTTATGGAACTAAACTTTTATTTAGCCTGAAAATTGATGATGTTGTAGGAGCTATTCCTGCTCACTTGTTTGCAGGAATTTGGGGAACTTTAGCAGTTCCAATAACAAACTCTGGCACTAATTTCGGTGCACAGCTTTTAGGTGTTGTTTCAATTAATGCATTTGTTTTTGTGGTTGCACTAATCGTTTGGTCAATAATGAAAGCAACAATGGGTATTAGGTTGAGTAAAGAAGCTGAAATGAAAGGTACTGACGTATCAGAAACCGGAGTTATAGCTTACGCAATAAGAGACTAATAAATATTTTTCTCTCCCTCAAAGGCCCCCTTTATAGGGGGCCTTTTTTTTTAATTTTCATCCCAAATTTTTTTATAATCAATAAATGGTGATAAACCATAGCTTGAATTAATATTTGCCATATGAATTGAAAGGCTTTTTAATGGAGATATACAAATTTCATTCTCATATATTTGATTTAAATATTTTTCGAATGGATCGTGTCTATCTAAACAATTTTTTTCAAAATTGTTCCAATATTTATCCAATAATTCTTTTGTTGTGAAAAAAGTACATAATGTTCTATTAACAGTTCTCCAATGTCTATCATTGCCTATCAAAATATTAGATTTTTCGTTATTCATATAAAGATAAGGATAATCTGAGGGACATAAAAATATATCCTTCCCTATTTGAGATGAAACTCTCTCGAAAGTCCTAATACATTCCACTATTAAATTATTAAAGTGAATATAGTCATCCTCGACAAAAAAAATTAGATCTTTTCCATTTTTTTTACCTAGGTTAAAAGATGTAAGTAAAGTTGATAAATTAGAGTAAGTCTCTTTAGTTTTCTGTTCCTTTATATTATTTTTATTAATTTGAATATCATGATTTATTAACTCATGGTTTATTCTAGCTTTATCACAAATTTTTTTAATTTTTTCTAAGTTTTGATTGCTTGAGTTATCATCTAGAATTATTAGTTTTATATCTAAAGAGCTTAAGTTTTGTTCTGAAAACTTTATACTTTTAATTAAAGAATTTAGAGATTTTTCAACATATATAATTTTATTTTGTTCAAAAATTCTTTTTTTGCCTTGATCCCAAATATCAATATTACTATTCGTTCTAAATATAATTAGTAAAGACTCAATTTTTCTTTTAATTTTAACTTCTCCCAGGGGAAGAACAATAGACTTTTTATTTAGTTGACTTAAATTTTCGTTTAGCTCTTTATTTAATGTTGGCGACACAAAACTATTTTGATCAATAATTTCAAATCCAAGCAATCTTGATATTTTAATAAATATTTTTTTTAGACTATTTTTTATCATAGAATTTAATATAATAATTATAGTAATATGAATGTTAAAACACCACAAATTCTAATTTTAGAAGCTTCAAAAGAAATTAAAACAATATCTGCTGGAGAAGCTCTTAAATTATCAAGTGATAATAAGTGTAATTTAATTGATCTAAGAGAAAAAGGTGAACTAGAAAATACCGGATATATCGAAAATGCAACACATATTCCAAGGGGATTGCTAGAGTTCTCATTGAACCCAAATAGTCCACTAGTTCAAAACAATGTAATTGATACAAACAAAGATATTGTTTTATTTTGTGCAGCCGGAGGTAGATCAACATTAGCCGCCAAAACACTCAAAGATATGGGTTTTAAAAATGTCTCACACGTAGAAGGTGGTTTTGGTGCAATGCAACAGGAGGGATTTAAAATTAAAAAATAATCTAATCAATTAAATTTATTCTTTTTGCAAAAAATATTCTTATTAACCAATAAATAAACAATCCAATAGGACCTATAAAGTATGTAATAATTAAAGGAAAAAAATTTAAGTATTTAGATATATTAAATTTTTGACTGTCTTTTACTATCCAGCAACCACAAAATAAGTTCATCGCTAAAAAGTGTATCCAAAATAAAACTAAGAAAGAATTTTCTAAAAATAATTCCTTTAAATTGTTAATACTTAAATAAAGTGAAAAGTTTTGATCAAAATTGTATCCATCTATATAAAATAAATAAAGCAGATATGAATATATAATAGATAGAATAAAAAACGGAAAAATAGACGTAACGATAAAATTACAAACTTTTGATTGCGGAAAAAATATAAGAGTGACCCAAAACGGTATAACTCCAAAGTTCAACCATAAATATATCATTTCTATATTAAAAAATGCTGAAATTTGTTCGATCATAACTAAAAGTAATATATTACATTTTTTATGATTCCTAATAAAAATAAAAAAAAATCCTTGGAAGATACTGTTGAGGAGATGCGTAACCTTTCATATAGTTATATAGAGAAATTTTCCCCATCTAAACAACAATTAAAAACATATTTATTAAAGAAATATTTAAAGATCAAAGCCCCAAATGTTAATAAAAGTAACGTAAAAGATCTTATAGAGGTGGTTCTTACAGATTTAGAGCAAAATAAATTTTTAAATGATAAATTTTATTCAAATTCAAAAGCCAAAAGCTTAATTCAGCGAGGAAGCTCAATAAACAAAATAAGATACTATCTTTTAAATAAAGGTATTAAAGATAAGTATATAAAAGAGACTATCGAAAAAATAAAAGAAAATAATGAGGACCAAGATTTCTTTTCAGCAATTAAAATTTGTAAAAAAAAAAGAATTGGTCCTGCAAGAGATGAAAGTAATAGACCTTTATTTTATAAAAAAGATTTAGGTATTTTAGCTAGATCAGGTTTTGATTTTGAAACCTCAAAAAGAGTAATAGATATTGATAAAGAAGAGTACTTAAAAATTATTAATCTTTTGTAGTATCTTTTTTATTTTTTTCTTCCAAATAATAATCAATTTTATTTTTTATATAGTTTTTCACCCAGACAAAAATTATTAAACCAAATATACTTACAGATACAATTATTATTAAAATAATTCTTAAAGTTTCGTCCATTATAAATCTATTCCTCTTCTTAATATTAAACTTGGGTTCTTGAAGTTCTTTTTTCCATATAAAATCTGTTTACCTTCAAAATCTGTAATTATGCCTCCGGCATTACTTAAAATAGCATGACCTGCAGCGATATCCCATTCTGAGGCTCTTGGTTCAGATATGTAAATATCAAATTCGCTTGTAGCAACCACACAAAACTTTAATGAACTCTTCATTTTATGATGTTCTGTTACACCGAATTTTTGATGATATTCTTTAATAATAGGTTTCAATTTATCAGAATAATGTACGGCTTTTATTTGTCCTGGAGAAGTTTTTTTTGAACAATCTAATCTAATTTCTTTTTCGTATATTAATTCAAAACTTTTTCCATTTTCATATGTATAAAACATTCTATTTTTTGCTGGTGCATAAATAATTCCAAGTTGTGGGACTTTTTCTAATATCAGTGCAACATTTAAAGTAAATTCATCTTTATTATTTACATAATCATATGTTCCATCGATAGGATCAATCAACCAAAAATTTGATAAATTTTTTTCAGATTTATTTTGTGAACTTTCTTCAGATATAATTGGTAGATCCGGTGTTATTTCCGAAATTTTTTTAGTTAAAATAGTATTTACCTCTAAATCTCCATTCGTTACAGGAGTATTATCCTCTTTATATTGAGTTCTAAGACCCTCATTTCTTAATTTTAAACTTATATCTCCTGCAAATTTAAAGGTTTCTACAAGTTGATAACAAATATCTTTTAAATTTATTTTATTCACTGGTTATTTTCTCTAACTGAATATTATTAGTATTAATTACTATTTTACCTATATTTTCAAAATTTACAGTGACTTTATCTCTAATTATTGATTGTACTTGACCAATACCCCAGTCTTTTCGTCTTGGATTTACTACTCTGTCACCTGGTTCAAAATCTAAAATCATTTAATTTAATTTATAATAGAAATAAGTATAAATACCATAAATATGAAAAGACAATTAAACTCGTTAGGTTTAGATAAAAACCCAAAAGACACTAAAGTAGTAGTAGCAATGTCGGGTGGAGTAGATTCTTCTACGGCAGCAGCATTAATGAAAAAACAGGGCTACAATGTTATTGGCGTAACACTTAAATTGTATGATGATAGCAAGGAAGTAGCACATTCTAAAGTTTGTTGCTCTGGACAAGATATTTTAGATGCAAAAAGAGTAGCTCATAAATTAGATATAGAACATAAAGTGTTTTATTATCAAAGTAAATTTAAGGAGGGGGTAATAAACAATTTTGTCGATAGTTACTTAAAAGGTGAAACACCAATACCATGTGTACAATGTAATAAAACTGTGAAATTTAATGATTTATTTCATGAGTCTAAAAATCTGAAAGCAGATGCACTTGTTACAGGACATTATGTAAAAAGTGTTACTAAAAACAACGTAACTGAAATGTATCGAGGAGTTGATGAAAAAAGAGATCAAAGTTATTTTTTATTTAATACAACTAGAGAACAGCTCAATTTCTTAAGATTTCCTCTTGGAAATTTACTTAAAAAAGAAACAAGAGAAATAGCAAAAAATATAGATTTAAATGTAGCTGATAAACCAGATAGTCAAGATATATGCTTTGTACCGAATGGAGATTATGTTTCAGTTATAGAAAAATTCAGGCCTGACTCATTTAAAAAAGGTAATATAAAAAATACCTCAGGAAAAGTTCTAGGAGTGCATGAGGGTATAATTAATTTTACCATAGGACAAAGAAAAGGAATTAAAATTGCACATCATGAACCTTTGTACGTCATAGATATAATAGCTGATAAAAATGAAATTATAGTTGGATCTAAAGATGAATTATTAAAGAAAGAGATTTTGCTTAAGGATATAAATTTTTTAGTTAATAAAGAATTCTTTACTAATGAAATTTTCGTAAAGGTTAGATCAACAGGGAAGTTATTAAGATCAAAATTAGATATAAATAATGGATCCACAAAACTAATTTTATTAGAGGATGAATATGGTATTTCACCAGGACAAGCGTGCGTTTTTTACTCTAAAGATGAATTAGGTGACAAAGTTCTTGGTGGCGGTTGGATTACAAAAAATTAATTTTTTTTCCACATAAAAAATGTTAATAAATAAAAACTTATAACTCCTACAAAATAATCCCACTCAAGAGCGTGTTTTAAATATTTATTACCTGGAACGCTTATTACTGGTATAGAGATTAAAGCTACAATAATTAACAAAGAAACTAGGAAAATTTTAATTTTTAAAAAAATTTCATTTATATTTTCTGAAATAGAATTTCTTATTTTGTATAAACAAATTACTAGATATGTTTGAGCAATAATTTCAAAAACTATAAAAAATAAAATTACTACACGTCTAAAAATTTTATACAATTCATATTCAAATTTAATTCCCAAAAAAATTGAATGAATAACTAGAAGCACAGCAGAGCCTATACCAAAAAAAACAAACTTATTGATGTAAGTATTTTTTGGATCTTTATATAAAATTATTTTTTTATTATTTAACCAATATTTAATTAATAAAAATGAAGTTAAGAACATTGCTGGCTTAAATATCAAATATGTTGGAAAAACCCTTGCGGTACGACTTATTGAAGCCTTTCCATCAATGTAAGGAATCGTGTTATGTAATATGTGTTCTTGATTTGGAAATAAACCATGAAATTGTGTAATTAAAATTAAACAAGCATTTATTGCAAAGAAAGGTACAATAAAAATCCATAAACTCATGGATTTTACTTTTGAGATATCGTCCATTTTGAGATTTCTTATTTCTTTTTATTCTTTTTTCTCGCTCTTCTTTTTTTTGAGCCCATTTTTCTTCGGCCTCTATGTTTTTTTGGGTAACCCATAATCTCCTTATTTATAATTTTATTGACTTATTTGTGGGATATAGCATTGTCAAACTTACTTATCAAATTTATTTATGGTTAAATCTGTCAAAACCTTTTTAAAACATACATACAAAGACTACATTACTCGTTCAGTTAACCCACCGTTGGTAAGAACTTCAACTATGGTCTTCAAATCAATGTCTGATTTAAGAAAGGTTCAGAGGAAAAATTTAAAAAATCCAAGAGGAGGACATTTTGAATATGGAAGACAAGGTACTGCCACAACATTCGAACTCGAAAAAATTTTAACTAATCTAGAAGAGTCTTATCATACTTTTTTAACACCAACTGGTTTTGGATCTGTTTTTTTGTGTCTTTTTAGCATTTTAAGACCAAATGATGAAATTATAATCGCAGATCCAATATATAGTCCAACAAGGTTATTAACAGAAGATTATTTAAAAGAGTTTGATATTAAAACAAAATTTTATGATCCAAACAATTTGGATACGATAAAAAAAAATTTCACAAAAAAAACTAAATTAATTTATGTTGAGAACCCAGGAAGTAATACTTTTGAATTCCAAGATTTAGGTAAAATTATTTCTTTTGCAAAAAAACATAGAGTCTTAACAGCCATCGATAATACCTGGGCAACACCATATTTCTTAAAACCTATAAAAATCGGTTTTGATTTATCAATTGTATCTGCAACAAAGTATTATTCAGGCCATTCTGACGTTATGGGAGGAAGTCTAGCAGTAAGTAAAAGAGTATTTAATAAAGTAATTAAAGCTCAGAATATGACTGGTCTAAGGTTAAGTCCTGATGACGCTTATTTTATAATGCGGGGAATTAGGACATTAGATGTCAGATTAGATAGACATCAGGATAATGCAATTAAAATAGCAAAGTTTTTATCGAAAAAAAAGAATATAGAAGTTTTGTATCCTCACAAAAAAAATAGCAAAAATTATAAATATTGGAAAAAATATTATACAGGATCATCAGGACTAATGGGTCTGAAAATAAAAGTACAAAATAAAAATTCAGTCGATAAATTTATCAATTCACTTAAACTTTTTGGTCATGGTTATAGTTGGGGAGGATATGAAAGTTTAGCTTTGCACCAAGAAATAAAAGAACAAGGTAATAGGAAATATCTTAAATTAAAAAAAAATGAGTATATTGTAAGATTACATATTGGATTAGAAGATGCAAAGGATCTAATTAATGACATCAAACATTCATTAAGATTTTTAAAATGACTACTGACAAATTTATAACTAATAAATTAGCCCTAACTACTTTGATAGCTGCCTGCCTAGTAGTTCTAATATCTTTGAGTGTTAGACAGGTATTTGGAATGTTTTTTATGGATTTTAATATTGATCTTGGAATTTCAAATACCGAATTTGGATTAGCCATTGGAATTCAAATGCTGGGATGGGGACTTTCAGGACCTATTTTTGGAGCTATCGCAGATAAATATGGTGGACATAAAGCAATAATGCTTGCATTTATATTCTATATTTTAGGAGTATATTTTTTATATGCAGGTCCAAATACAGGCCTATATTTTCAAATAAGTTTAGGAGTATTAATTGGTATAGGTTGTGGAGGTACAGCAATAAGTATCCCCATGTCAATTGTTGGAAAACATTTCCCTCTTTCAAATAGAACTATAGCAATGAGTCTTGTAACTGCAACTGGATCATTTGGATATTTTATATCACCTTTATTCACTAATTATTCTTTAGCTAATAATGGATGGGTTGATACACTATTTTACTTTATTGTATTTTTAAGCATTGGTTTTGTAATTGCTTATTTTGTTAGATCACCTAATGAAAATGGAGGTTCAGGAGATTCTATAACAAATCAAAAACAAACTACTATTCAAGCTTTAAGTGAGGCTTTTAGTAATAAAAGTTATTTGTTGCTAATATCAGGCTTTTTTGTTTGTGGATTTCATATCACTTTAGTTGGTACTCATGTACCCAAATATGTGATTGATAGAGGACTTGGTGACTGGACAGCAGCCATGATATTATCTTTAATTGGGTTATTTAATATTTTTGGATCATTATTAAGCGGTTACTTATCAGCTAAAATGAGTAAAAAAATTATTTTAAGTGTTATCTATTTTTTAAGAGGTATTTCAATTATTGCGTTTATTTTTCTACCTCCAAGCAACATTTCATCTATAATTTTTGGGGCGAGTTTTGGACTTTTATGGTTATCAACTGTACCCGCAACAAGTGGAATTGTTGCGCATATATTTGGAACAAGGTATCTAGGACTACTTTATGGATTAGTTTTTTTAAGTCATCAAATTGGCTCTTTTTTTGGTGCATATCTTGGGGGATTGTTCTACGACATTTATGGTTCATATGACTATGCGTGGTATTTGGCAATTGCATTATCTGTATTTGCAGGTTTAATACACTTACCAATAAAAGAGAAATCAGTTGAAAGATTACAAAAAGTATAAATTTAAATTTAATCCCTATTTGGAGAGTCTTTATCAATCTGATGAACCTTTAATAATCTATAAAGAAGAAAATGGTTATAACATTTATACTCA
>CACNFY010000003.1 GCA_902619925.1 uncultured Pelagibacteraceae bacterium
CGATATTTTCCTTTATTTTTTTTTCAAATTTAGACAAATCGTATAAAGAAGGTATTGAGAGTAAAAGCATAAAAGAAAAAAAAACTCCGAATGTTATGAAAATAACAGGAAATGAATATTTTTTTTGGATAATATTTCTCATGGGATTTTGAAACTTATACTATAAAAATTAAATTATATGAAAATTTTAAATTATATGAATAGTTTAAATAAAGAACAACTTGAGGCAGTAACATATTTGGATGGACCTCTACTTATAGTGGCTGGGGCTGGCTCTGGAAAAACAAAGGTTTTAACTTCTAAGATAGCTCATATAATTGAAAAAAAAACTGCATTTCCAAACCAAATATTAGCAGTAACTTTTACAAACAAAGCTGCTAAAGAAATGCAAACAAGGGTCTCAGGTATTTTGAATAAAAATGCTACTGGCTTAAACTGGCTAGGCACATTTCATTCTATAAGTGCAAAATTCTTAAGAAAACATGCTAAGGCTGTTGGTTTAAATTATAATTTTACAATTATTGATCAGGACGATCAAATTAGACTTATAAAAAATATCTGCAAGTCTGAGAATATAGATGTAAAGAAAATATCTCCTAATTATACACTTTCAGTATTAGACAAATGGAAAAATAAAGGTTGGTATCCGTCAGATGTCTCTGTATCTAAAATTGATAATTTAGAAAAAAAATTTCTGAACGTATATAAATTGTATCAACAGAAATTACTGGACTTAAATGTTTGTGATTTTGGTGATTTATTACTTCATTGCGTAAAACTATTTCAGAATAACAAGGATATATGCGAAATGTACTCTAAAAATTTTAAATATATACTTGTCGATGAATACCAGGATACAAATATAATTCAAAGTAGATGGTTGTCTTTATTATCAAAATTTCATAATAACATATGTTGTGTTGGTGATGATGATCAATCGATTTATAGTTGGAGAGGTGCAGAAATTAAAAATTTTCTAGAATTTGATAAAAATTATGAAGGTTCGAAAATAATTAGATTGGAAAAAAATTATAGATCAACTCAAAATATTCTAACAACCGCTTCTAAATTAATAGAGAATAATAAAAATAGAGTTGGTAAAACATTGTATACTAATGGTGAGAAAGGTAACCTTGTAAATTTAAATTGTTACAAAAGTGGAAAAGACGAAGCTATTAATATCGGAGATCATATTGAGAAACTAAAAAAAGAATTTGGTTTCAATAATATTGCTATTTTAGTTAGAGCCATATTTCAGACTAGGGAATTTGAAGAGAGATTTTTAAAAATAGGTATTCCATATAGGATAATTGGAGGTACAAAATTTTATGAAAGAGCTGAAATAAAAGATTGTATTGCTTATCTAAGGATTGTGTTTCAAAATAAAGATGATTTAGCTTTTGAAAGAATAGTAAATGTACCAAAAAGATCAATCGGAGATACCACTATTAAACAGATAAGTGAGTACGCAAAACATAATAATTTTTCACTTATGGATAGTGCAAAAAAATTGTTGGAATTAAATAAAATAAAACCTAAAACTAAAATTGGTCTCAATTCTATTATTAATTTTATAAATAAGTGGGTAAATGATTACAAAAAAGGGATGAGCCATATTAAACTTCTTCAAATAATAATGGATGAGTCAGGATATAGCCAGATGTTAAAAAATAAAAAAGATTTAGAAAATGAAAATAGGTTAGAAAATATAAAAGAATTAATTAATGCAATGAAAGAATTTGATAATTTAGAAAGTTTTTTAGAGCATGTATCTTTAGCCACATCTATAGATAAAGACTGGGAAGGACAAAAAATAAATTTAATGACTATGCATGCATCTAAAGGTTTAGAATTTGATGTAATTTTTTTACCTGGCTGGGAAGAAGGACTTTTCCCACATCAAAAGTCAATTGAGGAGAAAGGTGATAAAGGTTTAGAAGAAGAACGAAGACTTGCTTATGTTGGAATAACAAGGGCAAAGAAGATATTAAATATTTCATTTTCTATGAATAGATTTTATCAAGGTGATTGGATAGATAGTTTAGCATCTAGATTTATAGATGAATTACCAGAGGAAAATCTTCAGAAAAATATTCAAAACGAGGATGAAAACAATGACTTTGAATTTAATCAAGATATAGATTTTGAGAGTGAAATAAAAAGTCCAGGATGGTTGAGGTATCAAAAAAGGCTAAAATAAATGTCTCCTCTTAAAAATATTAAAAAAAGCTTAATTACACAAAATCTAGATGGCTATGCTGTTCCCAAAAATGATGAATTTTTTCAGGAATATTCTAATCCGAATATTCTAGAATACATAACTAATTTTAAAGGTTCTGCTGGCTTGGCATTAATAACAAAAGAAGAAAATATTTTATTCGTGGATGGGAGGTACACTACTCAAGCAAAGAAAGAAGCTGGTAGAAATTTTAAAATAATCGAAACTAATAAAGAGTCAGTTAAAAAAATAATTACTTCATATAATTTTGTAATGAGAATTGGTTATTCCCCCAAATTATTTACAAGTTTAAGTCTTGAAAAAATCTTTGGGAAAAATTGTCAAATGGTGCCACAAAGTCAGGAAATTAAGAAATTTATAAAGAATAAATACAATAAAAAAACTAATTTATTTTATACATTAGGTAAAAATATAGTAGGTGAAACAGTCAAAAGTAAAATTAATCGTTTAAATAGAGTGCTTAAAAAGAAAAGAATTGATAATATCTATATTAGTTCACCAGAAAATGTTGCTTGGTTATTAAATATTAGGGGTAGAGATAACCCAAATAGTCCAATACCTAATTGTCAAATAATTTTAAATAAAAATAAAATTTATTTTTTTTCAGATAAACAAAAAACTTTTATTTTAAAAAAGAAAAAAATATTTAACAATATAGAATACTTTGACAAAGAAAAATTTTTTGATGTAATAAAAAAAATTAATGGATCGAATATTTTGGTAGATAAAGTTTCATGTTCAATTTATGATGAAAGCTTAATCAGAACAAGATTTAATTTATATTTTGATAACGATCCATGTTATCGATTAAAATCAATAAAAAATGAAATTGAAATTAAAAATACAAAAAAAATACACTTACACGATGGATTGGCTATGACTAAATTTCTTTATTATTTAAAAAATAAAAAATTAAGATTTGATGAAATCAAATTACAAAAAAAACTGGAAGAATTAAGAAAAAGAAACAAGGCATATCTTTTTCCAAGTTTTAATACAATTTCAGGATCTGGACCAAATTCTGCAATTATTCATTATAAAGCGAGTAAGATTTCTAATAGAAAAATTAAAAGGAACGATATTTATCTATGTGACTCAGGGGGACAATATAATTATGGGACAACAGATGTAACACGGACTATATGTTTTTCTAAACAAAGTCTAAAAATTAAAAATATATTTACTAGAGTTTTAAAAGGACATATAGCAGTAGTATCATCTACAATAACAAGTGATACTACGGGTTCTAAACTTGATAAAAAAGCAAGAAAGTGGCTAAAAGAAATTAATTTAAATTATTCACATGGTACAGGTCATGGTGTGGGTTTTTTTCTTAATGTTCACGAAGGTCCTATGAGTATATCAAAATTTGACAAAAACAGTCTTAAGGAAGGCATGATTTTGAGTAACGAACCAGGATATTATAAGCCCGGACATTTTGGAATTAGAATAGAAAATTTGATTTTTGTATATAAAAAATATAAAAACTTATATTTTGATAATTTGACGTTTGCACCAATCGATTTTGACTTAATTAACAAAAATTTATTAAATAAGTCAGAAAAAAATTACTTATGTAATTATCATAAAAAAATTTATAATTTTTATAAAAATGCTTTGGATCCAAATGAAAAAGTTTGGTTAAAAAATTTAACTAATAAGTTTGTTGAAATCACTTTGCGATAAAATTTTTATACTTAATTCTTTTGCCTTAATAATTTTTTTACTAGTTGGTTTTTCTCCTGTTACTAAATAATCTAGCTTATTATTTATAGTACTCAGAATTTTTCCTGAGTTATTCTCAATTATTGACTTTGCCTCTGCTCTACTTATTCCACTAAGTTTACCCGTTATAAGAAATGTTTTATTCTTTAATTTTCCATCATTTTTTCTTTTAGAAAATTTAATTTTTAAATATTTTTTTAATTCTGAGATAATTTTGATATTTGTTTTGTTCGAAAAAAATTTTTTTAACGACTTTATTTGTGTCTCGCCTATTCCATCAATATTTAAAAAAGATTCAAAATTGAAAGAATTATCTATTTTTGATAGCTTTTCTACACTTTGAATATTATCTGCCAATAATTTTGCGTTCTCTTGACCTATATGCCTTATTCCCAAAGAGTAAATTAATTTATCAAGTGATATGATTTTAGAATTTTCTATTGAAAACTTCAGGTTTGAAGCTGACAGTGTACCCCATCCTTCTAATTTTTCGATTTTTTTAAAATCTAGGTTAAAAATATCGTATGGATATCTTATGAAACTCAGATGCCAAAATTTTTCAATAACCTTTTTTCCTAATCCATCAATATTCAAGGCATCTTTAGAAATAAAATGTTTTAATTTTTCTATTGATATTTTATCACAGTCATAACCTTCAGATGTACATCTTTTAATGGCATCATATTTTTTTGTACTTAAATTAAATTCTTTAATTATATTTGAATGACAAGATGGACATTTATTTGGAAAAATAAATTTTTTTGCATTCTTAGGTCTTTTAGAAATATCAACCTGAATCACATGAGGTATGACATCCCCTGCTCTTTCAATTTTAACATAATCTCCTATTCGAATATCTTTTCTTTTAATTTCATCCTCATTATGCAATGATGCGTTAGATACTACTACTCCACCAATATTTACAGGTTTTATTTTAGCAACAGGGGTTAATGCACCCGTTCTTCCAATTTGAATTTCAATATTTAGAATTTGAGAATATGAGCTTTTAGCTGAAAACTTATGGGCTGTTGCCCACCTTGGAGCATTTGATACATTGCCTAATCTAGTCTGTAAACTTGTATCATTCACTTTGTAAACTAAACCATCAATATCATAATTTAGATTGAACCTTAAATTTTCCATTTTATTGTGATTATTAACTAGTTCACTTGTACCAGAAATAATTTTATTGAATTTATTCGTTTTGAAACCCCATGTCTTTAATGCTGACAAAAACTCTGATTGTTTCTTAAATTTATTCTCGCTCAGAAAACCATAACTATAAGCAATAAAATTTAATGGAATTTTTTTTGTTTCAACTGGATTTTTCTGTCTTAAAGAACCAGAGGCTGCATTTCTAGGATTTGCAAATTTATTATTAATCTTTTCAAAATCTTGTATTGCTATAAAAACTTCCCCTCTTATATCTATATCATCAGGAAAATCATTTTTTTCAATTTTTTTTGGAATATCTTTTATTGTCTTCAAATTTTCTGTTATTAATTCACCTTCATATCCATCACCTCTAGAAACACCTGATACTAATTTTCCATTTTTATAAGTTAGCGAGGCTGATATTCCATCTATTTTTGGCTCAACACTAAATTCTAAATTAGTTGAGTCTGGTAAATTTAAATAATTTAATATTTTTTTTTGAAAATTTTTTAGATCATCAACAGAAAAAACATTTGATAGTGATAGCATTTTTACTCTATGTTTCAATTTTTTGAAGTTTTTTGAGGGTTTGAAACCAATTTGGAAAGAGGGTGAATTACTTGAAATTAATTCAGGATATTTTTTTTCTAACTCTAAAATTTCATTTTTTAACTTGTCATAATCAGAGTCAGAAATTTTTGGACTGCTTTTTTCATAATAATACTTGTTATGAATTAACAACTTCTTGATTTTTTCTTTATATACTTTGCTGATAGAAATTTCACTCATATTTTAATTAATAAGTGATTTGAACCTTTTTAAAATTGAGTTATTTTTTTTGTCAATTTTTTTTAATTTAACTTTAGAATATTGTTTATTAAATATTTTATAGGTTTTTTCATACCAATCTCCTGACTGATAATTATATCCTAAAGTTGATGCGTATCTTTGTGCCTCATCTTTTAATCCTAATTTATAATGTATCTCTACTAATCTATGCAATGCTTCTTCGACATAAATTGTTCTATCGTATTCTGTAGTAATTGTTTTTAATCTATTAATAGCCGGTATCCATTTTTCTTTCTCAATATAAAATCTGGCTAAATAAATTTCTTTTGATGCTAATATCTCATTAATTAGTTCTAATTTATATTCTGAGTCAATCGCAAATTCACTATTTGGGTAATTATTAATAATAATATTAAAATTTTCTTTTGCCTTAACTAGTGGATTCAAATCTTTTTTCTCATCTACAATTTGTTCATAATAAGATAATGCTAATAGATAATGTCCATAATTCTTTCTTTCGTGCAACGGATAAGTTTTTAAATATCTGTTAAGTTCAGAAATAGAATCTTCATATAATCCTGAAACGTAGTAAGAATAAGCAGTCATTAGAGATGATCTTGGCGCCCACAAAGATTGGGGAAATAATATTTCAGCTTCACTAAATTTTTTTGCTGCGTTAAAAGCATCTCCTTTATCTAAAAAGTCTAAGCCTTCATTATACGCCTCTATCATTTGAGTATTTAAGTCAGTATCTTTCATTTGAACAACCTCTAGTTCTTTTTTAGAACAGGAAATTATCATTAAAAAAATTGATATTATAAATATAGAATACTTAAGCATTTTTTTATTTTACCAGAATTTATATTAAATTCTAATTTTTATGCTATTGATTTTAATTGTTGTTTATTTAAGAAAGTATGTGGCAGATTCTTACCTTTAAGCTCGATAAAGGAAAAATTCGATTTATTTTCAAAAACTTTTCGTAAAAGTTTGTTTGTAAGACTATGACCACCTTGGGAACATTTTAATGAACCAATTATTCTATACCCAGACAAATATAGGTCTCCCATACAATCTAATATTTTATGGTTTACAAATTCATTTTTAAATCTCAAACCTTTTTTATTTAATACTTTGTTACCATCCACTACAATAGCGTTATCTAAACTACCACCTTTAGCTAAACCAAGAGATTTTAATTTGTCTATATCTTCGAATTTACAAAAAGTTCTAGAATTATATATTTCAAACAAGTCATCGTTTAAAATATTTACCTTGTTTTTTTGGTTTTCAATTATACAATTTGGGTACTTTATCTCAAACTCAATATCAGAGCTTACTTTTGACTTATTAATTTCTATGAACTTTTGACCTTCAACAATTTCAATTTTTTTTTCAATCTTTATCAACTTTATTGGACAATCACTATTTTTCAAACCTGAATTTAAAATTAATGAAACCCACTCTTTGGCTGATCCGTCAAGTATTGGGACCTCTTGTTCGTTAATTTCAACTGTAACGTTATCTATACCTAAACCGTAAAATGCTCCCATAAGATGTTCAATAGTAGATACTTTGATACCATTTTCATTTTGAATCGTGGTACACAAATTTGTATCACACACATTCATGTAATTTGGTATAATCAAATTTTTGTGATTTACATCAACTCTTTTAAATAAGATACCTGAATTTGGTTCGCTTGGTAAAATCTTTACATTAACTTTTTTACCTGTATGCAATCCTACACCATTTACGTGTATAGGAGTTTTTATTGTTTTTTGATTTAGGATAGACATGATTATTAAATATTAAATTTTTAATATTTAGTGAAAACAACAAATGTTACAGTAAAATACGATTAATTAGAAAATAGATAAAATAATTTCTCAAATAATCCTGTTTTTTGTTGGCGTTTAGGTACTATCACTACTTCATTGCTTATATCAGATCGATCATAATTAAATGCTGAGTCACAAATTAAACTACTATTTTCCTCAAAAAAACTCATATCGTCAAAATGATTATATTCTTCTTTTAAATATATAGATTTTTTACTAAGTAGTTTTGACCCTTCACCACTAAAAACTAATATAGATTTAGTATTTTTTATTAATGATATATAATCAAAATCTTTAAAACTTAAATCTATTATTTCCTCTATTCTTGCATGCACAATTTTAATTAATAAGTCTTTAGAACTTTCATCATTTAAAAATGTTAAATTATTTTGTTTAAGTTGCAATTTTATATTCTCTGACTCTTGCAAATCATAGTTTAACAATTTGGAAATATCTTTTGTTACATGATTGCCACCAATAGGTATAAATTTACTGTAAATTAAATTATTTGAATTATAGAAAAAAATTGATGTTTTGTTTAATCCAATATCTAAAAAAACTTTAGATTTATACTCTTCATAATACTTATTATAATTTAAAGACTTAATATAACTTGTATTAAAAAAGTTATCGACAAATATATGATTTTTTTTTAAAGTTTTTTGAACATTTAAAATAATGGATTTTGGTATTAACAAAAATTTGATTTCTAACACCAATTCATTTGAAATACTTTCAGCAGGCAATTCATAAAAAACTACTTCGTCTAAAATATATTTATTAATTATTAAGTGTTGAATTTTATAATTTAAATAATTATTTTCTATTAATAATTTTGCTTCTTGGATAAATGTCTTAATTAAATTTTTATTTAACTTATTTTTATCAATATGTTTTTTTATAGATAAATCCAATGAGATACAATCTTTGTCGTCTATCATTACATTTATATTTTTTAAATGTTTTCCGATTTCTTTTTCAGTTTTAACAATAATTTTTTTTAATTGGTTTTCCTGATAGATAATATTTTCAGTATTTTGTAGATATGTTATTTCAGATATAAATTTTGAATTAGGAAGATAATTGGCAAATATGCCAATTCGAAACTTATAGGAACCAAAATCTATTATTGAAAATAATTCATCAGTTCGCATTACCTATAATTACTTGATTTGCTACCCTTAAATCAATAATTTTTTTTTCAAAGTTATTATTCTCCATCATTTTTTTAACCACTTTAATTGCTTCATGAAAATTTTTGTTTGGCAGTTTAATAATTATATCCTTTTGGGTTTTAATATCCCATCTATTATTTTCAAAGTAATAAAAATCTGTTATTTGATCATTTCTAAAACCATTTTCTTTTAAAGATTTATATAAAACTAAAAATCTATCTGGCTTAAAAGTACCAAAGATATTAGGTAGATTTAAATTGTAGGTAATTTCGTCATTAACAAATTTACCATTTAACCCAAGATAATATTTTTGTCCATTTAAAATTGTTTTGCCAACTAATTTTGTATGTTCTGCAAAAATATAAATTTCAGAAGGATATTTTTTAGTAACACTAAATTTATGTATATAATTTTTAGATAATAAAATATTTTCAACATCTCTTTTATTCAAAAAAAAAATATTCTGATTTAGTATATTTTTAAATTGATTTTTTAGTATTTTTTCATAATTATTGTTAAGTCCCTCTATATTAATGTATTTGATTTGAAAGAAAGTAGAGGTAAAAAATTTTAGATTTAAATTATTAATATTACTTAATAAAAGTAATATTAATAAATATAACAAATACCTATTTTTTCTATTTATTGATTGATGCATCATTTATTATCCAAAGTAGTAATTTAAAAAAACTTATATTTTTATATCTGGCAATTTCTGGTACTAATGATAATGCGGTCATACCTGGTTGTGTATTCAACTCTAAAAGATAAAACTTATTATTAAAAAATTTAAAGTCTGATCTTGTCACACCTCTACACTTTAAAAGTTTGTGAGCTTTTAAGGCAATATTCATAGCTTTTTCATAATTATCTTTTGAAATATTTGCGGGCATAATATGCTTAGTATTTGCATTTTTGTTATATTTAGCTTTGTAGTCATAAAATTTTCTTTTTGGTACTAATTCTATAGCTCCTAATTTTCTTTTACCCATAATTGCTACTTGGATTTCTTTACCGGGTATATACTGCTCTATTAATACCTCATTATAATTTTTTAATTTATCCAAACTCTTAAAAATATTTTGTTTGTTACATATATACACACCTACACTAGATCCTTCATTTATTGGTTTTACTACTACTGGGTATTTAAATTTTTTTTTTATATCTGTCTGAATTTTTTTTTTATTTAATTTTGAATATTTCATTTTAATGGAATAAGGAGTTAAAATTTTATGTTTATTAAAAATTTTTTTTGATAGGTCTTTGTCAATAGCTATTGATGATGACCTTACTCCTGAATGTGTATATTTTATTCTTTCTTTTTCCAAAATTGATTGGATATAACCATCTTCTCCGAACCTTCCATGAAGAGCATTAAAAACAACATGGGGTTTTATTTTTTTTAATTTTTGTACTAAATCTCCTTTTGGATCTATAATTGTGGCTCTATATTTCTTTTTGATTGATTTAAATACCTCTTTACCAGTTTGAAGGCTTATCTCTCTTTCTTTAGAATATCCACCTGCTAAAATTACAACTTTTTTTTTCATTTAATTGATTATTTCTACCTCTAGTTCCAAGTTAATATTATATTTTTGTTTTACTTGATCTTTAACAAATGTAATTAACTTATTCATATCGTCAAAAGATGCATTTTTTTTATTTACAAAAAAATTAGCGTGATGGTCAGATATCATTGCATCTCCAAATTGGATATCAGGGGGTACAGATTTTCTTATAATTTCCCAAACTTTTAAATTATTTGAATTTACAGGGTTTTTGAATGTACTCCCACTAGTTTTAATTTTTGATGGTTGGGTATCTGATTTAATTTTTTTTAATCTTATTATTTCATTAGATATTTTGCTCTTTTCCGATTTTATTCCCTTAAACGTACCACTTAAAAAAATCAATTTTTTGTCAAGATTAGTACCTCTGTAATGGAAATGAATTTTATTTGCAGGTATAGTTATTAAACTTCCTGTAAAATCTAATGCCTGAATTGAAACCAAAATATCTTTAAACTCTTTATTATAACATCCTGAGTTCATTTTTATGCCTCCACCGATAGTTCCAGGTATACAAGACAAAAACTCTAAACCAGAAATTTCATGTTCTTCACAATATTCAGATAATTTTCTATCTAATACGTTTCCTCCTGCAATTATAGTGTTTTCATTAAGTTTTGAAATGTTATTAAATCTTTTTCCAAGTTTAATTATAACTCCATCATATGTTTTGTCTGTCATTAAAATATTAGATCCTGCACCTAAAATAAATATCTTTCCTCTATTTTTATAAATTTTTAAAAAATTTATTAATTCATTTAAGTTTTCTGGTCTAAAGAAAATTTTGGTATTTCCACCAATATTAAACCAATTTAAATTTTTAATGTTATAATCAAAAAAAATATCACCATTGATATTTTTTGAAAAACTTAAAATATCATCTATTTTCATTTAAGTTTTTTGGAAGCATTCTCATCCAATTTGATATAGAGCCTGCACCCATTCCAATTACTAAGTTATTTCCATATATGTTATGTTTTACAAATTTTGATAATTCCTCTTGATTTCTAATCATTATTAATTTCACGTTTGAAAATTTAATTATTTCTTTAGCAAAGTTTTTATAAACAAAATTTAATTTAAGGTTTTCTCCAGCCTTATAAACCGGGCATAACAACACAAAATCGGCTTCTTCAAAACATTTTACAAATTTACTTTTAAGAGTATTGAGCCTAGAAATTCTATGTGGTTGAAATACACAATATATTTTTTCGTCTTTATAAACGCTTTTGACTCCTTCTAGAACAGAGTATATTTCAGTTGGATGATGAGCATAATCATCAATGAAAATTGAATTTTTATATTTAAATACGTAATTGAATCTCCTTTGGACACCCTTAAAACTTTTAAGCCCATTTTTTATCATTTTGTTTGAAATTCCAATTGAGTAAGCGACAGCAATTGCAGCAGTAGCATTTCTTATATTATGTAATCCTAACAATGGAATTACTAAATTTCTAATTTTATTATTTTTTTGTCCTGGTATTGAAATCATTATGTCAAATTTGGATAAATTTTTGTCCCTCTTTATATTTTTAATTCTAAAATTTGAATTTAATTTCAATCCGTAAGTTAAAATGTTTTTTGTTTTAATTTGTTTAACTACTTCTCTATTGATATCATCATCTAAACAAATAAAACATTTTCCAAAAGATGGAGTTTTTTCAATAAATTTTTTAAAGTTATTTTTTAAATTTTCTATTGACCCATAATGATCCAAATGCTCTTTATCTATGTTATTTACTATTGAGTATGAGACAGGGAGATCAAGAAAACTTCCATCAGACTCATCAGCTTCAACTATACACCAGTCACTTTTTCCTAATCTTGCAGAATTCCCATCAGAATTAAGTACACCACCATTAATTATAGTTGGATCTATATTTGTCGAATTAAAAATTGATGATATTAAAGAAGTAGTAGTTGTTTTACCATGAGAACCAGAAACAACTATATTTTTTTTTAAAGATACGATATGCCCTAACATTTCTCCTCTTTTAAAAATTGGAAGTTTTCTTTTTTTTGCCTCAAGAAGTTCTGGATTATTTTTTTTTATTGCAGATGAAATCACTATAATAGTTGAACCTAATACATGAATTTTTTTATGTCCTATTAGAACCTTAATTTTATGTCGTTTTAATCTATCAATATTTTTTCCAGTTGATATATCGCTACCTTGAATTTTAAATCCCATTGAACGCATTATTATAGCCAGTCCGCTCATTCCAATTCCACCTATACCTATAAAATGAATATTTTCTGTTTTTGCTAATTTAATTTTCATTCAATAAATCGATAAGTTTTTTATTTATATTATCCCAATTATTTTTGTAAGATAAATCAACAGTACTATCAAATTTTTCTTTATAAACACTATTATCTGCAAAAATACTTTGGATTAATTTCTCAATTTTTTCGATAGATAATTCTTGTTGTCTATATATCCAACAACAATTTTTACTTCTATAGTATTTTGCATTAAGATATTGATGATCATCTTTTGCATAAGGATATGGTATTCCTATAAAAGGTATATTATATTGTATTAGTTCGGCCATAGATGATGCTCCGCATCTTGTAAATGCCAAATTATAGTTACCTAAAATTTTATGTAAATTATTGTCAAATATAAATAATTTGAATTCTAAATTCATTTTTTTATAAATTTTTTCAATATTATAAATCTTTTTTTTACTATTAACTTGTTGCAAAATATTTAACTTTACTTTTTTTGATAAACTTTGGACTAAAGTTAAAATAAAATTATCGAAGAATTCAGCTCCCTGGCTGCCACCAAGTATTACTATATTGATTTTATCGATGAAATTATATTTTGTATTCTTTTTATATAAATAATACTCTTGTCTTAATATTGGTTCTATTTCATATATTTTACTTTTAAACTTAATTGGAAAATTAGAGATATTTGAACTATAACATAATATTCTTTTTGCAAATTTTAGAATAAGTAGATTAGCTCTTCCTATAATTGAATTTGGTTCGAATAATATTATTTTAATACCTAACAATTTTGCGGATATACAAATTGGAAAAGACATATAACCTCCAGTGCTTAAAACTAGATCAATTTTTTTCTTTTTTAAAAAAAATAAAGATTTAAGAATAGGAATGATTAATAAAAAAAATTTAATAGGATATAAAAATAAATTTGAAGTAATTTTTGGAGTATAAATAACATCATAAGAATAATTATTACTAATAAATTTAGTTCCCCTTTGATCAGTTAAAATAGAGACTTTAAAATGATTTTTTAAATGATCATAAAATGTTAAAGCTGGTATAACATGTCCTCCTGTTCCTCCTGTTGAAATTAATAAATTTTTTTTCAATGCTAAATCTCTCTTTTTGTAAAATTAAGTATAATTCCCGACAATATTGCTGTGCTAATTATAGACGAACCTCCATAACTTAAAAATGGCAATGTCATTCCAGTTGTAGGTAGAATTCCTATGTTTACTCCTACATGTATAAATGTCTGTAACAATAATAGAGTTATACATCCAAGAAGAATTAACTTAATTTTAGGATCTTTTTCTCTATCAATTTTTTTCATTACTTGAAATGATAATAGTAAATAAATTAACATTATTACAATTACAACAACAACGCCGAACTCTTCTGATATGACTGATATAATATAATCCGTGTGAGCCTCAGGAACTTTAGAATTTAAAGTCCCTTCTCCAATGCCTTTTCCGAATAAACCCCCATTCATTATTGCCTCTGAAGCTCTATCAGATTGATAGGTATTACCAGTTTCTGGTCTAAAAAATGAGATAAGTCTTAACTTTATATAACTAAATTTAGGAAAGAAAATAATTGAATAAATAAGAGTAGATCCTAAAAATACAAGGAAGGAAAAAAAAAGTAAAAGATTAATACCCGAAACAAATATTAAAGAAAACCATACTAAGGTTATTAATATGCTTTGTCCTATATCTGGTTGCAAAATCAAAAGTAAAATTACTGGTGATACAATTGTTAGACTTAATAAGTATTTATAATAAATGCTTCTAAAGTTTGAAACAGTGAATAATGTGCTTAATAAAACTATTATAAAAGGCTTTAATAATTCTACTGGCTGAAATCGCGGTAAAAAAACAAAATCAAGCCATCTTTTTGAACCTTTAACCTCTACACCTAAAAAAGGAACTAATAAGAGAAAAATAAATGAGATGAAAAAAAATATTATGCAAAACTTAAGAACTTTATTTTTCTCTAAATACGACAGTAAAATAAAAATAAACACACTTAAAATAATAAATATTAAATGTTTTATAAAAAAATAATAAGAGTTTGTGCTTAATTTATCAGATGCAATAATTGAGGTTGAAACTAGAGAAAAAAAAAGACCAAGAAGAAATAATCCTAATATTATAACAAAGATAATTTTATCAATATTTTTCCACCAAACATAATAATTTTCAAATAAATTATTTTGCATTAGTAGTATTTATAAGAAATTTTTTTATTAAATCATCAAAATACTTACCACGTTCTTCAAAATTTTTAAATTGATCGAAAGACGCTGCAGCTGGACTAAATATGATATTTGATTTCAAAGTAGAAAATTTGATATCTTTTATTACTTCTTTCAATGCATTTTTCAACAAAGTAATTTTTTTTATTTGAATTTGATTTTTTAGTTTTTTTTCAAAAAAAGATTTATTATTTCCTATTACGTATCCCTTAATATTTTGCATTGAATTTTTAGGTAATTTTATTTTATCCCCCTTTTTATTTAGCCCACCTAATATCCAGTAAATATTTTTATAATTTTTTAATAAATTAAACGTTGATGAAAAACTCGTTGATTTAGAGTCATTTATTATTAAAATTTTTTTACTATTAAAAATAATTTCTTGCCTATATTTAAGCGGCTTAAAATTATTTATAGTGTTTATAAGTTTACTATTTTTAATTTTTAAAAGATTGGATATTTTAATTATAAAATTCAAATTTTCTTGATTATTTGTGTTATTAAAATATTCATTTTTAATTTGTTTTAAGTAATTGTTATTAACATTAGAACTTACTTTGTAAAGTTTAGATTTTAATTTTCTTGTATTAAGATATTTGTCTAATACTTTATTATTTTTGCATATAATTGCTATAGAATTAAAATTTTGATTTAAAATTAATTGAGATTTTACTTTAACATAATTAAAAAAATTATTATGTCTTTCTAAGTGATCGGGGGCAATGTTAAGTATAACAGCTATATCTGACTTAAAATGATTTGAATAATCAATTTGGTACGACGAAACCTCAATAACGAAAATTGTGTTTATAGTAATTTTTCTTTCATTCAAAACAGGTTTACCAATATTTCCAACCAATCGAACATCTTTTTTTGAATTTTTTAAAATATCATAAAGAAGTTTACATGTTGTCGATTTTCCATTAGTTCCAGTTATCGCTATTTTAAAATTACTTTTATAGGCACAATAAAAAATATCAAGTTCTGAAATTATTTTTTTTTTATTTTTAAGTAAAAAATTTTTTAAAGTGCAATTTTTTAAATTTATACCTGGGCTTAAAACTATATAATCTAACTTTATTTTATTTAAAAATTTTTTATTTAAGAATTTTATTTTTTTATTTTTAGATCTTTTAATTTTATCATCATAAACAATTACTGAATTATTTTTTTTTAAATAATTTAAACATGCTTTTCCAGTAATGCCAAAACCATAAATCAAAATTTTTTTATTTATTAGGTTTAGCATTATCTTAATTTTAAAGTAGCTAATCCAATTAAAGCCAATATTATTGATATTATCCAAAATCTGATTACAACTGTGGACTCAGCCCACCCTTTTTTTTCAAAATGATGATGAATTGGTGCCATTTTGAAAATTCTTTTTCCAGTAATCTTAAAAGATAAAACCTGAACAATTACTGATAAAGCTTCAAAAACAAAAAGACCGCCGGTTATAGCTAAAACAATTTCATGCTTAGTTAATATTGAAACTGCACCTAAAGAGCCGCCCAAAGCTAAAGAGCCAGTATCGCCCATAAAAATTTTAGCAGGTGGAGCATTGAACCAAAGAAATCCCAAACAAGCACCAATTATAGATCCACAAAATATTGCCACCTCTCCTGCTCCTGGAATATAGGGTATTTGAAGATATTCTGAAAATACAATGTTACCAGTTACATAACTAATAAATGCAAAACAAGCAGCAACCAATATAACAGGCACTGTAGCTAGTCCATCCAAACCATCAGTTAAATTTACAGCATTTGAAGACCCAACAATTACAAAAAGATAAAAAGGTACAAAAAACCAACTTAGATTTATTATAATGTTTTTAAAAAACGGAACATATAAATTTTTTAAGTCTACTGGATTAGCAAAATAAGTTAGGATTAAAATACCAATTAGAGCTAAAATTATCTGTACAATAAATTTAAATTTTGACGATATCCCAGCAGAACTTTTACTTTTAATTTTTTTTAAATCATCGAAAGCACCAAGTAGTCCAAATGATAAGGCTATGTAAATAAGAAACCAGTTAAAAGGATTAAGAAGATCCCCCCATAAAAGAACTCCTGAAAATAAACCTAAAAGAATTAAGACACCACCCATAGTGGGTGTACCAATTTTTTTTATTATATGCTCCTCAGGTCCATCTTCTCTTATTGGATTATGAATTTGCTTTGTTGAAAAATAATTTATAAAAGGTGTGCCAACTAAAAATACAACTAACATGGAAGTGAACATTGCTAGTCCAGTTCTTACAGTTAGATATTTAAAAACATTTAAAAAAGAGAAGTGGTCTACTAAACTTATAAAAAAACTATATAACATTTAATTACCAAAAATATCCTTTACATATCTATTAAGACCTGTTGAGTTTGACCCTTTTACCATTAAGTAATCTTTATCTTTTAAATCTTTCTCCACAAAGTTTTTCAATTGATTAATATTTATTATTCTCCCTTTTTTTTGTGTTTTAATTTTGTTAAAGGTATGTCTAATATATTTACCAGTTACAAAAACTTTATTAATTTTTGAATTATTAATATAATTGGCACATTTTATATGAAGTTTTTTTGAAAATTTACCTAGCTCAAGCATATCTCCTAGTAAAGCAATTCTCCTAGATTTTATATCACCTAATAAACTCAATTTATCTATGGAAAATTTAAGAGATAACGGATTCGAATTATAGCTTTCATTGATTAAGGTAATATTTTTTTTATTAATTTTAATATTAGAAATATTTCCTCTTCCCTCGGTTATTTGATGTTTGGTGAATATATTCTTACTAATCTTCTCTATATCGAAATATATAGATAATATTCCTAGTGATCCTAAAACATTATCAATATATGGTATTAAGATTTTTGGGATAATAAATTTTTTTTTTTTATATTGATTTATTATTATTTCAATTATTGAATTAGATTTATATTTGTAAATTTTTTTTAATTTTATATTTGCTTTTGAATTTTTGCTAAATGAGATTATATTTAATCTTTTTTTTAAGGCTTTTTTTTTTAAATAATCAAAAAATCTATCGTCTTTATTTAATATAATATAACCATTATTTTTAATTTGATCTATTAGTTCACTTTTAGCATCAGCAATACCTTTAATGCTTTTAAAATTTTTAATATGAGCATATGAAATATTTGTGATTATACCTACGTCAGGTCTGATTAGGTTTGATAATGTATTTATCTCATTTTTTTTATCCATTCCGACTTCAAACACACCAAAATTATTCTTCATATTAATATTAAAAAGAGAAATAGGTACACCAAACTTATTATTAAATGAATTTTTTGAACATGTAGTAGATGAAATCTGAGAGAGACAATGGTTTAGCAAATTTTTAAATGATGTTTTTCCAGCACTACCTGTCACTGCAATTGCATTTATATTTGATACTTGTCTTACTTTTTTTGATACCTCTGAGAAAAATTTTAAAGAATTATTTACACTAATAATCTTAGAATTTTTAACATTTGTCTTATTTACTATTGCAACTACTGCCTTATTATCAATAGCGTCAATCGCAAAAAAACTTCCATCGATTTTTTTTCCTTTTAAACCAAAAAATATTTGGTTTTTTTTTATTTTTTTTGAATTAGTCGATGCAGTACTAATATGTTGATAATTATTAATCTTACTTGATCCTAATGATTCATTTAATATGTTAATTTTCCATGAATTAGAGAGCGACAAATTCTTATTTTTTATGTATTTTTTTATTATGACTTTATCTGAGAAAAATTTTTTTTTCTTATATTCTTGAAAAGTTTCATGACCTTTACCAGCAACAATTAGAATATCTCCTGATTTTAAATTATTTACTCCAGTTTTTATTGCTTTTTCTCTTGATGGAATTTCAATCAATTTTTTCTTTTTAATGTAAGTTTTTATTTGTGATCTAATACTTTTAGGACGCTCTCCTCTTGGATTATCATCAGTTAAGTATATTTTATTACAAAGATCGTTTGCAATTCTACCCATCTCTTTTCTTTTTGTCTTATCTCTTTCACCACCGCATCCAAAAACAACTGATATTTTCGACATATTATATTGAGATTTTATATTTGAAATACAATTTTTTAATGCATCAGGTGTATGCGAGTAGTCCAAAATAACTTGAGAATAATTTTTCAAATTAGAAACTTTTTCAAATCTTCCATTTAAATTTTTAACTTTACTCAAAATTTTAATAATCTCATCAATTGGTAATGTGCAACTTGCTGCTAAAACAGCCATTAATAAATTCTTTATTTGTACGTATCCAATTAATCGACTGAAAAAAATAAATTTTCTTTTATTAAATATAAACTCTATTTTTTGAATATCTTTTAAATATGAATGTTTTAAAATTCTCAAGTTACCCCCAGATCCGATTGATAAAGATCTAAGTTTTTTTTTTTTAATAATTTTTTCAATAATCTTAGATTCTTTTATATTTTTATCGTAAATTACTAATCCATTTTTTTTTATAAGATTTTTAAATAAAATAAGTTTTGAATTTAAATAATTTTTGTAATTCCCGTGGTAATCAAGATGATCTTTTGTAAAATTTGTGAAAATTCCTATATCAAACTTTACTCCATCTAATCTACTTTGATGTAGACCATGACTAGATGCCTCAAGTATCACGTTTTCAATTTTTCTTTTCTTCAATCTGTCCAATATTTTATGTAAAGAAATTGGATCTACCGTTGTATTATTAGTTATATGTTTAATTTCTTTTCCAATTACACCAAGTGTACCTATAGAACACGATCTTTTTTTGCATAAATTCATAATTTGATTATAAAAATTAGCAATCGATGATTTTCCATTTGTACCCGTAACTGCTATAAGATTTTTTGATTTTCCAGGATAAAATTTACTTGAGATTTTTGCTAATAAAGATCTAGGGTTATTTGAGTGTAAATAAAGAGCCTTATTTTTATAACCTTGAAATTTATTTTTTGAAATTATTATATTTGCACCATTTTGAATTGCTTCATTAATAAAATCTTCACCATTTAATTTATTTCCTTTAATAGAAAAGAAAATACTTCCTGGTTTACAATTTTTACTATTAAAAGAAATATTTTTTATTGTATGATTATGATATTTTTTATCTAAGTTATTGATTAATTTTGATAACTGCATTTTGATAAAAATCTTAGTATTTTGTGGCTAAAATTGGTCCAACTCTTTCTATTATCTTTCCCGCAATTTCAACAGTCGTCCAACCTGCAGTATTTCTTAAATTACCTTTATATTTAAAACCACTACCATCCCTATAATTATAAATATAATCTTTATTTACTTTAGGTTCATCTAATAATACCATTAAAACATATTTTGGTTTTGAAGAAGGAAAAATCGAGACAAAAGTATTAATTTTTTCCTTAGAATATTTACCATTTATACTTTTTTGTGCCGTGCCAGTTTTGCCTCCAACCTCATATCCTTTTACATCTGCAAAACCTGCTGTTCCCTCTTTTGTTGAAACTACTTTTCTTAATGCGAAATTTACTTTATTTGAAACATCATCATCTAATATTCTTTTAAATTGGTATTTATCTATATTATTATCTTTTATAAGGGTTGGTTTAATTTTATATCCTCCATTAGAAATTATTGCATAACCTACAGATAATTGTAGTGGTGTCGTTGTTATTCCATGGCCAAAAGAGGATGTTGCCAATTTACATTTACCCCAATTTAGTGAGTGTGGTTGTCCGATCTCGTGGATATCAAAATTTATTTTTTTTAATATACCAAGATCGTTTAAAAAGTTTCTGAATTTTTCTACTCCTAGTTTTTGGGCAATTCTAACAGAACCTATATTTCCAGACCTAATTAATATTTCCTCAGCACTTAAATCTCTTGGTATATCATTATCATATTCCCCAATTGGGTTACCTCCACAAAAAATTTTTTTTTCTAAATTAACAAAACGTGTATCGGTTTCGATTACATCTTCATTTAATCCAGCTGCAAAAGTAAAAGTTTTAAAGACAGATCCTAATTCATAAACTGCTTTTGTTGCTCTATTTATATAATTAACATCAATTATAGTGTCTCTTTTATTCAAATCAAAATCTGGAAAAGATAATAAGGATAATATTTCACCACTATCTACATTCATTAAAATCGCTGCACTTCCTATGTTCTTAAATATTTTGTTTGCAGCAATTAATTCTTGCCTAATTAAATGTTGAATATTCGAATCTAAAGATAAAGTGACAGGATTATTATTATTTTTTAGTTCATAATCATAAAATTTTTCTATACCAGATATTCCGTTATTATCATCATCTATTTGACCTAGTACATGGCTAAATAAATTTTTTTGAGGATACACTCTTGATATTTTTTGTTCAAACTTGATTGATTTATCACCAAGCAATATTAGTTTTCTGTAATCTTTTCTTGAAACTTTTTTTTCTAAATAAAAGAATTTATCTTTATTTATTTTTTTTAATATTTGACTAAAATCTTTATTTGGAAAAATTAACTTAAGGTTTATTAAAAGCTTATCTTTATTTATAATTTCTTTTGGGTTTATACCTATATTGTTTGTTATGATACTTTTTGCTAAAACGACACCATTTCTGTCTAAAATCGTAGATCTAAATTCATTATTTAAAGAAAAACTCTTTTTTACAAAGTTTTCTTTGCTAAGATAAATAGTTTTTAACGAAAAAATAATAAAAATTATAAAAAAAATAAAAAATATAAAAGCAACACGATTAAATGAAATTGCAAGATGATTAAATTTTTTTTTATAATCAAAATCGCTGGAATATTCTTCAATTATTATTCTTTTATTACTCATTTTTTATAATCTTAAAGTTTTTAGAAAATTGCCCGTTATTTAAAGTAAAAATCCCTATTTCACTCGACTTAATTGGTCTTAACTCTTCCTCGAAATATAATTTTTGATAATCCATTAATTTTTCTGGTGATGTTAAATAATCAAATTCCAATCTTAAATTATCTAATTTATTTTGAAGTAAACTGATTCTCTCATTTGTTAAATAAATCTCTGTATTAAGTTGTTTTGTCATATTTTTTACAACAGACGTAGTAACTATCAAGACAAGTAAACTAAAAATAAAAATAAGTTTTTTCATAATTTTTTTCTAATATTTTCAATATCTAAATAAATTTTAAATTTCTCTATAAAATCTCTAAAATCCTCATTATTTTTAATTTTAATAGCATATCTTAATTTTGCGCTTCTAGATGGTGGATTTATTTTAATTTCTTTACTACTGGGTAAAATGGGTTTTTTATTTTTTAAAGTAAATAAAATTTTTTTATTATTTAGATTTGGCAAATATCTAGACAAATTTTTTCTCTCAGAATAGTTTTTAAAGAAAAACTTTACTATTTTATCCTCTATAGAGTGAAAAGTAACAACTGCTATGATCCCTCCTAATGGAATTAATTTAAAACTTTCAATTAATCCATAAATTAACTCACTTATTTCATTATTTACAAAAATTCTAATTGCTTGAAAAGTTTTGGTAGAATTGTGTATTTTTGTGTATCTGTATTTTTTTACATCATCTATGATTTTTACTAAATCTTGAGTATTAATTTTTTGTGACTGCCTATTTGCTATTATTTTTCTGGAAATAAATTTTGCTTTTTGTTCATCTCCAAAAACTTTTATAATTTTATATAGGTCCTCGTATTCTAGTTTATTTATTACCTCATGAGCTGAGAATTCGTTTAATCCCATCCTCATATTTAATTTTGTATCACTATTGAATGAAAGGCCTTTAGATTTATCCTGAATTTGATTTAAGGAGTATCCTAAATCAAAAATAATTCCTTTTAAATCTGTAGGTTTTGGATTTAATTTGTTTAATTGACTAAATTTAAGTTGTTTAAAATGAAATCTATTTTTATATTTTGCTTCAAATTTATTGACAATTTTCATAACAGATTCGTCTCTATCGATTGCAATAACTTTATTAGATTTATGCTTTAATATTTCTTGAGAATAACCACCGTTTCCAAATGTGCAGTCAATGAAAGTGCCACCATAAAGAGGGGAAATAATGTTAATTAATTCATTTAACAATACCGGAAAATGTTTTTTTTCCGATTTTATGATGGCATTCATTTATTTTATTGAAGATCATTAATTTTTTTGTCTTCTCAAAAATGCAGGAATTTCTAAATCTTCTTCTTCGTCTTTTTCTTGCTCAGATTTATCAAAAGAAGTAAATTCTTCATCAGTTGTTTCAGAATTAAATAGATCCGGAGTACTTTCCTCTATTTCGTCAATTCCAAAATTTTCTAAGCCATTAGATTTTTGATCATCAGCCAGATTTTCATCACTTTTTTTATCATCAAAATTTTCAGTATGATTATCCACTATCTCTTCAACGGTATTTTCAGAAACTATTTCTTGACTAACATCACTTTGATTATCAATTGTATTTAAAAGTTCATCTGTATTTTGCGTGTTATTAATCACTTCATTTTCAAGTTTTAAAGCTGTTGCACCATCTGTGACATGATTATTTGTTATGTTAAAATGATTACTTGATCCTAAGTTTGAAAAATCTGAGTAACCTGGATTTCTATTATGTATTCTATGGACCATATTTATAACCGATTTTGCCTCAGGTTGTTGACCATCTAATGCTGTCGCTACAATAGACACTCTCATTTTTCCATCTAAAGCAGGATCTGTTATTGCTCCAATAATTAATTCTGCTTCTTGATCTACTTCAGCTCTAACCTTATTTACAGCTTCGTCAACTTCAAAGAGTTTTAAATCTTTACCTCCTGTGATGTTAACAAGCAAACCTTTAGCTCCCTTCAAAGTATAATCATCTATTAATGGATTACTAATAGCAATTTCAGCAGCTTTTGTGGCTCTTCCTTCACCTTCAGCCTCTCCTGTTCCCATCATTGCTTTGCCCATAGAACTCATCACAGTTTCAACGTCTGCAAAATCTAAATTAATTAAGCCTGGTCTCACCATAAGATCTGTTATGCTTTGGACTCCATGTAACAAGACATCATTAGATAATTCAAATGACTCTTCGAATGTAGTTTGCTCGCTTGCAATTTTAAATAAATTTTGATTTGGTACTACTATTATTGTATCTACATGTTTTCTAAGTTCCTCCAATCCTGATTGTGCTCTTCTCATTCTAGCAGGACCTTCATATAAAAAAGGTAAAGTGACAACACCAACGGTTAAAATATTTAGTTCTTTCGCTGCTCTGGCAATTACGTGAGCTGATCCTGTTCCAGTTCCACCACCCATGCCAGCAGTGATAAATACCATATTTGCACCTTGTAAAATATTTACTATTTCATTCAAAGATTCATCCGCTGCTGCTTGCCCAATATCTAATTTAGCTCCAGCACCTAATCCCTTTGTTAAATTTAATCCGATTTGTACTTTTGCATTTGCTTTGCTTAATTTTAGATCTTGAGCATCTGTATTTACAGCTATAAATTCTACACCTTGTAGACCATTGTCTATCATTCCATTTATAGCATTTCCCCCTGCTCCACCTACTCCTAGAACAAGTATTCTTGGTTTCAATTCTTTTATATCTGGTGTTTTAAAGTTTATTGTCATTTATCCCCCTTTTAATTATTAAGTTTTTGCTCCCATTTAAGATTAGCTCGATTTATGTTTGACTTCTTCCTTGCGTTTACCTTAAATTTTTCAAAAGCTGTGGGTTCCCAAATTTGAAAAGTTTTGCCCTGACCTACAAATAGCATACTATTTTTAATTTTCGCGTGTTTTAATAATTTTGAAGTTAGTAAAATTCTACCTTCATTATCAAATTGTAAATTTATACTCTCAGATAATATTGAAGTAGCAAAGTAATCTTTTTTTTCCTCGAATGGATTTAAATTGTCAATAGCATTAGTAATTTTTTCAATTCTATCTTGTGTCCATGCCTCTATACATAAATGATTAAATGATGGATAACAAATAATACCGTTGTACCCTAAATTTGATATATAAGATCTAAATGGAGCAGGCACAGAAACTCTCCCTTTTTTGTCTAGTTTGTTTTCGTAAGTAGATAAAAACATTTTTCATATTTTCCCAAAATGGGTATTTATGGGATATTATGGGTTTTATTAGCTTGCGTCAATAGCAATTATTTAGCATATTTCAAAAAATTTATTTAAATAAGTTTAATTTATTTTGATTATTTTTTATTTTTAGGAAGCCAGATAGATTGTAAGCCGGGTTCTGTCTTTTAAACCTATCATTTATCTAGGCCTTAAATCACTTTAAGGCTCAAGCAACTAACCCTGATGACTAGCCAAAGACTGCTTTTAGTTATTTCTAACAATGTCATCTCTACTCAGTTTTGCTCTCAGTGGGGTTTTCCATGCGCTGTTTGTTACCATTCAGCCGGTGTGCTCTTACCACACCTTTTCACCCTTGCCTTGATAAGGCGGTTTATTTTCTGTGGCACTATCCCTAGGGTTGCCCCCGCCAGCCGTTAGCTGGCACTGCGTCTTTGTAGAGCCCGGACTTTCCTCTTTAAAAACATATAAAGCGATAAGTCATCTATCTGGCGTATTTAAAATATTAAAAAAAAAAAAAAATTAAAGTCCTAAAATTTCAACATTTACTCAAAATTTTAGATATATAATAACATTCTTCATCTATAATCCCATTTATTACACTAGCTCTATATTTTCTTTGAAATGCCACTGTTAAATTTAGTTTATCTTTATTATTTTGATTAACTAAATATCCAATTTTTTTTAATGATTTAAAAAAACTTATTTTTTTTGAATTTGATATTTTTTTTTTTCTTAATTTTCTTAATTTTTTTTTTGGAATATTGTGCCAAATTACCAAATTATTTTTTGCTAGCCTGTCCCATGGAAATTTTTCTCCTGGATCTTTTTTTCGATTATAAGCAATATCCGAATGTCCTAAAATATTATTTTTTTTAATTTTATATTTTTCTTTTAAATGTTTTAATAATAAAATCGTCTTTTTTATTTGGATGTTTTGGAAACTTGTGTAACCATGTTCATGGCCTTTATTATGAATTTCTAGACCTAAAGAAATATTATTTAATGATTTAAATTTTTTCCAATTAGAAACTCCAGCGTGCCACGCAATGTATTTTTCTGGGACCATTTTTACAATTTTTCCACTTTTTTTGATAAAATAATGACAGCTTACTTTAGAGTTGACATCTGTTAGTCGATTAATTGCCTTATTTTCGCTGATCATTCCAGTGTAATGTAAAATTATGAATTTAATATTTTTTGAGTTTCTCTTTTTAGGTGAAAAGTTAGGTGAGTAATTTAGTTGAAAATTGCCCTTCATTTGCAAGATTTTATCATAGTAAATACTCATTTACATTGATAAAAGATACAATATACAATCGTAGAATGAAAAAAATTCTAATTACTTTTTTAGCCGCCCTCTCTATATCTTTTAACTGTTTTGCGGGTACAGATGGGGAATTAAATTTAACTAAAAATAAAAATGGAGATGTTAAAGAATGTTTCGAAAGTCTTAATAGGGGAATTTTTGCTTTCAATCAAGCTTTAGATCAAATTATTATAGAGCCAGCAGCAAAAGGCTACAGATTGTTACCATCACCAATTAGGACAGGTACTAGTAACGCTTTAAATAATATTTCTCTAGTAGTAACAATTCCAAATAATTTATTACAAGGCGATTTGGTTCTTGCTGGAAAAAATAGTGCTAGGTTTTTAGTTAATACAACTATAGGAGTTTTGGGAGTATTTGATCCAGCATCTAAAATGGGGCTGAATGATTATGACAAAGAGGACTGGGGTCAAACTCTAGCTAAATGGGGAGTAGGAGAAGGTTGTTATTTAATTCTACCAGTATTAGGTCCATCTACTTTAAGAGATGCATCAGCTTCGCTTGTTAATTACTCTGGAGGAAACGCTTGGTATAATATCACAGTAGACGAAGATACACGTTATTTTTCTGACTTTGACTTTTATGCGTCAAGAGGTTTAACTGGAATTGATTTCAGAGCTAAAAATATTGAGTCTTTTAATAATTTAGAAAAAAACTCTATTGATTTTTATGCATCTGTAAAAAGTTTATATTTACAGGACAGAAAAAAAAGAATTCTTAATACCGATGATATTATTGAGACAATGGATGATAGCGATTGGGACGAGATTGAAACCAATTAATAATATTTAGTAATGTTGAGTAAATTCATTAGTTTAATTACGATAATATTTATTCTTTCTCCGATTAATATTTCTTTTTCCCAGACTCCTGAGAATTTTATAAAAGACGTTACTACTAAAGCATCTGAAATACTTAAAAAAAATATTGATAAAAGTCAAAAATCTGAGGAATTAATAGAACTTGCTAAACAGAGTGTAGATATAAAAGGTATTGGAAGATATACTCTGGGTAAGCATAAAAAATCAATTACTAATGATCAATTAATCGAGTATGAAATTTTATTTAACCAATATTTTTTAAAAAGTTTTTCAAGCAGATTATCTGAGTACTCCGATCCAAAAATTAATGTTTTAAACCAAAAGTATTTAAATGATAAATATACAATGGTTTCCTCTATATTGGTAGGAGACGACAAGAGACCTGAAATCAAAATTGAGTGGAGGGTATATACAAAAGACCCTGATAAACTATTGATTAGAGATTTAATTATTGAGGGTCTTAGCCTTGCAAGAACTCAGAGAGAGGAGTTCAACTCAGTAATACAAGGTGCTGATGGAAATATAAATATTTTATTTGATAATCTTAGAAACTTTAATAACAGCTAGAAAATTTTACTATATATCCTTCAAATAAATTTTAAATGTATTTGGTGGGCCCGCCAGGACTCGAACCTGGGACCAATACATTATGAGTGTACTGCTCTAACCAACTGAGCTACAGGCCCTAAAATATATTTGTGTAAATGATTTTTATTTTTATATCAAGTGTTTTACGAATTTTTTAAGTTAATAAATTTTGGTGGGCCGTGTTGGTTACGCTCCAACTACCCCTGCAATGTCAATGCAGTACTCTACTATTGAGCTAACGGCCCCTTTTATATGTAATAATATTATTTAATTGGATATTTTGCAAAAAGATTTGTTTCTTTACTACAACCAAACATAATTGAAAAGTTAATCCAGAACAAAGTTAAATTAAAGTCACTAAAAAAAGATCCACTAGGTAATAATGGTGTAAAAGAAACTATTATATATACAAAAGAACCTACTTGTATATAATTTCTTGATAGAAAAATTTGTCTCAAAATTTTATACATTAGATAGAAAATTATACCTATTATTACTAATGTACCAACTAAACCATTCTCAGATAACATCTCTATATAAATTTGATGTGGATGAGTGGTACATTCATATCCATATTTGATTTGGTCAGTTTTACTTTTGCAAGTTTCTATTCTATAATTTTTATTTCCAACACCAAATATTGGATAATTTTTAAAAACTGCGAGACCAGATCTATATAATTTAAAATATTGACTTTCCTCCAAAAAATTTATTGTTTTTTCTTTAGAGCTGAAGTTAACTAAGAATTGCCCAAAATAACGTAATTTTAAATACTCTGATTTACTTATAAATACAAAAAAAAGTACCGATAGAGCGACCAAAGTAAATAATTTTGTTTTAAATTTTATAAAATCTACGAAAAAAAAGAATATTAAAATTCCCAAGAAAATTTTGATTGTATTCGATCTTTCCCCTGTAGCAAGTAAAGCTAAAATAGATATAAATAAAAAAATTAATGGTATATATTTTTTCTTATTAAAATTTTTTAGCAAATGACCAAAAATAATTAAAATAAATCCTGCCAGGAAAGAGCCAGCAATTGGCTCATCTTTAAAGAAACTAACAACTCTTGAACCATCAGGTTGTATTTCTCCATCTATTTCTATAGCACCCCATCCAAAAATATTTTTTCCTAAATAAAATTCTATAAATATGTCAAAAATTAAAATTAAAATTACTCCCGTCCATACATATAAAAAATTATCTTTATAGCTATTAATATAAAAAAGGTAATTTATAAATATGAATAACAAAATAAATCTGAAAAATCCTAAGTTCCTAGCTAATCCTGATCTATGATCAATTGAAATTAATGTATTAAATACAAGATAAATACATAAAAATAATAAAATAATTATTATTTCATTTTTAAAAATCAGAAATTTTTTTTCAAAGTAACAGATTAATAGTATTGTTAGACCAGTTACAATTATATTTAGTAAAGAAATAGTTGAACCTAATATTATTGAAATCGGAAGGATAGATATTAAAAAAAAAAGAAAGATATGTTTCTTATTTCTTATTAACATTTATGGGAGTTTAACTCTCAAGAAAACTCTTTAATTGTTTTGATCTGCTTGGGTGTTTTAATTTCCTCAACGCTTTTGCCTCTATTTGTCTAATTCTTTCCCTAGTAACAGAAAACTGCAAACCTACTTCCTCTAAAGTATGATCAGTGTTCATTCCAACACCAAACCTCATCCTAAGCACTCTTTCTTCTCTTGGTGTAAGGGTAGATAAGATTTTTGTTGTTGCCTCACTTAAGTTTGACTTAATTGCTTGCTCTAAGGGAGCAAGAGCTTTTGTGTCTTCAATGAAGTCACCTAAACTACTATCTTCTTCATCTCCTACAGGTTTTTCAAGTGACACAGGTTCTTTTGAAATTTTTAATACTTTTCTAACTTTTTCGAGTGGCATTCTAAGTTTTTTTGCTAGTTCTTCTGGAGTTGCTTCTCTACCAAATTCACTTAAAATTAGCCTTTGTGTCCTGACAATTTTATTTATCGTTTCAATCATGTGTACAGGAATTCTTATTGTTCTTGCTTGATCTGCGATAGATCTTGTAATTGCTTGTCTTATCCACCATGTTGCATAAGTAGAGAATTTGTACCCTCGTCTATATTCAAACTTGTCTACAGCTTTCATTAATCCGATATTTCCTTCTTGAATTAAGTCAAGAAATTGTAATCCTCTATTTGTATATTTCTTTGCAATAGATATTACGAGTCTTAGGTTTGCTTCGACCATTTCTTTTTTTGCTATTCTCGACTCCTTTTCTCCTTTCTGTACTCTGCTTACTAATTTTTTAAAATCAGTAACTGATATACCAATCTTATTACTAGTCTCGACCAATCTTTCTCTTATATTTTTAAATTCATCCTTATTTTTTTGAAAAAATTTTTTCCATACCTCGTTAGTATCCAAGAAAGATTTGAGGTTTGGATTTATTTCATTTCCAATATAAAATTTAATAAATTCATCTCTAGATATTTTATTATCTAATGCTAACCTTAATAAATTTCCCTCTAAGGAAAGAATCTTCTTATTTTCTACATAGTGTTTTTGAACTAGTTCCTCAAGCACTGATGGTGACAATTGTAAGGATTTGATATTACTTAAGATATTATCAACAATTTTTTTATAATTTTTCTCTTTAGAGTTTGAAAATATATTTGCATTTAAAATACACTCTAGCTTTTCTTTTTGATACTTTATCAATTTATTGTAATCTTTTGTTAAGTTATGAATTGTATTTAAAACTTTTGGCTTAATCTCATTTTCCATAGCGGCAAGAGTTGGGTTGAACTCATCATCTGAATTTTCATTATCTTTAATGTTGCTATTATCATTTTGCCCATCTTCACTTCTTTTTTCTTTAGATGGATTGTTACTATCCTCTTCCTCCATATAATTTGTGTCAATATCTATTATCTCTCTTACGAGTATTTCATCATTTTGAAGCTTAGTATTCCAATCAAAGAATTGATTTGCAGTTATGGGACTCTGTGAAAGTGCATTTAACATTACATCTTTACCTGCTTCAATTCTTTTTGCTATTGCAATTTCACCTTCTCTAGATAAAAGCTCAACACCACCCATTTCTCTTAGATACATTCTTATGGGGTCGTCACTTTTTTCAATGGTTTTTCCTTCCTCTTTGTTTGCGCCTTCTTTTTTTCTAAGAACTTTAAAATCAGACTTTTTTTCCACTAATGTGATATTTTCATCTAAAATGTGAATAAAAGCTTGGCATAAATTATCTTGCGATAAATTTCTTTTTCCAAGTGATTTGTTTAATTCTTCGTGAGTTATAAATCCTCTATGAGTTCCACGACCCATTAATCTTGCAAATGATTTTGTAATTATTCTTTCCACAACAAAAATACGAGCTATCTATATAATATGAAATTTAAAAAAATCTATTTGAAATTTAATCAATTTAGTTGATTTTTTGCTGTTTTTTCAGCTCTTTAAGCTCATTAAATGTATTTTCGCTAAAATCTTTTGAAAACTTGGACTCTAACTCCTCGATTCTTAATTCTAACTCTGTGTTTTTTAAATCTCTTTTTATTTCATTTAAAAAATAAATTATTTTTTCTTCATTTTCTTGATTATTTTCATTTTTGTTTAATATATGCCTAATTGATGCAAATTTAGTTATTCTATTTAAAATTTGCTTCTCAATTTCAAAATCCTCAATTTTTTTTAGATTTTTCAACTCTAAACCTTCAATTATTTTTTTCAAAATAATTGAATTATCTAAACTAAATATTTTAACATCTTTAATTAAGTTTATATTTTCCGAAAAAAAACTAAGATTATTTAAAATTAAATAAATTATAGAAAATTCCTTTATTTCAATCGCGGAAACTGACTTGCTCTCGTTGTAAAAATTTTGGGTAGTGTTTAAACTTTTGGTTTTTTTTAATTGTTTTTGTTTATTAATATAATTTCTATTAGGCGCAAAATCTTCTAGTTGTTTTAAAAAATACTCGAGAGTATATTTTTTTATATATTCATCTTTTATTGAATAAGCAATTTTCCTCAATTTTTTTTCAAAACTTGCTAAAGATGAAGGAGTGCCATCTACAGTTTTTTTATAGCTTTGGTAAATAAACTCATAGATTGGAACTTTATGCTCATCAGAGAATTTTTCAAAAAAACTTTTTTTATTTTTAGATATAAAACTATCTGGGTCTTCTGTTTCAGGTAAGAATAAAAAAGATATTTTTTTATCTGACTGCAAATTAATTATAGAATTTTCTGCTGCTCTCAGGGCAGCTTTTCTTCCACTAATATCTCCATCAAAAAATATAATTATATGATCGAAGAATTGATTTAATATTAAAATTTGTTTGTCAGTTAAAGCTGTTCCTAAATTAGCCACAACATTGTTAACTCCACATCTTGTCATTCCAACTACATCCATATAACCTTCAACAACATAAACTGTGTCTATTTTATTTGATAAAGTTCTTACAAAGTTAAAATTATAAAGATTTGAACCCTTTTTAAAAAACGGTGTTTCAGGGGAATTTATATATTTTGCTAAATAATCCTTACTTTCTATAATTCTACCCCCTACTCCAATAGGGTTATTTGTTATATTAAAAATTGGAAATATTAACCTATTTCTAAATTTCTCCACAAAAATATTTTTTTTTTCGTCAAAATAAAACAAACCAGTCTCATTTAAAGTTTTTTCGCTATGATTTAATTTTAATTTTTCATAAATATTTTTATCATCATAATTAAAACCTATTTTAAAATGATTGATAATTTCTAGAGATAAGTTTCTTTTTTTTAGGTAATTTGAAATATATTGTTTTTTATTATTTAAAATATTGTTATGACATATTTTTATGTAATCATTAAATACAGAAACATATTGTTTAAAATTTTTTTCTCTCTCCTCATCTAGTTTTGAAAATATATACGTTCTCATACCAGCTAAACTTGCAAGAACTTTGACGGTCTCTCCAAATTTTAAGTTTTGTGTTTTCATCAAAAAATCAAAAATGTTACCGTGTTCGCCAGTGCTAAAACAATGGTAAAATCCCTTTTCATCATTAACAGTGAAAGATGGAGTTTTTTCATTTTTAAAAGGCGACAAACCAACAAATTCTTTTCCTCTTTTTTTTAAGACGACCGTTTTGGAGACTACAGTTGATACTTTCAACCTAGTTTTAATTTCATCTAAATATTCTTTAGGATATTTCATTAAGTATTTAAAATTTGTTTTATAATTTTTCCAGCTATTGAAAAATCAACACTTTCTGAGTGATTTTTTTTAAGTTCACCCATAATTTTTCCCATATCTTTGATACTTTTAGCCTCTAACTTAGAAACTATATCTGAGCACAATTTTTTTGTTTCCTCTTCTGATAACTGTTTAGGTAAATATGCTGCCAATATATTTACCTCATTTTGTTCGATTTTTAATAAGTCATCTCTTTTATTTTTTTTATAAACATCTATCGATTCGTTTCGTTGTTTAATCATTTTTTTTAAAAGCTTTAATATATCAGAATCATCAGTATCTTTTTTGTTAGGACCAGATCTGTTTGTAATATCTAAGTCCTTTATACCAGATAAAATTAACCTGTAAGTTGATATTTTATTTTTATCCTTTGATTTAACCGCAATTTTATATTCGGTTTCTATTTTTTCTCTTAGAGACATTTTTGAATATTAACTTAATCTAATGTTAAAATTGTTCAAAAGAAAAATTGTTTTTTTTTGATTTTGTTATACATCTCTTGTGAATATTTGGGTTATGTAGTAATAACCTTTAACTCATGAGTTGTAATTGATTAAAAAACAAAAAAATTACTTCAAAAAAAATACTTTAAAAAATTCAGGTATTCTTGCCCTTGATAATAAAACCTTTTTTAAAGGAATTGGTCTTGGATATGAAGGTACTGCCACTGGAGAAGTATGTTTTAACACATCGCTAACAGGATATCAGGAAATTATATCAGACCCCTCTTATGCTGGTCAAATAATTAACTTTACCTTTCCACACATAGGCAATGTAGGAACGAATAATGAGGATTTAGAGTCAGACAAAATTTGGACAAGAGGGGTCATATTTAATTCTGAGATAACAAACCCTTCAAATTATCGATCACTAAGCCATTTAGATCTTTGGTTAAAAAAAAATAAAGTAGTTGGTCTAACTGGAATTGATACTAGAAGTCTTACTAATTTTATTAGAGAAAAGGGAGCACCAAAGGGAACTATATCTGTAAATAAGAATGGTAATTTTAATATAAAAAAATTAACAAATCTCTCAATTAAGTGGTCAGGTTTAAATGGTTTAGATTTAGCTAAAGAAGTTACAACTAAGAAAACATATAAGTGGGAAGGCTTACAGACATGGCAGAAAGGATTAGGTTATAAAAAATCAATTAAAAATAATTTAATAATAGTAGCAATAGATTTTGGTATAAAAAAAAATATTCTTAGATATTTCTCAAATTATAACTGCGAAGTAAAGGTAGTTTCTTGTGACTTGTCTTCAGAAAATATTATTAAATATAAGCCCCACGGAATATTTCTATCTAATGGACCTGGTGATCCCGCTGCTACCGGAAAATACGCTATTCCATTAATAAAAGAACTTATAAATAAAAATATACCTATATTCGGTATTTGTTTAGGACATCAATTGTTAGGTCTAGCCTTAAACGCAAAGACAAAAAAAATGAAACTTGGCCATAGAGGTGCTAATCATCCCGTTAAAAATTTGTTAAATGGAAAGGTGGAAATCACTAGCCAAAATCATGGATTTGAAGTTGTGGAAAAAAGTCTTCCAAAAAATGTGGAGGTAACACATAAATCTTTATTTGATAATTCTGTCGAAGGTTTAAAATTGAAAAACAAACCAATTTTTTCTGTTCAATATCATCCTGAAGCAAATCCAGGTCCACAAGATAGCAAATACCTATTCGATCTATTTATAAAAGAAGTTAAAAACTATGCCAAAAAGAAAAGATATTAAAAAAATTTTAGTTATCGGTGCTGGGCCCATAATAATTGGTCAGGCCTGTGAGTTTGATTATTCTGGTACTCAAGCATGTAAAGCATTAAAAGACGAAGGATTTAAAGTAATACTAATAAATTCAAATCCTGCAACAATAATGACTGATCCAGGTATTGCAGACAAAACTTATATTGAACCTATAACAATTGAAGTCCTTGAAGAAATTTTAAAAAAAGAAAAGCCTGATGCAATATTGCCTACAATGGGTGGACAAACTGCTCTTAACCTAGCAATAAAAGCTGAAAAATCAGGACTGCTAAATAAATATAAAATTGAGCTTATAGGAGCAAAATCTTCAGCAATAGCGAATGCCGAAGATAGAAAAAAATTTCGTAAAAATATGTCTGAAATTGGTATTGACCTACCTAAATCTGAGATAATAAATAAATTTTCAGATGCATCAAAATGTTTAAAAAAAATTGGACTTCCTGCAATAATAAGACCTTCTTATACTTTGGGTGGTCTCGGTGGAGGAATAGCAAAAAACAAAAAAGAGTACTACAAAATTGTTAGGGAAGGAATGCATGAGTCCCCTCAAAATCAGGTTTTAATTGAAGAATGTTTAGAGGGTTGGAAAGAATATGAAATGGAAGTTGTAAGAGATAAAAAAGATAATTGCATCATTATTTGTTCAATCGAAAACGTGGATCCGATGGGTATACACACTGGTGACTCTGTTACTATTGCTCCGGCTCTTACTTTAACTGACAAAGAGTATCAAGTTATGAGAAATGCATCTATCGCATGTTTGAGAAAGATTGGAGTTGAAACTGGAGGATCAAATGTTCAATTTGCGATTAATCCAAAAAATGGAAGAATGGTCATAATTGAGATGAACCCTAGAGTTTCAAGATCATCAGCTCTCGCATCTAAAGCAACAGGTTTCCCGATAGCAAAAGTAGCAGCGAAATTAGCTGTTGGATATACTTTAGATGAATTGAATAATGAGATCACAAAAGTTACTCCTGCCTCTTTTGAACCCACTATTGATTACGTGGTCACCAAAATTCCAAGATTTACTTTTGAAAAATTTAGCGAGACCAAAGCAATTTTAGGAACTTCAATGAGATCAGTAGGAGAAGCTATGGCTATAGGAAGGAATTTTAAAGAATCACTTCAAAAAGCTTTGGTTTCTTTAGAAATTGGTTTGTCAGGATTAGATGATATTTTTAATTTAAAAAAAAGTGAAATTTTAAAAGACTTAAAAAAAAATATTCCTAATAAATTACTTTTAGTAGCTGAGGCTTTTAGAAAAAAAGTACCATTTAAAAAAATTCAAAGATTGTCTAAAATTGATCCTTGGTTCTTAAATCAAATAAGGGATTTGGTGGAGGAAGAAGAAAAAATAATAAAAAAAGGATTACCTAATACTTTTGAGGAATTTAATAGAATTAAATCCTTGGGATTTTCTGACAAAAAACTCTCAAAATTATCAGGTGTTGAAGAAAAAACCGTAAAAATTAAAAGAACCGCTCTCAAAGTCTTTCCAGTTTTCAAAAAAGTTGATACTTGCGCAGCTGAATTTAAATCATTTACACCTTATATGTATTCAACTTATCAAAGAAATTTTTCATTTAGAACTGAATGTGAAGCAAACCCCTCAAAAAAGAAGAAAATTATTATTATTGGCGGTGGACCTAATCGTATAGGTCAAGGTATCGAATTTGACTATTGTTGTTGTCAGGCAAGTTACTCTTTAAAAGAGTCTGGATATGAAACCATTATGATAAATTGTAATCCTGAGACAGTATCCACTGACTACGATACGAGTGATAGATTATATTTTGAGCCATTAATTGAAGAATACATCGAAAATATAATTTTAAAAGAAAAGTCAAAAGGTAATCTTGTTGGTATAATTGCACAATTTGGAGGTCAAACACCAATAAAACTTGCTAAATTTTTACACGAAAATTCACTCCCTATATTAGGAACTCAATATCAATCAATTGATTTAGCTGAAGACAGGGACAGATTTAGAGAATTGTTAATTAAATTAAATTTAAAACAAGCCGAAAGTGGCATAGCAAATAATTATACTGAAGCTTTACGAATTGCTGAGAAAATTGGTTTGCCACTTATTGTAAGACCTTCGTATGTATTGGGCGGTAGAGCTATGGAAATAGTTTATAAAGAGAAACAATTAGATAATTTTATAAAAGAAGCATTTAAAGCATCCGAGGAAAATCCAATTCTAATAGACAAATTTATTGACAATGCAATGGAAGTAGACGTTGATGCTATTTCTGACGGCAAAGATGTTTACGTAGCAGGCATTATGCAACATATTGAAGAGGCAGGAATACACTCGGGCGACTCAGCTTGCTGTCTTCCACCAATTTCAATAAAAGAAAATTTATTAAAAGAATTAAAAATTCAAACAAGAAAACTTGCTCTCTCATTAAAAGTGGTGGGTTTTTTAAATATACAATTTGCAATTAAAAATGATGAAATTTATGTAATAGAAGTCAATCCACGAGCAAGTCGAACTGTGCCTTTTGTATCTAAAGCTAATGGAGAGCCATTAGCAAAAATTGCGTCTAAAATTATGGCAGGTGAAAAACTGTCAAAATACAAACTGAAATATAAAGTAAATAAAATGTTTGCTGTTAAGGAGGCTGTTTTTCCTTTTAATAAATTTCCAGACAGTGATGTTTTGCTAGGTCCTGAGATGAAATCAACAGGAGAGGTAATGGGATTTGACAAAGACTTCGGGATGGCTTTTGCGAAAAGTCAAATTGCATCCTCTAATTTTTTACCGACTAAAGGTATGGCTTTCTTATCAGTAAAAAATTCACATAAGGAAGAGATAATTAATCTTGCTAAAAAATTAATAAAAATAGGGTTTACACTGTCAGGCACTAAAGGAACAGCAGAAGTTTTAAAAAGAAATAGAATGAAATGTAAAACTATCAATAAAGTAAGTAGTGGAACACCCCATATAGTTGATGTGTTAAACTCAAAAAAAATTGCCTTAGTAATTAATACGGGTGGTGGGAACAGTGAAACAAGGATAAATGATGCTAAAGCACTAAGAAGAGCAACATTAATTAATAAAGTTCCTTACTGCACTAATATGTCTACTGCTTATGCTTGTTTAAAGGGTATAGAGGCTTTAAAAATAAAAAAATTAAAAGTATTTTCTCTTCAAAAGAATTAAAAAACTTTCCAATCTGTTGGAAAAGTAACGTAATTAACTTGTAAACATCTTCTCTCTTTCACAATTTCTTTTTTTTCCATCCCATGCCATGTGTTTGGACCACTTGAAAAAAAATATCCGTAATTATGTTTATAAGGCACAGTTTTAATTTTTTTTAGATTTTCATCATAAAAATCTGTTCCCAAGGTTTCACTTTCATTTTCATTGTTAACAAACAATAAACATGAAAGTAATTTTTCTTTAATGTCACAATGAGGTTTCAACCAAAAGCCTTTTCTATCACAGATAACCTCAACTCTCACATGGGAGTTTGATAAATCTTTGCTTATTAATTCTGATATTTTTGAGTGGGTTTCCTTTTGCTGTAATTCATTAATAAAATTTGAAAGTCCTGGAAAATCTTTTGAGTTTTCTTTAGTTACAAAACATCTAAACTTTAATGCTTTACCACCCGAAGTAATTCCTTCTCTAAATTTACCTTCTCCACCATCAATTGCCCTTGTTCCATCATATTCTAATTTATGTTCATTTGGGTTAGCAATGTCTGCATTTATAATCTCATTAATCGCCTCCTCTGATAATGGGTTATTTAGTTCCCAATGAGTAAAGGGTTTATCAAATTTATTCGAATTACTTGTTAATGATTTTAAAAAAGACATTTATTTTAATTTAATTAATTTTGCTATTCTATTTGCTTCATCTAACTTTTCATAGCTCCAAGTTTCTAATTTGTCATCTAATTTTCTTAATATATTCATATTTTCAAATAACTTTCTGAAATCTTGAAATCTTTTATCATTTCTATTGGTTTCAATCATTGCGACATAAACCGGTTTTCCTGTTAATGCAGCTTCGGAAATCATTGAACTAGAATCACACGTTACAACAATATATTTTGCCAAACATAGTGCTGATAAATATGCTTTCTTATCCACAGTTTCTATAATTGTTGTATCTTTAACAAGTTCTGATTTTGCTAATGAGACTGTTTCTTTTGGCGTTCTATTAGAAGGTATAACAATTAGATTGAGATTATTTTTTTCCGTTAAATTTTTTATTTTAGAAAATATAGATTTAATATTTTGAGTTGAATAATTATAATATTTCGTAGGTCCACCTAAAATTAGAGTTAAAGTATCTTTTTTTGAATTTATTTTATTTTGAAGGTAACCCCTAGAATTTTCTATTTCTTTTATTGTCAAATAATGTAGTGCGCCTTTGGAGGAAATAACATTTTTGCCTGATATTCCATCATGCTCAGGTGCAATAATATAGTTAAAATTGTTAAAGGAAACTTTAGGATTTTGTATATGTATATTTATAATATTTTTTATTGAATTTTTTTTTAAATAAATTGATGGAATAACACTTTTTCTTCCACATGATATAATTATATCAAACTCATTCTCAATATGGTTTTTAAAAATATATTTTTTTACAGGAGTTAAAGATGGGGGAATCAGTTTCCAAAAATTATTCAATTCAATTTTCTCGTGAAAATATTCTAGGTCCAATGCTTTAGCCAAACCCTCTACTTGGCTAATCATTCCATGTAATCCTTCGGTTAATAATAACCCTTTTAATTTACTCATTTATCACTATATAAACTTGTATGTCAGAAAAACCAACTAAACATACAAAAGTGTTAATAATTGGATCTGGTCCTGCCGGTTACACAGCAGCAGTGTATGCGGCGAGAGCAATGCTAAAACCAATATTAGTCTATGGTTCTGAGCCTGGAGGACAACTTACTACGACCACTGATGTAGAAAATTACCCAGGTTTTGCAAAAACTATACAAGGACCATGGTTGATGGAGCAAATGAAAGAACAGGCTCATGCGGTCGGTACAGAAATGATTGAGGATCATATTTCATCTGTGAACTTAAAATCAAAACCTTTTGAAGCAATCGGAGACGGTGGTCAAAAATATACTGCGGATTCAATAATTATTTCTACTGGTGCACAAGCAAGATGGCTTAACTTAAAATCAGAACAAGAATTTAGAGGATTTGGTGTATCAGCATGTGCAACATGTGATGGTTTTTTCTTTAAAGATAAAGAGGTTGCGGTTGTTGGGGGTGGAAACGCAGCTGTTGAGGAAGCGATGTTTTTAACAAAATTTGCATCTAAAGTAAAATTAATTCATAGAAGAGACAAATTAAGAGCTGAAAAATTATTACAAACTAAATTGTTGGAAAATAAAAAGATAGAAATAATATGGGATAGTGTTGTTGAAGAAGTAATAGGTGATGATAATCCTAAAAATGTAAAAGGCATTAAAATTAAAAATGTTAAAACAAATAAAGTAATAGATATTAATTTAGACGGAGTTTTTATTGCAATTGGTCATGATCCTGCAACACAATTATTTAAAGACCAACTTGAAATGGATAACGAAGGGTATTTAGTAACAAAATCTGACTCAACTGAAACCAATGTTCCAGGAGTATTTGCGGCTGGAGACGTAAAAGATAAAGTGTTTAGACAGGCTGTAACAGCAGCTGGAATGGGTTGTATGGCAGCATTAGAGGCAGAAAAACACCTCTCTCACAGTTAAATAAATGTCTTGTAAAGTTTTATTAACCGGAATTAGTGGATGGATAGGTAAACATATAGCTATAAAATTGCTGAAGGAAGGTCATCATGTTGTTGGAACCGTTAGAAATGAAAACTTAATTGAGCCTACAAAACAAACTTTAAAAAGTAAAGATACACCTGTAGAAAATTTAACTTTTGCTGTATTAGATTTATTAAAGGATGAAGGTTGGGATGACGCTGCAAAAGGATGCAGATATACAATGCATGTTGCATCTCCATTTCCAATAAAGGTTTCTAATGATAGACAAAAATTAGTTCCTGTAGCCAAAGATGGAACTTTGAGAGTTTTAAAAGCAAGTATTAATGCAAGCGTTGATCAAATAATTTTAACTTCATCTATAGTTGCAATGTTTAGGAAACCAAATAGGACAAGTCCATACTCTTTTGGGGAAAATGATTGGACTGATATTAATTGGGAAAAAGGTGTTAGTGATTATTTTTTATCAAAAACAGTTGCAGAAAAAGCAGCATGGGATTTTATGGAAAACAAAGGTTTAAAAGATAAATTAACTGTTATTAATCCCGGAGGAGTTTTTGGAGATGCGCTTGATAGTAAAGAGTGTACATCGATAGAGTATGTAAAACAATTTTTAAAAGGTAAATTTCCTGCAGCACCAAAATGGGGAGTGTTAATTTCACATGTTGAGGACGTAGCTAAATCACATGTTGTCTGCATGGGAAAAGAGGGAGTTGGAGGTCGAAGAATAATCGTAGGAAAAGATGTTAAAACATTATTAGAATTGTCAAATATAATGGCAGAGGCTCTGCCAGGTTACGCAAAAAAACTTCCAAAAAGAGAATTACCAAATTTTATGGTTAAATTAATCAGCTTAGTAGATTCAAGTGCAAAAACTATGATACCTGATCTTCAAATTGTTATGCAAACAGACACTTCTTACTCGGAAAATTTACTAGGAATGAAATTTAAATCTGCAAAAAGTGCAATGTCAGAAGCTGCAAAGTCAGTTGTTAGACTTGGCTTAGTTTAATATATGACTACCAGCTAATCCAGATGTCCCGAAAACCAAAGCTATTTCTATTTTTTTAATTTAAATTCTCACAAAAGTCTTTGATTCTTTCTAAGGCAACTTTTAAATTTTTCATTGATGTGGCATATGAAATTCTAAAATATCCATCTAATCCGAAAGCTGATCCTTGAACAACAGCAACGTTTGCTTTTTCCAATAATTTTTTAACAAAATCACTATCTTTTTTTAAATTATTTTTTTTTCCTAATAGTTTTTTACAATTTGGAAACACATAAAATGCACCATTTGGTTTTAAGCAATTTATACCTTTTATAGAATTTAAAGATTTTACAACAAAATCCCTTCGTTCTTTAAAAGATTTTGCCCTAGTTTTAATAAATTTTTGAGTTCCATTTAATGCTTCTACAGATGCAGCCTGACTTATTGAAGATGGATTTGAAGTTGATTGAGATTGAATTTTTCTAATAGCATTTATAATTTCTTCTGGGCCCGCTGCATATCCAATTCTCCAACCTGTCATAGCATATGATTTGCTAACACCGTTCATTGTTAAAACCCTATTTTTAAGTTTAGGAATTTGAGCAATTGTAAAAAATTTAAAATTATCATATCTAACATGCTCGTATATATCATCACTTAAAATAAAAATTTTTTTATTTCGTAAAAGAATTTTTGATAATTTTAATATTTCGTTTTTCGTATACCCAGAACCAGTTGGATTTGAAGGTGAATTAAGAATTAGCCATTTAGTCTTTTTCGAAATAGCCTTTTTTAATTTTTGTGGTGTGAGCTTAAATTCATCTTTTTCATCGCATTTTACAAATTTAGGTTTTCCACCTGCTAGGAGAACCATGTCTGGATATGAAACCCAGTATGGAGCTGGAATAATTACTTCATCTCCCTTGTTGAGAGTTGCCATGAATGCATTATATAAAACTTGTTTTCCACCAGTTCCAACGGTTATTTGATTTGTATTATACGAAAGATTATTTTCTTTTTTAAATTTTTTAACAATTGCTTTTTTAAGTGCGGGTGTTCCATCAACAGCGGTATATTTTGTATCCCCTGACTTTATCGCTTTAATTGCAGCTCTCTTAATATTTTCTGGTGTATCAAAATCAGGCTCTCCGGCACCTAAACCGATTACATCTTTGCCAGCAGCTCTTAGTTCTCTTGCTTTTTGAGTAACCGCTATTGTTGGGGAAGGTTTAATTCTCTTTAAACTATTAGATATTATGCTCATTGAAATATATTTATATTTTATTACTTTGTTTAATATATGCAAAATACTTATCAAGATTTAATTACAGATATTCAAAGTAAATCTACCCAAATTAGTGGAAAACTCGAAGGAGGTAAAAAGTTTAAAATAAAGTCTGATTTTAAACCTGCAGGTGATCAACCTGAAGCAATTAAAAAGTTGGTAGCTGGGGCAAAAAAGAACGAATTTAATCAAGTTCTTCTTGGGGTAACTGGTTCGGGAAAAACATTTACGATGGCTAAAATTATTGAGGAAACCAATAGACCAGCACTGGTTCTTGCTCCGAATAAAACTCTGGCTGCACAATTGTATGGCGAGATGAAAACTTTTTTTCCAAATAATGCTGTCGAGTACTTTGTTTCTTATTATGATTACTACACTCCAGAAGCTTACGTACCAAGGTCAGACACATATATAGAAAAAGAGGCATCCATAAACGAGCAAATCGATAGAATGAGACACTCTGCAACTAGATCTCTTCTTGAGAGAGATGATGTTTTAATTGTTGCGAGTGTATCTTGTATTTATGGATTAGGTTCTGTTGAAGCATACAGCAAAATGACTTTAACTTTACAAAAAAACTATGACTATAATCGTGAGCAAATAATAAAATCTTTGGTTGCACTACAGTATAAAAGAAATGATCAAAACTTTTTTCGGGGTACATTCAGGGCAAGAGGTGAATATTTAGAAATTTTTCCTTCTCATCTTGAGGACCGTGCCTGGAGATTGAGTTTATTTGGAGATAAATTAGAAAAAATTGAGGAATTCGATCCTTTGACCGGAGATCAAGTTAGAGAATTAAAATTAATTAAAATATACGCGAATAGTCATTACATAACTCCAAAACCAACTGTTGAACAGGCGGTTATTAATATAAGAAAAGAATTGGATATTACTTTAAAAAAACACAAATCAGAAAATAAATTACTAGAAGCTCAAAGGTTAGAGGAAAGAACAAAATTTGATTTAGAAATGATAGAGGCTACTGGATCATGTGCGGGTATTGAAAATTATTCAAGATTTTTATCAGGTAGAAAACCTGGAGAACCACCACCTACTTTATTTGAGTATTTTCCTGACAATGCTCTTATATTTGTTGATGAGTCTCATGTCACAGTTCCACAGTTAAATGGAATGTTTAAAGGTGATAGGTCCAGAAAAAGTACACTAGCAGAATATGGTTTTAGACTTCCATCTTGTATGGATAATAGACCTTTAAAATTTGAAGAATGGGATCTAATGAGAACACAAACAATTTTTGTATCTGCAACACCAGGGCCATGGGAGCTAAATCAGACTAAAGGGAAATTTGTTGATCAAGTTATTAGGCCTACTGGTTTAATTGATCCTTTAGTTGAAATTCGTCCTGCAAAAAATCAAGTAGACGATTTAATGCATGAATGTAAGGAAGTTGTAAAAAGTAATTATAGAGTACTAGTTACAACTTTAACAAAAAAGATGGCTGAAGATTTAACAGAATACCTTCATGAGAATGGAGTTAAAGTTAGATATATGCATTCTGATATTGATACGTTAGAGAGAATAGAAATAATGCGGGATCTTAGGATGGGAGTTTTTGATGTTTTGGTTGGGATTAATCTTTTAAGGGAAGGATTAGATATACCTGAATGTGCTCTTGTAGGAATATTAGATGCAGACAAAGAAGGATTTTTACGATCCGAAACTTCCTTAATACAAACGATTGGTAGAGCAGCAAGGAATGTAGATGGTAAAGTAATACTTTATGCTGATAAAGAAACTAAAAGCATTAAAAAAGCTATTAAAGAAACTGAGAGAAGAAGAGAAATTCAATTAAAATATAATAAAAAACATAAGATAGATGCGAAATCTGTGAAGAAAGAGATAGGAGATATTCTTGAAAGTGTTTACGAAAAAGATTACGTAAAAATAAGCGAGGGATCAAATATTGGTGGGAACCTAAAGAAACATTTAAAAGCTTTAGACAAAAAAATGAAAGAATCTGCATCTAATCTCGAATTTGAGGAAGCGGCTAAAATAAGAGATGAAATTAGAAAATTACAAAGTACAGAATTAGAAATTACTTTAAACCCTAAAATAAGACAATATGATGTTAAAAATAAAGTTTATCCAAAAGGAAGGTCAACTTTAGGAATGCCAGGGACTAGAGTTACCAAAAAAAGAGAGAAAAAATGGAAGCACGGAAAATAATTATTACAGGTGGGGCCACTAGAATTGGTGCTGCGATAGCAGAGAAATTATCAGGCTTAAATAAAGAAATAGTAATACATTTTAACCAGTCTAAATCAAAAGCAAAAATATTAAGAAATAAATTACAAAAAAATGGAACAAAAGTCTATTTGGTAAAAGGTGATTTAAGTAAAGAAAAAGATATCCTTAGTATAATTAATTTTTCAAGATCAAAAATGAAGTACTTTGATTGTCTGATAAACAATGCATCTGTATTCGAAAATGATAAACTAGAAAATTTTAATTCAAAAAGTTGGGAAAAACATATATCGATAAATTTAAAAGCTCCTGCAATTCTATCAATGGAATTTTCAAAAAATATAAAAGGTAAAAATAACAATATAATTAATATTATTGACCAAAGAGTTTTTAAATTAACACCTTACTTTTTTTCTTATACAATTAGTAAAACTGGTCTTTTTACTTTAACTAAAACCAGTGCTATGAGTTTAGCACCGAGTATCAGAGTTAACGGTATAGCTCCAGGACCGACTATCAAAAATAAAAGGCAATCTATAAAACATTTTAAAAAACAATACTTATCTACAATGCTAAAAAAACAAGTTGATGTAAAAGAAATTTGTAATGCTGTCGATTTTTTTATAAAAAATAAATCTATTACAGGCCAAATTTTGGCAATCGATAGCGGTCAAAGTCTAAATTGGCAAACCCCAGATATAGTAAGTATCAAAGAATGAAAATAAACGTTAATGAAATAAAAGTTGGAATGTTGATTGAATATAAAAATGACCTTTGGGAGGTGACTAAAACCCAGCATGTTAAACCTGGCAAAGGTGGAGCTTTCAATCAAGTAGAAATGAAAAGTATAAACAATGGTACAAAAATAAATGAAAGGTTTAGGTCTAGTGAAACTGTTGAAAAAGCAACGGTTGATGAACTTGAGTTTGCTTATATTTATAAAGATGCAGATGGATTTCATTTTATGAATCCAAAAACTTTTGAACAAATAACTTTAAAGGATTCTCTAGTGGGAGATAAATCAAAAATACTTCAAGAGAATTTAAACGTTATAATAGGTTTCTATAATGATAGACCAATTTTCATAACTTTACCTAATCAAATAAATTTAGAAATTGTTGATACTGATGCAGCTTTAAAAGGACAAACAGTTTCCTCATCCTACAAACCCGCTACTTTGAGCAATGGAATAAAAGTTCAAGTACCACCTTTTATAAATGTTGGCGATAAAATAACTATAGACACTAGGACTATGGAATATATAAAAAAATTATAATCATGAATTCAATTTCACCTATACTTAATATAATGATTAAAGCATGTGAAAAAGCATCTAAACCATTAATTAGAGATTTTGGGGAATTGGAAAATTTGCAGGTCTCTAAAAAAGGACCAAAAGATTTCGTTACAAGTTCTGACAAAAAAGTAGAAAATATTATTATAGACGAATTAATTAAGCATAAAAAAAAATTTTCAATTTTAACTGAGGAACAAGGTTTCATTGGAAATGAAGATAAAAAAAATATTTGGATAATAGATCCAATTGATGGAACTACAAATTTTCTTCATGGAATCCCACACTTTTGTATTTCTATTGCTTTAAGATCTAATGATGAAATTATATCAGGTATTATATTTGATCCTATAAAGAACGAAATGTTTTATGCCGAAAAAAATCAAGGTGCTTATTTTAATAATCACAGAATAAGAGTATCTAATAAAAAACTTTTAGATGAATGTCTATTTGCTACAAATAAAAATGGTTTAATCTCTAATGATTTAAATTCAAGAATTACAGGCAGTGCTGCTCTAGATTTAGCATATGTAGGTAACGGAAGATTTGATGGATATTTTCAAAACAATTTAAATATTTGGGACATTGCCGCAGGTATACTAATTGTAAGTGAGGCAGGTGGAAAAATAAATAAAATTGATATTACAAAAACTGAAAATATAAAACTTAAGGCATCAAGTGAAAATATATACGAAAAAATGCTTTATAAACTTGATAAGTTTTAATTGTTTTATTTTAATCTTTTGTTATAAACCCGTTATGAAAAAAAAAATTCACCCAAACTATCATAAAATTAAAGTTGAGATGACTGATGGTTCTCAATTCGAGACAATGTCCACATGGGGTGCTGAGGGTGAAATACTTAAATTAGAAATTGATCCAAAGTCTCATTCTGCTTGGACAGGAGGAAAACAAAAACTTCTGGATAAAGGTAGAGTAAGTAAGTTTAACAAAAAATTTAAAAATTTTAGATCTGAGAATAAATAATGTCTAAAGCTCCTCTAATGCCAATGGCTACAGCTTTATGGCTTGTTGAAAATACTACACTTACATTTAAACAAATTGCAAGTTTTTGCAAAATGCATGAAGTTGAAGTTCAAGGTATTGCTGATGGAGAAGTTGGAAAAGGAATAGTTGCCTATAATCCAATTATGTCTGGACAATTAACTCGAGAAGAAATTGATCTTTCTTCTAAAGATTCTAATAGGGAATTAAATATCAAAGATGATAGTATAAATGTTAATGTTGAAGAAAAAAAATTTAAAAAATATATTCCATTATCTAAAAGGCAAGATAAACCTGATGCGGCTTTGTGGTTGATTAAACAACACTCGTTGTTAAAAGACTCTCAAATAGCTAAATTAGTTGGAATAACAAAAAATTCTGTAACCTTAATTAGAAACAAAAATTATTGGAATTACAATAATTTAAATTCAAAAGATCCTGTAGCTATGGGATTATTTTCTCAAAAAGATTTAGTATCGGCTATAGAAAAAGCTGAACGAAGAATAAAAAAAGAGAGAAAAATTAAAGAAAAGAATATTCAAGATTCCTAAATAAATTAAATAGACAAATATACTTTAAAATGCTACTTAAACGCTTTTTTGGAGGATGTTATTAAAATAGACGTAAAAGATAATAATGTTGAGCAGGCTTTGAGAGTTTTAAAGAGAAAACTTCAAAGAGACGGTTTTTTTAAGATAATTAAACTTAAAAATAATTATGAAAAACCATCAGAAAAGAAAAAAAGAATTCTCCAAGAAAATATAAAGAGAGTAAAGAAATTAAATAAGCTAAAAAATAGAATTTAAATATCGCGGGGTGGAGCAGCCTGGTAGCTCGCAAGGCTCATAACCTTGAGGTCGGCGGTTCAAATCCGTCCCCCGCAACCAATTAATTAATGTATGAACCTTAAGCACACTATACTTTTTTATCCTTCAATGGAGAGAGGTGGTGTTACAGTAAATATAAAACATTTAATAAAGTATTTAACCAAAAAAGAAATTAAAGTAACATTAATCTCAAGCAAAATTGATAGAAAAGGACTTAATTTTCAAAACAAAAATTTTAACTTTTTAAAGGTTGCATCCAATTTTAAATTTTTTTTCTTACCTTTTAGATGGTTGATTGCTTTTTACTCTATTAAAAATTTAGTTGAAAGTTTTTCATTATTTAAAAAAGAAAATACTGTAGTACTCTCCATGCAAAGTAGTATGGTGGCAATTATAATATGTAAAATTTATGGTATTAAAGTTATAGCTAGAAATTCAGAAGATCCGGTACACTCTACAATACATGCTGACAATTATTTTTCAGCCTTTATTGTATTTATAATGAGATTTTGTATATACAATTTTGCGAATGGTATACTTACTAATTCTTTGGGTTCGAAAAAATCTATGGAATTATTTATATTTAAAAAAAAAAAGATAAAGACAATTTACAATCCTTATTTACTTAAAATAAAAAAAGTAAAATATGTAAAAAAACCAAATAATATTTTATCTGTGGGAAGATTATGTAAGCAAAAGGACTTTGTTACTTTGATTTTGGGTTTCTCGATATTTGTTAAAAAGTATCCAAAATTCAAACTAATAATTCTTGGTGATGGTCCAGATAAAGCGAATTTAGAAAATCTTATTAAAAGTTTAAATCTCCAAAAAAAAATAAAATTAAAGGGATGGGTTAAAAAAACTGATAAATATTTTTCTTCAGCTAAAGTTTTTGCCTTAACTTCACTGTATGAAGGCTTAGGAAATGTTTATATTGATGCAGTGAATTATGAAATTCCATGTGTTTATACAAATTGTAAAAGTGGACCTGATGAAATTTTACTAAACGGAAAAGGTGGATATAAGGTTAGTATAAAAAATAAGTATGATTTAAGTAATCAATTAGAGAATTGTATATCTAATTATACTTTAAGTAAAAAAAAAATAATTAATGCAAAAAAAAAAATTAATAGATTTTATTACAAAACTACCTGTCCAAAGTATTTAAGATATCTTAAAAAAATTTCACTTCAATAATCAATTTTAAAATTTGATTTTTTACTATCATTTAAAAAAGTTTTAACAGTTTCTATAGTCAATTTATCATAGGATTTTCCAAAATTTTCTATTTTCTCAATTATTGATGGTGGGATTGTAATTATATGACATCCAAGTTGTTTTGCTTGAATGTAATTATATGGTTCTCTTACACTGGCCCAAAGTATTTCAACATTTTTAAATTTTTTTGATAATTTAATACTTTTGATTATTTCGGGTATTGGATCTTTCCCTGCATCTGATGCACGACCTATAAATAGAGATATAATTATTTTTGTCTTTTTATTTATTACTTTTAAAATTTTCGATACTTGTTGTGAAGTATAAACAGCTGTTATATTCATTTTAATATTTTTTTTACACAATTCTTTAATAACTTTGCCCATAAATAAACCTTTTGAATTTACAACAGGAATCTTTACATAGACATTTTTTCCCCATGAATTTATTTTTAAGGCCTGTTTATGTATATCTTTATAATTATCTCCGAAAACTTCTAAAGAAATTTTTTTTTTTGTTGCAATTTTTAAAATTTGTTGCGAATATAATTTGTAATTTTTAGCTCCTGCTTTTCTCATTAAAGTTGGATTTGTAGTAAACCCATCAACGATTTTTTTTTTATTGAAAAATTTAATTAATTTAAGATCAGCAATATCACAAAATATTTTAGTTTTCATTTTTTAAAATTTATGAACTAAATCATTTCTAATATACACAAAATTTGTTAGATAAAAAATATTTGTTTCGGCTTTTTCTGGATTTACTTTTAATAGTTTATTACCAAATGGTAAAATTTGAAATAATTCGTATTTTTTTAAATATTTAGAAAATTCGTACATCGTATGATTTTTAAATAATTGATGTATGTTAAACTCTAGTTGAATATATTTAGGTTTATTTTCTTCAATTAATCTTTTTGAACCTTTTAAGACCTCTAACTCGTAACCCTCAGTATCAATTTTTATCAAATCTATTTCTTTATCAAATAAATTTTTTTGTTCCATAAACTCATCTAATGTAACTAAATTCACCAATTTTTTTTTATTAGATGCTGCTTCATAAAATGACAGTTTATTAATATCATCAAGGAAAGTTGCTTTTTCAGATTTTTCATCTGTAAAATTTAAATTTTTTTCAACATTTTTATCTCCTAAAGCTAATTTAAAAGCTTCAATTCGATTAGGATGTTCGATTACTAGATTGTTCAAGATATCATAGGCTCCATCTAAAGGTTCGAATGCAAATATATACGAGTTGGTCTCCTCAATTAATAATTTGGAATAATTTCCGATATTAGCACCTATATCTAAGCTAAACTGTAATTCTCTTGATATACTTTGAATAAAATTTTTTTCTCCAGTTACTTTAAAACTACCATAATTATTATAACCTTTTGCACGTAAGGATAAGGAAAATATAATATTATTCAATTTTTGAGTAGTTTTTCTTCCAAATATAAAATTATATAAAAATGAAATTTTTTTAAATATGTACACTTGTAAATCATTTATTTTCATTTAATTAAATTTTGAATATATTGAATTTAATCTAAATTTTTGAGAATTTCCTCTGTCATTTTTTTTGCGTCGGCAAATAACATTAAAGTGTTATCTCTATAAAATAAATCATTATCAATACCAGCATATCCTGGTGACAAACTTCTCTTCACAAACAAAACAGATTTTGATTTTTCTACGTCTAAGATAGGCATACCATATATTGGACTTTGAGGGTCAGTTTTCGCCACAGGATTTGTTACATCATTTGCACCTATAACATATGCAACGTCACAATTTGCAAAATCATTGTTTATTTCCTCTAATTCAAAAACTTCATCATAAGGTACGTTTGCTTCTGCCAATAATACATTCATATGTCCCGGCATCCTACCCGCAACTGGATGAATTGCATAATTTACTTTTACACCATTTTTTTTTAACGCGTCTACCATTTCTCTTAATGCGTGTTGAGCTTGAGCAACAGCCATACCATAACCTGGAACAATTATTACAGATGAGGCATTTTTCATCAAGAATGCTGCGTCATCTGCATTACCGCTCTTGACTGGTTTTTGCTCTTTAGATGAGGAAGAGGTTTGTTCTTCTGTTGCGCCCCAACCCCCTAGTATGACATTAAAGAAAGATCTATTCATTCCTTTGCACATTATATAAGATAGAATAGCCCCTGATGACCCCACTAATGCTCCAGTTATTATCAAAGCTGTGTTTTCTAAAGTGAAACCAATTCCAGCTGCGGCCCATCCTGAGTAAGAATTTAACATCGAAATAACTACTGGCATGTCCGCTCCACCTATTGGAATAATTATTAATATACCAACCAAAAACGAAATTAAAATAATTGTCCAAAATAGACTATCTAATTGATTTATACATAAATAAGAAATTAGACCAATTAATAAAATTCCTAAAACTAGATTTAAAATATGTTGTCCTGGAAATGTTATTGGAGAACCTGACATAATTCCTCTTAATTTGAGGAATGCAATAATTGAACCTGTAAAAGTTATTGCACCTATTGCAGCACCCAATGACATTTCAATTAAACTAGCTATTTTAATATCTCCGGGTGTTCCCAGATTAAACACACCAGGATTTAAATATGCTGATATTGCAACAAAAACTGCTGCCAGCCCAACTAAACTATGAAATCCAGCGACTAATTCTGGCATAGCAGTCATTGGTATTTTAAAAGCTATAAAAGCACCTATTGAGCCACCAATCAATAACGCTACAATTAAATAAATAAAACTAGAGGATAGATCTCCAACAGAAATTATTGTTACTCCTATTGCCAAAGCCATCCCGACTATTCCATAAAAATTACCTTGCCTGGAAGTTTCTGGAGAGGATAAACCTCTTAAAGCTAATATAAATAAAACCCCTGAAATCAAATAAAAGAAAGCTAACAAATTTGCTGACATTATTTTTTATCCCTCTTTTTTTTTTTGTACATTGCTAACATCCTTTGCGTTACTAAAAATCCTCCAAATATATTTACTGCTGCAAGAATAATAGCTGCATATCCAAATAAGTTTGAAATTTCGAAAATTTTTCCAGGCTCACCTGATAAAGCTGCAATTATTGCACCAACAATTATTACTGAAGAAATAGCATTAGTTACTGACATTAGAGGTGTATGCAAAGAGGGAGTTACACTCCATACAACATAGTAACCAACAAAAATTGAAAGTATAAAAATACTTACTCTAAAAATAAAAGGATCTATTTCCATATCATTTTACCAATGTTTGGCTTATTATTTCATCTTCCATATTAATTTTAATTTTTTTTGTCTCTTTATCACATAAATTAAGAACAAAATTATATACATTTTTAGCATATAGATTGGAAGATGAGACTGGCAATTTATTTAGTATTGTGCTCTCGCCTACAATCATTACTCCATTTTGATCCACAATTTCATCAGGTTTTGTAAATGCCGCGTTTCCACCTTGAGATGCAGCAAGATCATACACAACTGATCCTGGTTGCATATTATTTATCATTTTCTCGTTTATTATTAACGGTGCTTTCTTTCCAGGTATTAACGCTGTACAAATCACAACATCGATTTTTTTCAAGGTTTCAAATAATAAATTTTCTTGTTTTTTTTTAAATTCATCTGATGCTTCCTTAGCGTATCCGCCCTCTGTTTCAAGATTTTCTGAACCCTCAACGACTAAAAATTTCCCACCAAGGCTCTCCACTTGTTCTTTTGAGGCCATTCTAACATCTGTTGCGAATACAATAGCTCCCATTCTTTTTGCTGTAGCAATTGCTTGTAATCCAGCCACTCCAGCACCAACAACTAAAACTTTTGCTGCTGGAATGGTTCCAGCTGCAGTCATCATCATTGGTATCGCCTTTTTAAACAATGCAAAAGAGTCTATTACTGCTTTATAACCAGCTAAATTCGCTTGGGATGATAATATATCCATAGATTGAGCTCTTGTAATCCTAGGTAAAAGTTCTAGTGAAAACACTGAAATATTTTTTTCATTAATTTTCTTAATTGTTTCAAGGTTTTTATTTGAATTAAAGTTGCCTATAAGAATTTTATTTTCTTTTAGTAAGGATGTGTCACCAACATCAGGAAGGTTCATTTGGACTATTATATCAGAATTTTTTAAGATATTTTCTTTACTTTCTATTTTACATCCTTCAGTTAAAAAAATTTCATCTTTAATCCCTAAATGATCTCCAAAACCTTTTTCAATAAAAACCTCAAAGCCGCTTGAAATGTATTTTTTTACTATATCCGGGGTAATTGAAATTCTTTTTTCCGCGTTTTTGTTTTCACTAATAGATCCAATTTTCATGGCTATTTTTGTCTTGCCTTAAATTTAGGATTTTTTTTATTAATTATATATACTCTACCTCTTCTTCTAACTAATTTTGAATTAAGATCTCTTTTTTTTAATGATTTAAGTGAACTTGCAATTTTCATATAAAATTTATTTTTTACTTTTAATAAATGAATTTATGTAGTCTTTCAATTGAATTTTGCCATATCTTTTATGAACTTTGTTATTAAAAGAGACATTGGTCAAAGCTGACGCATACCTTTCTCCCTTTCTTTCAGGCAAAAAAGTAATTCTTGTATCAAATAATTTTGCAACATTTAAAATAGAGTAAGATTTTTTATGAGATATACTATAATGTCTACATTTATTTTTACTCCAAGCTTCAAAACACGTCATAATAGTATCATTAATGTGAGTAAATCTTCTTGTTTGGCTGCCAGGTCTCACTACTGTTAAAGGTTTTTTATGCTCAAAACATTTTTCAAAGATACCAATTACAGTTGCCATGTCACCTGATTTAATATGTCTTGGTCCATATACATTGTAGAAATAAATAACCTCGTATTTAAAGTTAAACCATTTTTTAAGATTTTCTAGTAATTCTAAATTTTTAGATTTTGTAAAAGCATAGGGGGACAAATTTTTATCTTTTCCAGAATTTCCTAAACTAGCAGATGTAGCAGAGTAAATTAATTTAATTTTGTTATCCAAACAAAATTTAAATACTGATTTACTTCCTATTGTATTAGATTCGTGGCATTGATCGAATTTTAAAAAGCTTTGATAAATTCTTGCGAACTCACCAAAATGAAAAATTGAATGAATTTTTTTTTTATATTTTTTCAATATTGATTGAATATTTTTTGTATTACCATTTAAGTATTTGATTTTTTTATTTTTAATATGATTTTTTTTATTACCACTTGAATAATTATCTAAGCTTAAAATTTTATACTTCGTTTTATTAGCTAAAAATTCTATAAGATTAGAGCCTACAAACCCAGCTCCACCAGTAACTACAATGTAATTTTTCATCTGAAATAGCCTGGCAACGTCCTACTCTTCCGTGTCTTAAGACAAAGTACCATCGGCGCAGAAAGGCTTGACTTCCGAGTTCGGAATGGGATCGGGTATTACACTTTCGCTGTAATCACCAGGCAAAAAACTTATAGAGAAAAATAAAAAAATGTAAACTAAAATAATTAATTAATTTTTGTGATGTAGTCATCTAATGTCATTTTTAAACCTTGTTTTAATGAAGTTTTGGCTCTCCAACCAAGTTTCTTTGCAACATTTACATCTAACAATTTTCTAGGCATTCCATCAGGTTTTCTTTTGTCAAAAATAATTTTAAGATTTGATGCGCCTAACTCTTTTGCAATAAAATTTGCATACCATTTAATTGTAAAATCTTTACCAGATCCAATATTAATAAATGGGTATTTAATTTTTTTGTTTAGGAAAAACATTACTGCATCAGCAAAATCATTAACAAATAAAAGTTCTCGAAAAGGTTTTCCTGTCCCCCAGACTGTAAATTTTTTTTTATTTTTAATTTTAGCCTCGTAAATCTTTCTAATTAAAGCTGCAAAAAAATGTGAGTTTTCAAGGTCGTAATTATCGTTTGGTCCATACATGTTGGATGGCATTAGGCATTTATAATTTAATTTATAATTTTTGCTGTAGTTATAACACATAAGAACTCCTGCAATTTTAGCTATAGCATAAGCATCATTCGTTTCCTCTAAGGGGCCAGTTAAAATATATTTTTCTTTAATTGGTTGTTTTGCAAGTTTTGGATATATACAGCTGGACCCTAGAAAAATCAAATTTTTGATTTTAGCTAAATAAGATCCGTGAATAAGATTATTCTGAATTTGTAAATTCTCGTAAATGAATTTAGATTTATACAAGTCATTTGCTAAAATACCTCCTACTTTTGCTGCAGCTATTATAACCAGATCAGGTTTTTTATTTTTAAGATATTTAAAAACTTTTTCTTGGTTAGTTAAATTTAATTTTTTTTTATCTATAGTAATAATTTTTTTATAACCTAATCTTTTGAATTTTTTTAATATCGCATTCCCTACCATACCATTATGACCAGCAATAAATATTTTTGAATTTTTATTAATCATTAATGAGATTTTTCTCCTCAAACTTAATCATATCCTCAATCAATCTTTCAATGTTTATTTTAGGTTTCCATTTAAGTATTTTAGAAGCTTTTCTACTATCGCCGAGTAATGTATTAACATCCAGGGGTCTAAAATATTTCTTGTCAATTTCTATTATTGTTTTTTTCGTATTAAGGTTTACTGCTTTTTCATTTTTACCTTTACCTATCCATTTTAAATTTATTTTAAGTTTTTTTGCTACAATATTTACAAATTGCCTTACACTTAGTTGTTTTCCTGTAGAAATTACAAAATCATCAGGTTTTTTTAATTGTAAAATTTTCCACATCGCCTCAACATAATCTATGGCGTGACCCCAATCACGTTTAGAATCAATGTTACCTAAATATAGTTTTTTTTGTTTATTTGATTTTATTCTTACTAAAGCTTTAATTATTTTTTTTGTTACAAATGTTTCACCCCTCATAGGGCTTTCATGATTAAATAAAATCCCGTTGCATGCAAAAATGTTGTAAGCCTCCCTATAATTTACTGTTATCCAATGGGCATAAACTTTGGCAACTCCATAGGGACTTCTTGGGTAAAAAGGAGTATTTTCATTCTGAGGAACTTCTCTAACTTTTCCAAACATTTCAGATGTGCCTGCTTGATAAAATTTTGTTATCTTTTGTAGTTTATGAAATTTAATTGCTTCTAAAATTCTTAATGCACCCAATGCATCCGCATTAGCAGTATATTCTGGAACCTCAAAAGAAACTGCAACATGAGATTGAGCAGCTAAATTATAAATTTCATTTGGTCTAATCTCTTTTAATAAAGTAGATACAGATATAGCATCTGTTATATCACCATAGTGTAATATTAATTTACGATTTTTTTCATGCGGATCTTGGTAAAGATGATCTATCCTACCAGTATTAAATGAAGATGATCTTCTTACTACACCGTGGACAATATAATGCTTATTTAAAAGAAACTCCGCAAGATAGGAACCATCTTGACCTGTTACACCAAATATTAAAGCTTTTTTTTTCACTAAATTAAAAATTAAATATATATTATTTAATCAAAAGTCAAAGTTTACCTCACATATTTTCATTTTTGTAAATATATTCGAACGTTTTTCTAAATGGCATTTTAGCTTTAAATATTTTTTTAAAATTATTTTTTCTTAATAAGTTGTGCATATCAGAAAAACTATAATTTTTGATTAGCATGTTATGATAATGATGCTCAAATAAAATATATTTAGTATTTTGGATATATTTTCCTAGGCCATTAAGTACATAAAATTCATATCCTTCAGTGTCCAATTTTATAAAATCAATATTCTTAATATTAGAGTCTAAAATGAATTTATCTAATCTTATCTGATTAGTATTTATTTTTTGAGAATAATTTTTTTTCTTATACAAAAAACCACTTTTTTTTCTAAAGTATTTTGAGTTTTGATTAATATCAATCAAAGTCGATGAAGAGCTTTCATCAAGTTGATTTATTTTTTTTTCTTGATTTTTATCTCCAGCCGCTAAATTATAAATATAAATATTAGATTGATTAAATTTTTTTTTTAATTTTTCAGTTCTATTTTTAAGTAAATTATAATTTTTTAAACTAGCCTCAAAAGAATATATGCTTTTAATGCTAAAATTATTACAAAACAAATCAATAGACTCTCCAATATGAGCACCTACATCAAAAAAAATATTAAAACTTTCAATTTCAAGTGATTTCAAATATTTAATTATTTTTTTTTTATGAAAATAATCAAAAAATTTCAGAAATAGGATTGATAAATTTTTAATCATAAAACTAATTAATATTTATAAACATGTATGTTTTATATTTTTTTGTTACTTCATAGTCTCCATTAAAATCACATTCAGTTTTTATTTTGCAATTGTCATATATATTTATAAGTCCACTTATTCTATTATTTATCCTGTAATGATTATCAGACAATTCATATCTAAAATCCTGAAAGGGGTTAAAATTATATTTAATAATTTCATCATTAATTCTATTTACATTTCTAAATAAAAATATTATTGCAGTTACTAATAATAAAACTGAAATTCTTTTTTGAAGTTGTTTAAAGTTAAGTTTATTTCTCTCTAAAAATTTTGAAATAGGAATAAATATTAATAAACATATTAATATATACCCTCCATATCTTAAGGCTGGATGGTTATAAAACCATTCAAAAAATAAAATTATTAGAAAAAAATAAATAGGTAATAAATATGTATCTTGTTTTTTCTTATTTTTTTTTGCAGAAAAAAAACTTAAATAAATTATTAAAATTAAAAATAAAATACCAAAAAGAAAATCAGATACTTTATTAAAAAAATAATTATCTATCCAATTAGGCACCCAATTAAAATACATTATGTGATTTTCAATATTATCTACCTTAAAATTTGGTCCAGCTCCTGCTTTAGCCCAATTTTCGTAATGAGAATTCATAAGCTTTACATCATTAATAAGAATTGACCATTCAAAATCTGAAAAGCATGTAAAGTAAACTGGGTATACTAAACATCCTGTATTGAAAAAATTTACTAAAAGCACACTTAAGATTAATAAAGTAGCAAGATAAAATGGTATGATTTTTAGCAAATTTTTCAAAATACCTAATTTATCATTTTTTTTTAATAAAAATAATATTGGGATTAAAATTATAAAATATACAAAATAAAAACTTTTTAATGATATAATTAAACTCGATAAAATAAGTATCTTGCCTAAAAAGATGTCACTAGTTCTTAAAAATTTAAAAAATATGAAAATTTCAATAAATAACAAAAATATTAAAATTTGTGCAGATCTATCAGAACCATGCTCAGAAATTCTGTAAAAGAAAATAAAAATGAAAATTATACTTAATAAAATTAGGAAAAATATGTAGTCATTATCTCTCTCTAAATACTTATAATTTAATAAAGTTATTAAATGAATTAAAGAATAACCCATGATTATAATAGCTCCAATGTGAAACATGTATTTCTCAACAATTGGTAAATAGAATAGTGAATTCAAATAAAATATTGATGAAGGTGTTCTAAAACCGTGATTAAAATTTCCGACACCAATTAAAAATTTACTTTCGTTAATATAGTTTGTATAGCCAAAATGGTAGTAAGAAAAATCATCATGAGTTTTAAAAGCTATAAATGCAAAAAATAATATTAAAAAAACAGATATAAATATTTTTAATTCAAAATTGTATTTTATTTTATTATAGTTTAAAAAAAACATTATTAATCCAGTTAAAATAACTAGAAAATTATGTTCTAAGTTATGTGAGAAAAAAAAATGAGATACGTAAGAATAAATTGTAAGTATAAATATACCTACTAACCCATCAAATCCTAAATTAAATAGGCTACTGCTCTTAAAAATAATTTTTCTAAAAACAATACCAAAACCTAATACAGCAACTACTATTAAAAAATAAAATATAAAAAATATTATTGGGTTAGCACTCATTATTTTAAACTAAAAAAAGCATCCATAAGTAAAATTTTTTCATTTCTATATTTTATTTTTGAGATAGAAATTAGTTTGTACTTATATTTATTCAGAAAACCGATTATATCGTAAAAATTTGGCTTAACGTCTTGATATCTTTCTATAAATGATAATTCAACTTTTAAAAGTTTGATTTTTTTATTTTTTAGATTTTTTTTCATTCCTTTTAAAACATTCATTTCTTCACCCTGTACATCTATTTTACAAAAATCTATTACTTGGTTTTTATTAAAAAAATCATCAAATTTGATAGTTTTAATTTTAATTTTTTTATTCAACTTTTTTAAAGATTTAAATAAATTATTTTGTTCATAAAAACTTGATTGAGAAGAAATATTGTACTGATAAAACGTTCTTGTCCCTTTTTTATTTGACAATGCATAATTAAAATTATCTATCTTTAGATTTGAGTATCTTTCTCTAATTTTTTCATTTAATTTTTTTATTGGTTCAAAAGTTACAATTCTTCTCATATTTAATATGTTGGACAAAAAGCCTACATAATTTCCTTCATTTGTACCTATATCTACATAAAATATTTTTTTATTATTAAATATATGTTTTAAAAGTTTTTTTTCATTTGAGACTGATGAAAATAAATATGATATTGCATCGTCTAATTTTTGATAGTATTTGAGCAACATAGCTGTATTATTGGTCCTGTTATTTATAAAATAAAATTGTCAAATGAATTTCAAGTTTATAAAAAAAAATTATCATATCACAACTTTTATTTTACTTTATTTTAGTCTCATTATTGGTTTTTTATTTGGTGAAAATACAACTTTAGGTCCAAAATTTGACTTTGAGCATGCTTTAAAACAATTACAGCTTTTTGAGGAAAATTTTTTTTATACGTTGTTAAATTATGATAATATTATTTATCCAACAAGAATTTCTCCTGTATTTATTATTATAATTTTATATTTAAAAAAAATATTTATTAATATTGAATTAGTCCGTTTTATTCTTCTTAATATAATTGTATTAAATCAAATCTATTTTTACAAAAATTTAAAGTTAGTTTTTCTAAAAAAAAACAAATTTATAGATAAAAAAAATCTTTTTTTTCTGAGCACTGTAATATTTATTTCTCCTTCTTTTAGAGCTAATGCTGTTTGGCCGGAGAGTGCTATGGTTGGACTATTGTTTTTCAACATGTCTGTTTATTATTTTCTTAAGTTTAAAATTAAATTAATTAATACTCACATATATCAAAACATCATATTTTTAGCCTTGGCATCTTATATAAGACCAAGCTTTGCCTTATTTGCTATTTTTTTTTTCGTTTTTTATTTTGTAAAAATTAAAGACTATATAATTTTAATAAAAATTATTTTTTTGAATTTAGTACTGTCATTACCAGCTTTTTATTATTTATTTGTTTTAGAGGTATTTTTTATAAACAGTGGTGTAAGCGAAAGTTCTCTAAATTTAAACTATTTAAGTAAGATTGCAATAATATTTTCAATATATTTTTTTCATATTATACCTCTACTGTATTTCAAAAAATTTTTTGTCGAAAATTTTTTTGAAAAAAAAAATTATTTGTTAATTTTAGCAACTATTATAATAGTTATTATTTCTCTACTAAACTTCAATTATAATATCGATAACACTGGAGGTGGGATTTTTTTACATTTATCCTATTTTATTTCTGGTAATGATTTTCTATTTCTTTTACTGACACCTCTTTTTGTCTTTTTTTCAATTAAACTAGTTTTTATAAATCCAGGTGATAATTTACTTTTATTTATAATAATATTTTTAATTACCCCCCAATTTTCAATTTACCATAAGTATTATGATCCATTAATTTTTATGCTAGCATTTTCGATTTTTAACTTTGATATCAAAGAGAAATATTTTTCTCGATCGAACATTTTAATTATATTTACATTTTATCTCTTGTATTATCTTACATCTTTAACTAATAGTTACTTTATAAATTTCTAATGGATTTGACTTTAGTAATACCTGCAAAAAAAGAAAAGGAATCCCTGCCATACGTTTTAGAGGAATTAAAAAAGTATAATTATAAATGTTTAATTGTATTGGAAAAAAATGATACAGAAACTATAGAGTCAATTAATAATTACGATTGTGAAATAATTTATCAAAACAATTTAGGCTATGGGTCAGCTCTTATACAAGGAATAAATGCGACTAAAACAGAATATTTTTGTATATTTAACGCAGACGGATCTTTTATTCCAAACGAGATCAAACAGATGAAAGATGAATTAGAAAAAAATAACTTAGATTATGTATTTGGTTCAAGATATCAAAAAGGATCAAAAAGTGATGATGACACATTAGTGACTCTAATTGGTAATTATTTTTTTACATACTTTGGCAAGATATTTTTTAACCTAAATATTACAGATATTTTGTACACATTTGTGATCGGAAAAACCAAAAAAGCAAAAGAATTGAATTTAAAACAAAAAGATTTTACTTTTTGTGTAGAATTACCAATAAAGGCTAAAAGGTTAAATCAAAAAATGACTTCTTATACGTCTCACGAAAGAAGTAGGATTGCAGGTAGCAAAAAGGTTAATGCATTCAAAGATGGATTTTATATATTAATTTACTTATTTAAAATTTTTTTTAGAAAAGAAAAATAAGCATAAGAATAAATAAATATATTTATCAAAATCAACGAAATTAAAATATCCGTTTTAGATGAGAAATGATAACCAATAAAAAATGTTGAAAAATTATATATATTAATAACAATTGAGCTAATATTATTAATAAAATTATTACTTTTTTTCTTAAATCTTAATTTTAAAAAATTAAAAAGTAGTTGATGTAAATGTTTAGTATCGGGAGTTATAGGAGAAAGCTTATAACTATACTTTCTTATAATTGAGAACAAATTTTCATAGCACGGATACCATAATAATAAAATTATAAAATACGGTGATATATGTTGATTGCTCATATAAAGTTTTATTAAATAGATAGCAAATAAAAATCCTAACAAGTATGATCCACCATCACCAAGGTAAATTTTGTTCATAAAGTTGAATACCAACAATACTAATAATGTAATCAGCAGCGATACTAAAAATTCACTGTTTTGAAATAGATAATTTTCTAGACCTAATAGAATTAAAAAAAACAAGATTATTGAGTAATAGGTAATTACTAGTCCGTTTAATCCATCAATAAAATTAGTTCCGTTAACAACAATTAAAATACAGAAACTTACAAATACTATATTAAAAAGCTTATACTCTAAAATAGTATCCAAAAAAACCAGCCTTGTTGATGATAATGTTATATCATTATTTAGTACACATATTAATATTACAAGTATTTGTAAAAATAATCTAAACATAGGTGAGTTTAGTTTTTTTAAATCTGACAAGATTCCGATAAATGTTAAAATAAATAGATAAAAGTAGATAATATTCAGAAATTGATAATTAAAAATAAATATTGATATAAAAATGTAAGTACCTCCTATGGGGAGTATATAACTTTTGTTAGCAAAATTTTGATGTGGATCTTTTTTAATTTTGAAAAGATAATAATTTTTAGTGAGGATATAATTAAGAGCTAAACAAATTATTATAAATATCAATGAATTAAAAATCATATTTTTTTCAAATAGTTTAATGAAAGAACTAAAATAAAATAAAAAGTTTTAAAAATATTCATTCCTTGATATACATAGTATACTTTGAAAGCATCAATAATTTTTTGAAACGTTGATGAAGACAAAGATCCAACATGACTCAACCAATAGACTAGAAAATTATTAATTCCATAAAAAGTAACACCTTGTTTTGATAAATATAACCAACACACATAGTCCTCTTTAGTCTTAATATTTGGGAAAGGATATTTTAATTTCTTTAACACTTTTTTTTCAATCATAACCGTTGAGAGTCCAATATCACATGATTTAATCAAGCTTTGATAATTTTGATTTTTTGCATATCTTTTTGAGATTATTTTCCCTACAGAATTTTTTATATAATACGATGTGTGACTAGCTACACATCTATTTTTTTTCATAAACATTAGTTGAAGGTATAATTTATTTTTCTTCCATAAATCATCACTATCTAAAAAAGCTATATATTTACCTTTTGAGGAATTGATGCCTTTATTTCTTGATAAACCTGCACCAAGATTTACTTTATTATTTATGAATTTTAATCTTTTATTTTTTATATTTACTAATTCGTCTATTTTTTTTATTGATGGGTTGTCATTCACAACAATAATTTCAACATTCTTATAAGTCTGATTCAACGCTGACAGTATTGATTTTTTTAATAATGTTATATTGCTATAAAAAGGTATAATTACGCTAACTAAATTTTTCATTTTCAAAATTGACTTAATACTAATTTTTCAAAATTATTTTTTACGTTATTAACAGTAAATTTTTTTAATACTTTTTTTGAAGGTATTATTTTTTTTTTTAGACTTTTTGGATCTTTTATAAATTTATCGACAGATTTGACAAATTTATCTTCGTTCAGTTTGTTTATTAATTTACCGTATTTACCATATGCAAGTGCTTCTGATATTCCTCCTTTACCATTATATGCAATTACAGGAACACTATAATTAAAAGCGTCTAAAAAACAATTTGGTAAACCCTCAAAATATGCTGTGTGTAACATTAGATCTGCATCGGCATAAATTTTATATTTATTTTTAGTGAAGGGTAATAAGAATACTTTATTTTTTAATTTTAAATAACTTATTAATTTTTTTAAATTATTTTTTAACTTACCACCACCATAAATATATAGTTTATAATTATTATTTAATTTGCTTATCATTTTAATTAAAAATTCATGATTTTTTTGATCGCTAAATCTTCCTACTGATATTAACTTGATATTCTTTTTTTTCTTAATTTTTTTTTTATTTATTAATTTATCTATAGTTCCTGAATAAATAACGCTTGCTTTTATTTTGTATAAAAGTTTTAGCTCTTTTTTTAAAGTATAAGAATTAGTAATAACTTTATCAGCTTTTGAATAAGTATTTTTAATTAATTTTTTAATTATTATGTTTTTAAAAAAATTTACTAAATTGAAAAATAAATTAAGTTCATATAACGAAGTTCTTTCGTAAAGAAAAATTTTTAGATTTTTTATATCTCTTAAAAATAAAATTGATAATATGTTTGAATAATTAATGTTTGAGATAAATAAATTTCGATGTTTATCTTTAGTAGATATCAACAAAATTTTTCTTATTTTGAAAAAACTAAAGAAAGTTTTGAAAAAAAAAATGTTTGTCTTAATATTTATAACATTTACATGTGAAGGTATATTTTTTTTATAAACACTATTTCCAATAAATATCATGTTTATTTTAAATTGTTTTCTATTAATATTTTTTAGTAAATTCAATATTGCTATTGAGGCACCTCCATAGTTGAAATTTGCTACAAAAAAAAATAAATTTATTTTCATTAAATTAATATTTCATTAAGAATTTTAAAGTGTCCATATAATGTAAAATTTTTGCAAATTTTTTTAAAATTAATTATTTTGCTATTTATTAATTTTTGATCCTCCAACATATATTTGTCAAAAATTCGAATAAAATCTTCCGAAGAATTATTCTCAAATAAAAAACCATTTTTTCCTCCCATCATTAACTCTTCAGGTCCATTTGGACAATTACTTGAAATAATAATTTTATTTGCAAATCCAGCCTCTAGTAAAACAAAGCCAGGGTCTTCCCATAAAGATGTTAATACAAAAGCTTTTGAATTTTTAATGTATGGAAATATGTTTTTTTTATGTCCTAATAGAAATACTTTAGAGTTAAGATTATTTCTATCTATCTCTTTTTGTAATATATTCCTATTCTCTCCATCTCCCAAAATAAATAAATTAAGATTTTTATATTTTTTTATTAAATTGGGAAAATTTTTAATTAAAAAAATTTGATTTTTTTGATTGGTAAGTCTCCCAATTGAAATTATAGAATTTTCTTTTGATATGCCATTGGGTAAATCTATTTTTTGTTTCATCAAATTATTAATCCTTTTTACGTATATTGCAGGGTCTGGCAAAAAAACTATTTTATTTTCGTTAAAAATTTTTTGTTTTTTTATATATTCCATTGTCAATTTCGTCGGTGCTGTAACCAAATGAATTTTATTAGATATCAAATTCCAGTAAAATTTCCTAAAATTATTTAATTTAGGGTAACCCGAAATCCTTAAAATAATTTTGGTTTTGTAATTAAAAAATAACAAAAGGAATAGAGGAACGTAAGTTATTAAATGGACAATTAAATATTCAGGTTTTTCCTTTTTTAAAACATTGTGCAACTTTACTACCGTCAAAAAAAATACCATTAAATATGAAAATCTACTTTTAAGAAAACCTAGTTTTGGTAAATACTTAATAATATTTGTTTTAAAAAAATTTATTTTTTTTATATTATTTTTATCTAATTCAGTTTTTTCATGCCACTCACCCAATGAATTTATAATTATCGGATCAATTTTTTTATTAGAAAATTTTTTTAAGGATAAGGCTGAATAAATTACAGCGTTTATAGTCGCTACATTACTTATAAAAGGACACCAGTAAAATACTCTCATTAAAATTTATTTATAGATTCTTTAAAATACCAATTTATTGTTTTTTTAAATCCATTTTGAAAACTTGTAAACTTTTCAAACTTAACAATTTTTTTTATTAATTTATTATTACCATGTGTATTTAAAACATCAGCTTTGTGTTTTTTTATGAGTTTAATTTTGTCAAAATTGTATTTAGTTCTAAAATTCTCACATATTTTTTTAATACTAATAGGTTTTGAATTGCATATATTAGCTATGTTAAAATTATATTTTTTTAAATACAATAATTTTACTAAAATAGTCACTACATCTCCGATATACGTAAAATCTCTTTTATGCTCACCATAATTGTTTAAATAAAAATATTTATTATTTTTATAAGATTTTATTAATTTAAATAAAAACATATCAGGTCTACCCCATTCACCGTAAACAGTAAAAAATCTGATTCCACATATATTTAATTTATACTTCTTCTTATATATTTTTGCTAACTTCTCATTTTTTATTTTAGTTCTTGCGTAAATATTATTTGGTCTTACTTTGTCTTTTTCACTTGTAGGAAACTTATGGGTATTCCCATAAACTGAACTTGAGGATGCATATATTATTTTTTTCGGTTTTATTTTAATTATTCCGTCTAGAATATTTTTAAAACCTTTATCATTAACATCATAATATTTTTTTGGATTTATTAAGGAATATCTAACTCCTGCTTGAGCAGCAAAATGCATCACTACATCAAAATTATTTTTTTTAAACATTTTTGATAATTTTGACTTATTTCTTATATCCAGATTTTGAAAATAAAAATTTTTATTTTTATTAATTTGGCTTAGTCTTTTTTTTTTATACTTTATAGAATAGTAATTATCAAAATTGTCTATACCGTAAACTAAAATTTTTTTATTTTGAAGAAGTTTAGAAGCGATTGAAAAACCAATAAAGCCTGCAACCCCAGTAATTAAAATTTTCATTGTATAAAAGTTATTTTAAAATAAAAGATATTGTTATATTTTTTTTTTAATAATTAAACACTAAAATTTATGAAAAATAAATCCAAAGAATTAACTATAATTACTGTTGTTAAAAATGATAGGTCAGGTATAGAAAAAACAATTAAATCTATAATTCTCCAAAAAACAAAACGTGTTGAATATATTGTTGTGGATGGAAATTCCAAAGACGGAACAAAAAAAATAATAAACAAGTTTAAAGATAAAATTGATAAAATTATTTCTGAAAAAGATAGGGGTATTTATTATGCTATGAACAAAGGTATTACCAATAGTTCAGGAAATATTATAGGATTTTGTAATAGTGGAGACATTTTGTTTCCTAATGGATTAAAAACTATATTAAAAAATTTTAAAAAAAAAAAAATTGATGTTCTTTTTGCTACAGTAAAAAGAAACTATATCGGGAAAACTATAATTAAACATGGATTCAAGAAAAATAGAATTTTTTATAATTTTGATTTTGCAACAACACACTCAACGGGTTTCTATATAAAAAAAAAAATTCATGATCAAATCGGTCTCTATGATACTAAATTTATTATTTCTGCTGATTATGATTTTTATCTGAGATTAATTAAATTAAATAAATTCAAATTGGGTTCGTCTAATAAAAAAAATATAATTGGAGAAATGATGAGTGGCGGTCATTCATCTAAATTTTCTTATATTAAGCATTTAAATGAAGAAACAAAAATAAGATTAAAAAACAAACAAAACTTAATTTTAGTTATATTAATTTACCTCAATTCTGTTATTAAAAATTTTCATAAAATAATTTAAATTTTTTAAAATGCCCTCGCATACTGGGTTGGCAATATTTTTAAGCCTTTTCTCCTTAATATTTTTTGATTATATAGAAAAAAAGGATTTTTTAAAAACGGTCTTCCAATAAAAACATTGTCAAAATAACCTTTTTTTATATATTTTTCTGCTAAAATAAAGTCGTCGGTCATTCCAGTAATTCCTACTTTTAATTTTGTTTTTTTCTTTATTTCTCTTGCTAATCTGGCTCTAAAGAATTTTTTAAACTTTAAATCAGTTTTTGTTAGTATACCTCCCGAGCTAACACAAACATAATCAAAACCAATATTTTCTAGTTTTTTACAAAATTTAACTGTTTCACTTATTTTGATGCCATCTTTTAAATGATCTTCGCCAGTTATTCTTGCTCCTAATAATTTATTTTTTGGCCATAGTCTTCTGGCAACTCTAGCAATTTCTAATGGGAATTTAAATCTTTTTTCCATCGACCCACCGAAATTATCATTACGAGTATTACAAACCGGTGATAAAAATTGATGTAGAAGATATCCATGCGCCATATGTAGCTCTAACGAATCAAAATTTACCTCTAATGAATTCAATATAGCTTTTTTAAAATCATTGATTACAGATTTTATATCTTTATGACTCATTTTTTTTGGTTTTGGCCAACCTTTATCTTTTGGCAATTCGGAGGAAGATATTGTTTGCCAGGATGACTTTCCTTTTAATGGAGAATTTTTTTTTATCCAGGGTACTTCACTGGACCCTTTTCTGCCTGCATGTGAAAGTTGTATACCAACTAAAGTTTTATTATTTGATTGTAAAAAGTTAATAAGCTTTTTAAATTCTTTTTTTTGTTTATTAGTACCTATAGCTAAATCTTTATTAGAAATTCTACCATGATTTGAAACAGCGGTTGATTCTAAAGTTACTAAACTTGCTCCAGAAAGGCAAAGATTTGACAAATGTCTATAATGCCATTCTGTCGGGCAACCATCTCTCGCAGAGTATTGGCACATCGGCGAAACAACTATACGATTGTTAAGTTTTTTTTTTCCTTTTTTGAAATTTATTTTTTTTAATATCATTTTTTTGAACTAGAAAATCATTATGAGGATGAAATATCGCGCCAGGATATGACCAGTAAGTTTCTATAAATAATTTTCCTAATGCACTTCCTAATTTAGGTAAATGTGGAACTCCATCACTATCAATCATGGAATTAAATGGAACTGCTATTCTTAACCACTCCCCTCTTGGTTGATTTTTATAAAGACATCTTAAATATATGGCTAAAGGTGGATCAATTGGTTTATAGCCCTTAAGTTTAAAAGCTTTATAAATATTTTTTAATTTTGTTGGTTTTTTAAAACCTAGACTTCTTACTTTAATTTTATGAATTTCACATCTTTGAGATTGGTTAAAAGAATGATTTCTAATTTTTTTACAAATATCTAAAATCCAATCACTCAAAATATATTTTTTTTTAAAATTGTGTATACAAGTATTGATATTTTTAAATTTTATTTTATTAATTTTTTTCCAAATCATTTCAAGATTTAAATTTGAAGTTATTAAAATAATTTATGATAACTTAATTTACATTAACTTTTAAAAAGAAATGATAAAAAATCAAGCAAATTCTGATATTTTAAGCTTTACTGTTCAATGAATGAACGATATATGTTCAGTCGATGAACAATAAAGAAAAAAATAAACAAAATACAGATGATTTAGATATATTAAGGACAATTTCAAAGAAACCTAATATTTCTCAAAGAAAACTATCAAAAGAATTAGGGTTTAGTTTAGGAAAATTAAACTATTGTATAAAATTATTACAGAAAAAAGGTTTAATTAAAATTCAAAATTTTAAAAAAAATAAAAAAAAATTAAATTATTTATATATCTTAACTCCTCAAGGTATTTCAAAAAAGACAAAACTTACAATTAATTTCATGAAGAAAAAAATGAAAGAGTATGACGAATTGATGAAAGAAGAAGAAGTGAATATAAAAAATAACAACAAGTATAAAAATGAAATAAAAGAATTTGGTATTGGCCATAACAGCCAAGCCTTGGATAATGTAATAGAGGAAAATAAAACAAGAACAAAACCTCTGTTTAAAACTATTGAGGTAAACATCAAAAGAAGAACAGTTATTGTCGATGACATTTTATCTACACACAAAGAAGTTCCTATCCCAAGTTGGATAGAATTAAGTATAATTGATGTCTGCAATAGAAGTTGCTCGTTTTGCCCAAAATCTGATCCAAAAGTTGCTCCAAACACCTATCAAAAAATGCAAATGAATTTAATTAACAAATTAACAGAAGAGCTAAAAGAAATTAAATACAAAGGATCAGTAGTATTGTGTGGTTATGGGGAGCCAATGCTTCATAAGGATTTAAATTTAATTTGTAAAAAACTATCTGAAGCTTCTTTTGTAGAGGTTGTAACTAATGGCGATACACTGAACCCAAAACAAATAAAAAACCTTTACATTAATAATGTTAACAAGCTTTTAATCAGTATGTATGATGGAGAGCATCAAATAAAAAAATTTAAACAAATGATTGAAGACTCTAAAGTTCCTAAAGATTTTGTAATACTTAGAGACAGGTGGTATGACTCAAAAAAAGACTATGGCTTAAAATTAACAAATAGAACAGGAACTATTAGTATAGGACAACAAGAAGAAGTTGGAAAATATAAAAAATGCTTTTATCCCTCTTATCAATTTTTAATTGATTGGAATGGAGATGTATTTTTGTGTCCCCAAGATTGGCAAAGAAGAGTTACGATGGGAAATATGATGCAAGAGCATATATTCGATATATGGACAAGTAAAATAATGTCCAAATTTAGAAGAAACCTTATTAATGGAAAAAGAATTGAAAGTCCCTGTACTTTATGTAATGCAGAAGGAACTATACTTGGAAAAAACCATGCTAACGAATGGGCGAAAATTTATTCAAATTAATTAGAATGAAGATAACTTTAATTACAGGCGCGGGAAGAGGAATAGGACTTTCAATATCTGAAAAATTTTATTCAGAAGACCATAATTTAATTTTACTTGTGAGAAGTAATAATCAAAAAAGAGGATTAGAAAAAAAATTTGATAAAAAAAAAGTTAAAATTTTCGTTGGAGATTTGGCTAATTATTCATTTATTAAGAAGATTGCTAAAAAAATTAATTTTGTACATAATATAATTAATAATGCTGGAACTAGAAACGATAATCATATTCATGGGGTTAAAAAAAGTGACCTGGATTACTTAATTGACGTAAATTTTAAAGCAACTTTCTATTTAACTCAAATTTTTACAAAAAAAATGATCAAAAAAAAAATTAAAGGCTCAGTTGTTAACTTAAGTTCTCAATTAGGTCATGTAGGAGCTTACAATAGAACTGTATATTGCTCTTCTAAGTTTGCTGTAGAGGGATTTACAAAAGCTGCTGCTTTGGATCTTGGAAAATATGGTATTCGAATTAATACAATTGCACCTACAAAAACAATAGTAAATAAAAAAGAACTTTTATTTACAAAAAAAAGACTTGCAATAATTAGAAATAAAATTCCATTAAAAAAATTTACTGAAAAAGAAGATATAGCTGAATTATGTTTATTTCTTACTTCAAGTGCAAGTAAAAATATAACTGGTTCCTCTATAAAAATTGATGGTGGATGGACAGCCGGTAAGTAGTCTATTTATAAACATCTAACTGATGTGTTTTACTAAAACAATCTATAAGACTATCAGGATCTAGATTTATTATATCAAAGTTCTTAAATTTTTCGAAACCCTCAAAAACGCCTGAGCTTCGTCTTAACAAATTGCTTATTGATTTAGTATTATAATTTTTTTTATACACACCATTATCATCGTAAAAGTGGCGGTGAACTTGGAAAATTTCGTTTTTATGATTAACTTTAATATTATTCCAATGATTATTATCTAGTCCTATAAAATAAATCTTTTTATAGCCAAGGTGTTTACAAATTGATAACGCTTTAAGGCCTGAAATTGATCCATATCCAAAATATTTGGTAATATCTGTAATATTTTTAGTTTTGTTGTCAGGATTGTTGTTAAAATAAAATATTTCATTATCTTTAAAATCATGTTTACCCCAAGTTTCTGTTGGCAAAAATAATTTTGTTTTCTTTTTTTTTATAATTTCAATAGTTTTAACAATTATATTTCTTAAATTTTCTTCAAGATCAAATTGATCTGGAAAGATTGTTCTTTCATCGGATAAAAGATAATAATCTATATCAATATTTTGTGAAACATCTGAAGCAAGAAAGCCACCTAAGGAGAAAATATCAAAATTTTTATTTTTAATATTATTAATTTTTTTTAAATCAATTTTAGATAAAGAATTTCCAGTAGCTAATAATATTACATTTTTGTCTTTTTTAGTGTTTCTAATCTTAATAGTTTGATTAATTATTTTTCTATTTTTTACTTTAAAAAGTTCATCTTTTAAAAGAATTTTTAAGTTTGAATAAAAATTAATCATAAACCTAATTTAGATATAATTTTATCATAAGTTAAAGAAAATTTTTTAAAATTTTTTTGATTAATCTTATATAATTTACTGTAATTAATTCTTTTATTTTTTTTTTTATCTAAAAAAACTTTTTTTAAAATATTACTTAATTCTTTATAATTGTTTACATCAAAATATGTTCCCTTTGAGCCTAGTTGTTCTCTATGTATTTTAAGATTTGATGCAAGCACTCTAGTATTAAGAGATTTGGCTTCCTCAATTGCTGAATTCCATCCTTCAGACTTAGACGGGTTAATTAGATATAACGCATTCATGATTAAACTTAATTGTTGATCTCTTGATAAGTTTCCCAAAATCTTGAAATTAGATAATTTATTTTTTTTTATCTTTTTGATTAATGTTTCATAATAGGAGGATGACCTCCAGTCAAATTTTGTGCCTGTGGATACTATGGTAGGTTTGATATTTTCTTTTTTTAACTCGATCAAACTATCTATTATTAAATCATAATTTTTATGTATCCAAAACTGATTTGAAATCATAAAATATTTTCTAAATTTTCTAAAAAGTTTACCATTAGGTTTTTTTATTGGCAATTTATTCAAAAAATTTAATACAGTTGTTCTTTCTTTTTTAATATTATAATTTAATAAAAAATCATCTCTTACAGTTTTACTGCTAAATAAAATAATTGAACTATTATCTTTTAAAATAAATATATCCAACCATCTTTTAAATCTTTTTTTAAGAGAAAATAAATGTTTCAAATGTAATTGCTGTAAATCAGGTATCCAAGTTACAGATTCTATTTTTGAATATTTACCTAAAGGAAAACTATGTGAAAGAATTTCAATTTTATATTTCTTTAAAGTAGACTCTAAAATCAAATCTCTCTTGAATAAAATCAATATTAATAATCTTAAATAATTAATTAAAATATTTATTTTTTTATTTGGGTCTAATATACTTAGATAAACAATTTTAAATCTTTTAAAATTTGGATTAAGTTTTTTCTTGTTTAAGCCAGTAAAAATTGTAATTGAATTATTAGAATACAATCTAATACCCTCAAATAGATTAGAAAAATAATTACTTCCTCCCAACCAACGCTCATGTGAAAAATTGATGATAAATCCAAGATTTTTTTTTTTAATCATTAAATTTAGATTTTAATCAAAATCGCATATCTACCAAATTGAGAGTCATAAAACGATTTTGGCATATTAAGATATTTGAATTTAATATTTTTCTTTTTTAAAAACAAAAAAAAATCTTTATTAAAATATAGATGTGGTGTCTTTTTATATTTTTTTAAATATTCTTTTTTTGTCAATTTTTGTCTCTTCATCTGATGATTGATAAATTTTCCTTTATATTTTGTGTTAAATATATCGGATATCAAAACTCCTTTTTTGGCTATCCTGACCATTTCTAAGATTAATTTTTTTGTATTTTTTTTACTTGGCAAACAATGCAATACAGCATTAGAAATGACCCAATCAATACTTTTGGTTTTTTCTTTAATTGTATTTCCCCCTGGTTTTAAAACTTCATAATTTAATGGTTTAATTATTTTCTTTTGTAAATTTATAAAGTGTCGATTAACATCTTTAGAATAAATCTTGCTAAATATTTTTTTTTTATACAAATAGAAAATTGTAAATCCATTTCCTGATCCATAGTCTAAAATTGAAAAATTTTTTTTTTTTTTAATATGCCTTATCAAAAAATTATTATAATCTTTAAATGATGTTTTTAAATTCACTTTATTTGAAACAGGATTCATAATCTTAAATAATTCAAAAGCAGTTTTTTGATAAGTCCATTTTTGACTCTCAGCTTTGTTTAAAATTTTTAAAGAATCTACATTCCTAAAAAACTTTTTATTATTATAAATTTTTGACCATTCTTTACTCATAATTTTTAAACCATCTAATGTAATTATTTAGTTCTTTTGATAATTTTTTTTTTGGTTTCCAATTTAAAAATTTTTCTACCCTTAAGTTTGAAGAAACATAGTTCTGATATTCAGATTTATTATATTTTTTTGAAAAAGAAATTTTTTTCTTTATCCCATATAAATTTTTCATTTTATCAAGTAAAACCCTTATTTTTATACCTGAGCCTGACCCAACATTTAATATTTGTTTTTTAACTTTTTTTTTAGAATTGATAATTTTCTCGGACAATTTAGTAAAGTCATTAATATTTAGATAATCTCTTTTCTCGTTACCATCTCCTCTAAATGTTAATTCATTTTTTTTAAATTTTTTGCAAGCATCCCAAATTATTTGTTTTTTAAGACCTATCCCATAAATAGAAAAAATTCTTAATATAAATATTGAATTATTTTTTACTTTTAATAATTCTTTTTCTGCCATCAACTTAGTCTTTCCATAATCAGAAATCGGTAAAGTTTTATTTTTTTCAGAAATTTTATTTGCAGAAACTTTTCCATAAACCGCCTGACTTGACAAAAAAACAATAATTGATTTTTTAAGTTTTATTTTTTTAATAAATTTAATTAATTTTTTAGTAGATTCTAAGTTTTTTTTTTTATGTATTTGGTAAGGAATCTTATTTATTCCAACTAAACCAGTGCCAGCACAATGAAAAATGACCCGTGGTTTTATTTTTTTTTTTAATAATTTTTTATAATCTAATCTCTCGGTCTTTGAGGAAATTCCAAAAATTTTATTTTTTTTTTTAAATTTTAATTCAAGACTATTACCAATGTAACCTTTAATTCCAGTAATTAGAATGTTCAAATCAAACCTCTTCTAAAGGTAAATGTGAAATTAATTCTTTTTCCTCAGTAGAATTTAAAAAAGTTAATTTATTATTCTTACCTCTTGATTCCCTAAATTTTCTCTCTTGAAAAGCTTCTTTAATGCTCAATTCTTTAACTTTATCATTTAATAAATTTTTCTTTACAAAAAAAGCATTATTACCAGCACTGTTACAAGTTACTAAAGCGTAACCTTTTTCTTTTCCTAACTTTACCAAAGCAGGTAATGATGCTCCATAATATAAATTAGAATAATGAGCTTTATTTCTTTCAAAATTTTTACTGTAAGGAACTGTATAATTTTTGCTATTACCCAATATCGAATTATATTCAATAACGACGATTGATGGATCAATTGTTGTTATAGCTTTCCATACCCAATAATCATTCCCGTCTATATCGATTGATAACAAGCCTATATTTTTTTGTGAAACATTTTCTAAAAAAATCTTATTAATATTCTCTCTTGAAACAAATTCACATAAGGCATTAATGTTATGTTGCCAATATATTTTATCTTTTTTAATATAATCAATGTTTTTTTGTGAGCTATCAATAATTAAGCCAGACCAATTAAACTTTTTTAATAAAAATCTTGTATTAGACTCTAAATAATTTTCTACACCAAACTCAATAAAAAAATTGTTTTCAATATCTACATTGTTTACTAAATAACTAATAATTCCATCTTCTCCCCATTGAGAAAAAACTTGAAACTCATAATCTATAATTTTACTTGATTGTTTTCCCTGAAAATTTTCTAACAAACTTAAACCATTCTGAAATTTGATTTTTTCAATCTCACTAATGATCTTATCCTGTAAAATTTTAAAATTTAATAACTCACAAATTTTTCTTATTATATTCATTTAATATTTCTTTTTAAAATTTTTGATGGGTTGCCAAAAACAAATGAATTAGGTGGAATATTCTTTTGAACAACAAAAGCGTTGGATGCAATTACAGAATTTTCCCCTACTGTTGTTCCAGCATTGATTATTGCATTTTTGCAAATAAATGATCCTTTTTTTATAATTACTTCTCCTTTAATCTCATTTCCCTGTTTAATAATTGGAATATCCTTTAAAGAGGTTTTGTGATCTGTATCCCCTAAATAAACGTTTTCAGCTATTAAAACATCTTCTTCAATTATAACTTTTTTAAAAGCATTAATATGGCAAAACCTACTAATATGACTTCCTTTTTTGATGATTAATTTAGTGCTTTCATTTTTTGATTCATCTTGGGCATTCAACCAAACATGACTGCCTATTTGAACATTTTCCTCAATTTCAATTAGTTTTGGATTATTTATTATACATCCATATCTGATAATAGAGTTTCTACCAAACTTTTTAAATCTTACTTTGTTTAATAGAGTTGTTATTAAATCAAAAACTTTATTCAGCTTAGTTAATATTTTTTCGATTAAATCCATATAATTTTCCTATATTATTCCTCATAGATAAAATTCTTATCATAAAGAACGCTATCACAAATAGTTTGTATCCCTTTATCGTAATCTTCTAAAGGAAAAATTTTTTTTATATTTTTTTTCTCAATAATAAAATCTTGATATTTTTCTTTTTTTGTTTCTATTAAATTTACTGGTATCATCCTTTTGAAAAAAAAATGGTAAGCGTATTTTTTGGCTCTTTTGTATCTTTCTATACTCATTTTAGAGCTTAAAATAAGCTTTGAAATAAGTTGGAAATACTCTAATTTTGATCTTGGGTCATATGAAATTTCTTTATTCTTAATCCATGCTTCACCCCCTACTAAAACATTTTTTCCCATTGCAGCAATCTCTGTTCCAATAGTTGATCCGTAAACTATACAAAATTTACTTTTTTCTATAATTGAATATGAGCTTGTGGGATCCTCGGGAGCAATAAAGATAATATTTTTTGGAAGAGACCCGTATTTCTTTTTTATTTCATCATAAATTTTTTGTTTTGAGGGCAGTGTACCACTAATTTCTGCAGGATGAGCTCTAATAACTAATATTTTATCAATCTTAATAAAGTAATCTATTGTCTCATATAACCATTCAAGCATGTTTTCAAAAATATTCTGATCAAAGAAAAGTTGAGCATCCCAGACAACATTTGTAAATAAAGAGACAAATTCTTGATCTTTTAAGTTATTATAATTGCTTATTTGAAAATCAAATTTTGGATTTTTATTATGAAAATAAACCCAATCTTTTGTTCCTAGTTTTCTTGAAGAAATATAATCATCTAATTTTTTTTCCTCTTTATTATTAAGTTGAAGATTTTCCCAATCATTCACTGGCTCTTTCAATAAAGACTTATGATAAGTCTCATCATGACTAAATAAAAAAGATTTATCTTTATAAGCAGTAAACCAAGTTACAACTTTTAATCCATTAGATTTTGCCACTTCTGATATAATCCCTTGAGGAACATAAATTCCGTGATTTAAAACTACTGTGTCAAATTTCATAGAACTAAATAAATTTTTAGAAATAAAATAGGTTTTTAATGCTGAAAAAAAATATTTTTTAAAGATTGCTATTTCATCCTTTGAAAATTCTAAACTACCTTTTGCGTAATATCTTAGTAAACCAGCATAAGCATGCTCACCGATTGAAATATCATTAATTTTAAAATTCTTTATTTCCTTATAATCAGTTTTTGAGACAATAATGTTTATTTGCTTTAAATCACTAGAAGTCAAAAATTCAGAGTATTTTAAAGTTTTTATCCCTGCATTTAGAAGAGAATATTTTCCAGTATTCCAACAAGATGAACAATTTGGTAAAGCTCCATATTTGATAAAATCTTTGCTATTACTTAAATTTAAATAAGTACACTCGCTACATGCATCTAAAGCTTCATCGCATAATAAAAAATCAACATTAGCACCTCTGGCTTTAAATGATAAGCCAAACAATATTTCTGAGGATAATGCCAATCTATGACCCCCCGTACTAGTAGCTACTAAAATTTTTTTACCACTAGGTGAATTTTTATTTTCAAAATCAATACATGATAACAAATTTTTCCAATTAGGATGATTTTTTAAAAGTTTTTTATTAAAAATTTTATAATAAATATTTTTTATGTAATTCTTAAAAATAACACTATTCATTATTTTAGCTTTTTAATTAGAGGTAATTTAATTTTTTTTTTTATAATTTTGTTTCTTAGATTAACTAGATCCTCAGGATAATTAATATCGAAACCTTCTATTGAGGGTGAAATAAAAGGAAGAATTTTTTTTCCTGTAATTGTTTTATATTTTTTTAATACCCTAGTTTTTGATATTTCTAGACTTGCGTTTTGTACCAAAATCTTTGGTAATACTTTCATTTGGTTATTAAATGAGGGTTGTTTTTTAATTGTAATATTTAGTAGTGGTTTAATAAATTTACCTTTTTTTAACCACATCTTACCTGGATGTTGTTTAACATATTCAACTGCTCTTAATGAGTCAGCTCTATTTTTTTTAAACATACTCCAAGCTTTACAAATAGTATTATGATTTCGTAAAGGATTTGTAGGTCTTAAAATAAAAAAATGACTAAATTTTTCATTATTTTTTTCTAACTTTTCTAAAGTATAATTTACCCACTCATAATCACTTGAAAAAGATTTAGAAATTTTTTTTGGTCTCAAAAACGGAATTTCAGCTCCATATTTTTTAGCTATTTTCTTATATTTCAATGAATCTGTTGAAACTAAAACTTTATCAAAAATTTTACTTTTTATTGCAGCACTAATTGCATAAGCAATTAATGGATGACCAAAAAAATTAATTATATTTTTGTCTTTAATTCTCTCAGACCCAGATCTTGCAGGTATAAGTGCAATTAATTTTGAGTATTTTTTCACTTAAAAGTTATTTCTTTTTTTTTTGTAGTTGGTAAGCCAAATTCTTTTAAACCAAAAAATTTTTCTACACGTACTCTGTCATTAAAATGTGGAGAGGACGCTTCAATTATTTCACAGTCAGTTAATGCTTCTTCTTGATGAATAAAGTTTGGTGGAAAATGAAAAACATTACCTTTTTTCAGTGTCTTTTTTACAAGTTTACCATTCTTCCCTAAATATCTTACTAAAAGTGTGCCTTTCAATAAATATCCACATTCATTTTTCAATCTATGAAATTGAAGACCACCTTTTCTTCCTTTCTTAATTAAGATTTTTTTTAATGATAAAACTTTTGGTATCAAAACTAATAAATTTTCTGATCCCCAATTTCTTTTTCCTAAGTTTATTTTTTTAGGAAAAATTTTTTTTAAATTGACTCTTTTTTTTTTCATTATGTAATAGCTTTAATTTGTTTTATTTTTAATTTTTTTAAATCATCATTATTTGGTCTATGAAAGTTTTTATTAAACAGTACACTTGCAGGACTTAAAAAACTCCAATATCCAAAAATACGTTCTCCATTATCTTTATCAGAAAAACCTCCTCTGTGCATACCAGTCGTATCAACAAAATATAAAGTCCCTTTTTTTCCTATAAATTTGACAATATCATCCTTGTCGACATCTTTATCTGCGTCTAGTCTTGGATAAACTTTCCAGGGAGCAATATTTCCATAACTAAATTTTGCTAAATGTTCATATTTTTCTTTTTTTCGTGAATAAGGAATATATTCTGTAGCGCCATTATTGCTATCAATGTCATTAAGATATAAAAAAATTTTTAAAATTTTTACATCATCTCTATCTCTATGCCAATTTTGAGCATTTGTTCTTTTACTTTTTTCTTTATTGAGAAAAGTTATCCATAAATCTGCTGTGTTTAATTTGGCATACATTCCAAAATAAGAATTTACAATATCGAGTATCTCTTCGTTCAATATGAAACTAATTAAATAAGAATTTATATCAATTTTGAAACTCTTATTATCATAAAGTCTATGTATATAATGTTTTCCGGAAATATTAAGATTTTCACTAAAATTTTTATATGCATTAGTAAATTCTTGAGACTTTTTTAAATCTTTTAAAATTGAATTAAATCTATTTAAAATTTCATCTTTATTTCCAAATAAATCATCTATAGATGACTTGGCAAAACCTTTTTCTTTTAATGAAAGAAGAACTTCATTTTGCTTTTCAGTCAATTTTGTTAGGTCTTTTTTAAACAACAATTTACTAGAGAGATTTTTTGTTAAATTACTTCTTATAAAAAATCTCAAACTATCAAATCTATATTTAAGTGGATCGTAAAAATTTTTTATAATTTGCATAACTATTTCAGATGAATCTTTTTAATCATCTCATCTTTGCTAATATCTTTTTTTGAAATTCTATTTAACACTGTGTTTAATTCATATGGTTTTAAACCACCACCTGGTGATTTAAGAGTTAAATCTTCAAGTGTTAGCTTTCTTCCTTTTTTAATTTCTTTTTTTGCATAAATTGATTTTTGCATCTTTAGTAATGGTTTTTTCTCAGAATTTAAAAGTTGTTTATTTTTATTTCCGATCATTACTGATATTCTATTCAAATTTCTAATCATTTTACTTAAACCTTGAGGCTCTAATGAAAATGCATGATCTGTACCTTTCCATGACCTATCTAAAGTAAAATGTTTTTCAAAAACTCTTGCGCCCAACATGTATGCAATGGTAGCGGCGTCTATGCCATTTTCATGATCAGATAGACCAATATTAATTTTTTTATATTTTTTTTTCAGCTCGTTTATTACAGCTAAATTCATATCATCTAAATTTGCTGGATATGATGCAGTACAATGTAATATTGTTAATTTTCTATTATATTTAATGATATTTTTATAGGCTCGTTCAATATCCTTAAAATTTCCTCCACCCGTACTCATAAAAATTGGCTTATTCTTTTTAGCTATATATCTCTGCAGTGGTATATTAATTAAATCTGCTGAAGCAATTTTATATGCTTGAATATTAATGCTTTCTAAAAAATCTACACTCTCAAAATCAAAAGGAGTACACAAAAACTCTATTTTTAACTTTTTTGCATAATTTTTTAAATCTAAATATTGTTTTTTATTAAACTCTAAAAAATCTCTATGTAAACCATATGTTTTACCATAGCTATTTGGATGATCATAAACTTGATCATACATATCTTTAGTATAAAGATTTTTATTAGATCTTTTCTGTAATTTCACAGCATCCGCACCAGAATTTTTAGCCTCCAAAAACATTTTTTTTGCAATTGTCACCGAGCCTTTATGGTTATTGCCAATTTCAGCAATTACAAAAGGTTTGTCTTTATTCTTTTTTTTAGCTGAAAATAAATCTTTAATTAACATATTAAGATATTACATTTTTTAATTGATTATTCAATTCATCATAGGAATTAAAGGTCTTTATAAGTTTTCCTTGATCAAGATAAAATATTTTTTTACAGTCTTTTAATGTTGTTAATCTATGCGCAACCATAATAATGGTCATATCTTTTTTATTTTGAATTAGTGAAGAAATAATTTCTAATTCTAATTTATTATCTAGTGAACTTGTTGCTTCATCTAAAATAATAATTTTTGGATCTCTATAAATTGCTCTTGCTATACCAATTCTTTGTTTTTGACCCCCAGATATTCTAACGCCCCTATCACCTACAATAGTTTCAATTCCATCCTTAAGTGTTTGAATTGTTTCATCTAATCTAGCTATTCTGATAGCATAATTTACTTTCTCAATATTTATTTCATTTTCATTAACACCAAAAGCAATATTTTTTTTAATACTTTCATCTAACAAATAGACCTCTTGACCAACGTATCCAATTGAGTTCATCCACAAGGTTTTTGATTTACTAATATCTTTTCCATTCATCAAAATTTTCCCATTCTTTGGATTGAAAAAACCTGTTATAAGATTAATTAAAGTTGTTTTACCAGATCCTGACGGGCCAGTAATTCCAACTACCGAACCAAGACTAATTTTTTCATTAAAGTTATTTATCAAAAAATTTTGATTTTCTTCAAATCCAAAACAAACATCTTTTAACATAATCTCACCTTTAAAAATTAATTCTCCTTCAGATTTTTGGGGATCATTATTTTCAAAATCAATTTTTTTGATTTCTTCATAAACTAAATTTAATGATGGTTTTATAAATTGAATTCTATTAATAGTTGATGCTATTAAATTATAGCTCGGCATAATTCTAGCTATAGCAACTGCTATTAAACTTAATAAAACTATAATTTGATTTTTTTCAATACCTGTAAAGGAAATTATAAAAATAAAAATTAAAATTGAAAAAATAGCAAAAATTTCAAATATGAGTTTCGGAAATTTACTTAAAATTGTTACAAACATATTATTTGATTCGTAAATTTTGTTTTCTCTATTAAAGATTTCCAAAATGAAATTTTTCTTGCCCATAACAATAATATCTTTAATTGCTCCAAATGCTTGACTTAAATAAGTAAGCTGAAGTCCCCTTATATTTTGAGAAGATTTACCCAATTTATCTAATTTATTTTTAAATAACAAAATGTAAGACAAAGATAGAAAACTTATTAAGCAAAAAATAATCAACGTAATCAGCCAATTTGTATAAAATAAGATCATTAATATTCCTGCCAGTAGAAATATTTCTTTAAAAATATACAAAAACATTGAAGCTATTTGTTTAATTGATTGATTCTCAACAATTATATTTCTGGCAAGATAATTTGGATTAGAATTTAAAAAAAAAGTCAAACTTTTACTTAAATAGTATTTATATAATTTAGACGCATTTTCTTCTGTTATATTTTTAAAAACTTTACCCTCAAAATAGGCGATAAGACCTAAAAGGATATTTTTGATAAAAAAAACAAAAAAGATTAAAAAACTTAAAAAAAATAATATTTTATCCTCATTTAAATAAGATTTAAAAAAAACAAGTATCGTATTATTTTGTAATATATTTATAGTGCTATTATCAAGATAAATTGAAACCATTATTGGAATAGCTCCAAGTCCAATTATTTCTAAAGCTGAACAAAAAATTAAAAATACCAAAATCAAAAAAAGTTTTTTCTTATGTCTTTTATCAATTAAAAAATTAAGCTTTTTTAACATTATTGTTTAAAAATTTTTTTGTTATTTGATATAAATTATCGATAGAGCTATCAATTTTAATTGATTTAATTTTTTTTCTCTCAGCAGCTTTAATATCTATTTCTTTGTCACCAATTAACAAGGAATGTTTCATATCTACATTCCATTTTTTCTCTAAATAATGCAACATTCCTGCTTGGGGTTTTCTCAATTTTTTGTATTCATATGAAGAATATTTTTTTGATTTCCAATAATACGGTGAAAACACGAATTCATCTATATAAGCACTCTTTTTATTTAGTTCATCATTAATCCACGAATGTAATTCTTTTACGTTTTTTTCAGTATAATATCCTCTTCCAATTCCCGATTGATTGGAAATTATAAAAACATAATGATCATGCTCATTCATAAGTTTAATTGCTTTGGATATATCTTTAAACCATTTGAACTCCTTTTTTTTGTGAACATATCCAGTATCTTCATTTAAAACACCATCTCTATCTAAAAAAAAAGCAGGTTTTTTTGTTGTTAAAATAAAATTATCTGCATTTTTAAGAGTCTTTGGAGAACCAATATCATAAAATTTTTGCTTATAATCTGTGCAGACTAATTTTTTTTTCTTAATTAAATGCTCAAAAAGATCTTTTTCTAAACTAAATATTTTTTTTTTTATTAATTTTAGATGGTCTCTGTTAATTAATGTAAATCCAGAGTGTGTAATATTTTTTTTTGAATTAATTTTTTTCTTTAAAGATTTAATAATTTTTGTCTTTTTATCATAAATTACTGATGTAGATGATTTATTATATGTATTTGAAGAAACAATCATGTTGGTAAAGTTTTTATATTTATTTCTTATAAAAAGATTGTTCAAATTTATATTAAAATACGTATCTCCATTAATACTTAAAAAATTTTTGTCTAATTTTTTGTAAATATTTTTAATTGCTCCACCTGTATCAAGTTTTTGCTTTTCATTTATTATCTCTATTTTGGTGTTTTTTTTTAATTTTTGATTTAATTTATTTTTAAAATCATAAAATAATCTATTTTTATAATGACATAATAGAAATATCTTTTTGAAATTATATCTAACCAAATATTCTATCAAATAAGTTAGAAAGGATTTTTGATTAATGAGCAATAAAGGTTTAGGAATTTTTTTGGTTAGATTACCTAATCTAGAGCCATATCCTCCACAAAGAATTACCGCCTGGTTTATCTTATTAAGTTTTCTAGTGCTTCGCATATAAGATGACCCATAAAAATATGGATCTCCTGTGCCCTAGCAACATCTGCTGTCGGTGCTTTGAAAATAACTTTAGCAACATTTTTATTTGTTTTAAATTTTTCACTTGTAATTAAAATTGATTTTATTTTCATTTTTTTTGCTTTGTTTAAAACTTTTATGATATTTTTACTTGTACCACTTGTTGAAATGGCAATTAATAAATCATCTTTATTTCCAATAGACTCTAATTGTCGCTCAAAAATTTTTTCATAACCAAAGTCGTTTGCTATTGCAGTAATAGTTGAAATTTCTGAATTAAGAGAAATAGAGGAAATTGCTTTTCTTTTTTTTTTAAATCTCCCAACTAATTCAGCGGCCAAATGCAAGCTGTCAGAAGCAGAACCTCCATTACCACAGAAGATTATTTTTCCTTTTTTTTTTATTGTCAAATGACAAATTTCTATAATCTTTTTAATTAAGGAAATATTTTTTTTCGTTCCAAGTTTGTTAAATGCTAATTTTGAGTATTCAATATTTTTTTGTATTACTTGTTCTATCATTCTATTTTTGAAAAATTTTTTTAAATAAAAAATCTCCTATAATTTCATGAGCTTTATCATTAGCATGTGTATCACTAATTGAAACCCATAAATCTTTTTCATCATAAGAGGCTAGAGATTCAAAGCTATTTATAAAACTTATATTATTATCAGCTGCAAAATTTTGTATTTTCATCGTTTGATCATTAAATTTATAGTTTTTCATATCATATAACTCAGGAATATTATGAATTAAAAAAGAAATATTTTTTTTATCACAAAAATTTTTTAATCTTATTATTTCATTAAACGTTTCATTAATTAAATCATGATTATTAAATGTATCTATATAAAAATTTTTCCAATCGGATAAAAATCCAAGTTTTATTAAAAGATTTATGACTTTTGATCTAACATAAGTATAACTGTAAAAATTATTTTGAAGAAAATTTATATTCTTAATTTCTACGTTTTCTAAATCATTAATAAAAAAATTCAAAATAATATAATCATAATCATAATTTGAATGGTTTTTAAAAAAATTAGAAATTTGCATTATAGTATTTGTGTTCCCAATTCCTGCATTTAACACTTGATATTTTCTATCTAATTTATTTTCTAGAACATCTGAAAATGTTTTTTTAGCTCCCCATCCAAAAGTCATTGAATCACCAATCATCAATATCTTTTTTCTATTTAAATCAATTTCTTCAATATTTCTAAATCCATTAGAATTTAATATAATTTCAGCTCCCATTAATTTTAAAGTTTTGTTTTTTTTATGTTCAATTCCAATTTTTTTATCATTTGAAATTATTTTTAAGTTTTTTGCATATTTCATCATCTCTAAGTCATAATTCATACCATTATCAACAATGTTCCTAACTATAAGCTCGATTATTCCAACAGAAATTAGAATAGAAAAAAATATTGAAAATATAATATTTAAAAACTGTTTATTCATATGCAAAATCTATTTATTTTTTCAAAAAAACTTTTTTTTGATTCAAAATCTTTATAATTTCATTAGCTATGATTTTATGACTTTCTCCGTTTGGATGTCTAGGATCAATATATCTGTCTTCTCCGTTATGAATTATTGAATCTGAAATATCAAAACAGTATTCTTTTGAACTACAATATTCTCTTAATTCTGAATAATGTTTATTCAACTTATTATAATAAATTTGATCTAATCCTCTTCTTAAGATCAAATCATTTTCTGAATAATCTTTTAAGTTTTGATTATCTAAACCCATTGTAGGTTCTAAAAAAATAATAAGTTCTATTTCTAAAGCTTTTGAAAATTTATAAAGTAACTCTAAATTATGACTTATTAACTCTATTTTATTTTTAAAATTTGCTCTTGGAAGTGATTTATAATATGGCAAGTTTTTTTTTAAAAGTTCTTCCTGAAATGACTTATTATAATCGATTCTTTTATCAAAAATTTTTCTGGAGACAAAATTTGCAAATCTTTGAATACTTGGAAAAATCTTAACACCATACCTTGATTTATAATTACCTCTTAAAAGAGTATCAATTTGATAACTGTCATAATATGGGTAGGTCAATTCTAGCACCCCATCATGTCCAGGTAAATCGTTTGATCCAGTAAAAAGTAAGATGTAATGAGGTTTTTCTTTCATAATAAGAACATCTCTAAAGAATTTTCTCAAAATATGTGATGTTGAATAACCTCCAACACCTCCATTAATAACTTTGCATGAATTGGCAATAGCACAATATTCACTTAGTCTAAAAGACCACGTTCTATAGTTTTTATCAGACACTTTTAAATTACCATCTGAGTAAAAACCATCTGTAGTTGATCCCCCTAATGTTAATAATCTTAAATTTAAATTTTCGGTACCTTTATGTTGATAGTATATAAATCCTCTTTTTATCTCACCATTTTCAACTTTACACTCTATGGCTTCATTGTGAATTGCACCAATTTGCATATCAAATAAAAAATTTGCACACTGTTTGTCATGATTTATTCTTTTAAAATATAAAAAATTTACTTTTTGCTCACTAAAATTATTTATAGCTATCCATAAAAAAAATTCTATCAAGACCAGCATCATTAATGTTATCAGTGATATAATTGTCAATATCTTTAATTTTTTTTTCATTAATTTATTGTTTTAACTTTTAGTTTAATTTTTTTCTTTAAAGAATAAAAGACCAATCTAGATTTCAATAAATAATAAAGTAAATTTATTAAAATAATTTTTATAAAACTAAAATTATTTTTTGACAAAAAATTCTTGATATCATCTCTAAATTTATTTGATTTAATTTTTGAATTAATGTAAATTCCGTATTCTTTAAAATTATTTAGGTATGAATATTCTTTGTAATTTTCTATTCTATTAATTAATTCTAAATTATTTTCATTAATTAATAATAAAGAGATTTTATTATTCATTTCTTTAATATTCTTTAAAATATAAATCTCTTCTTCATTATCTAAAATTTGATCAATTAAAATTATATTAGAAAAATCTTCACTCGGAATTTCTTTAAATAAGTTCTTTTTATTTAATTTTTGGTCGGTTATTCTTAAGTTTGTTTTATGAGTATAGTCAAATCTTCTCATTAATTTAACCCAATCCTGAATTGATGAAAATGGAATTTTAGAATTTAGAATTGAATAAATTTCTAAAAAAGGGTTTGACCTACTCACAGAATTAATTCTATTAATAGAATTTGATGAAATTTCAAAATAACTCAAAGCATTAAACTTTTTTAATAATTGATTTAATACTAAAATTAAATTTAGATCATTTTTCTCATTATATGTTAAGTCACTTATAGAATTAACTAAATCATAAAAAGTTAATTTATAATTTTTCATATAACAATAATTTTTTAAAAAATTTATATAACTACTATTCTCATTTTTATTTTTTATATTTAGTCTACCAAATTCTATGTAAATTTCTTTATGATCTTGATTGCTAATAGTAATTTTTTTAAAAGAATCTTTTGTATAAAAATTTTTATCCTGCCTAGTAGCTCTTGTTCCAATTTTTGTATATGGAAATTTATTTAAAATTATACCTTTCTCAATTAGTGTCTCACTTTGATAAAAACTATTAGCCCTTTTTAAAATATCGTTATCAGAAAAACTAAAATAACCTCTGTTTTCCAGATTAATATTTTTTAAACCCTCTATTTTTTCAAAGACATTTTTTTTGGCCAAAAAGCCTCCCATTCCACCGGCTGAATATACTCTGTTTGAATTTATTAAAGAATGAAAAGAATTCATATTATTAAAAAACCTATCTAAATAATTATAAGAAATTTTTTTTTTAGCAAAATCAATTGGTAGAATATTTCTATTAAGAAGATATATTTTATTTAAACTAGATTTTTCCTCAATTTTTAAAAAGTTAACTAAATTCATCAAGCTATTTTTTGATAAAAATTGATCACTTGGGTGTGACAATACAAATTTTGAATTTAAACTTTTAAATCCTAATTCTTCCGCCATCTCAACAAACATTTGCCCCTTGCTAAGCTTGTTTTTGTTGTCAGCAAATTCCTTAGAAAAATTTAAGAATTTGATATTTTTTAATCCTTTTTCATAAAAAATTGATATTTCCTGAGAAATATTTTTTCTACTTCCCCAATCAACAATATTGATATCTACTGTATCTAAATAATCTAAATCAATTATATTTTTTAGATTATAGTTATAAACAAATTCCAAGCGGCTCAAATAACCTTGAAAATAATTATCATTTCTAGCTGATGTAATTATAGACAATAATTTTTGTGACATTGTTTATAGGTTTTCTCTATGCACTAATTTTGATCCTTCAAAATCAAATTTAACCTTTACCTCGGGAAGTTTTACAAATTTTGAGACTTGTTTTTTTTTATGAGGTGGCGTTAAGAACATCATGAATCCACAACTTCCTGCACCTAAAATTTTTCCACCCACAGCTCCAGCTTTAATTCCTTTTGAGTAAATTTTATCAATAAAATTATTACTTACTTTTTTTGAAAGAGATTTTTTTAAAAACCATTGTTGATTAAGTAATGCTGAAAATTCGTACATAAAGTTTTTTTTATTACCTTTTAAAATATTATATGCCTTATTTGTAATTGAGTAGATTTGATTGTTTATTTTATAATTTTTTAAACTATTTTTAATTTTAGACTTTTCTAATCCAGCCGAATTTCTTTGTTTACCAGTAAAAAAAATCTGTATCCAATTTTCAAGTTCTTTCATTTTTTTCTTACTCAAACTTATTTTTTTACATTTAAAATTATTCTTATAAAAATCTATTTTATTCAACCCACCATAAGTAGCTGCTATTTGATCTTGAGATCCTGTGTGTTCTTTTAAAATCTTATGCTCTAAATACAAAACCTCTTTTGCCAACTTTTCTTTACTGATTTTAATCTTTTTTATTGAATTTATTACATTCAATAAACCTACAGAAAAGCTTGCGCTTGTACCTATGCCAGTTCTTGCTGGTAAATCCCCATGATGTACTATATCCAAGCCTTCATTGATTTTTTTTCTTTTCAAAACTGCTTTGATCACTGGATGCTTAATTTTATTAAGATTGTTAACTTCTTCTCTAAAATAATATCTAATCCTAAATTTATATTTAAATATATTAGGTAGTTTTTTTACTGTAATATATGAATAATGATTTATAGTTACAGATATTGTAGATGATCTATTTTTTTTATACCATTGAGGATAATCTGTACCTCCACCAAAAAAAGAAATTCTATAAGGGGTTCTAGAAATAATCATTAATACCCATTGATTAAATAATTTTTATACCAATCAATTGTTTTTTTTAAACCTGAATTTATTTTTGTTTTTGGCTTCCATTTAATAATTTTTCTAATTTTATTAATATCAATTTTTCTAATAGGTATTAGTGACGGCATTGACGTATCATGATTTATTTTAACACCATTTAAATTTTCTAAATTAATCAATAAATCTAATATTTTGTTTATTGTAATTGAAGTTCCAGAAGCAATATTAAATACATCAAAATTTTTAATTTTTTTATTTTTTATAATCTTAATAAGGGCATCTACGAAATCTTCGATATATAAAAAATCTTTCAGATCCTTACCATTCCCCCAAACAACTATAGGATTTTTCTTTTCGACAACTTTTCTTATTGTTGCTGCAATAACTTTAGATTTTTCCCAATCAAATTTATCATAGGGTCCGTATAGGTTACCTGGTCTAATAACTATTGTTTTCATTGGATCCTTTATATTCAAAGAATACATTTCGCACATTTTTTCAGAGAATTTTTTCATCCATGCAACAATGTGATATTTAAAAAAAAATTCATATCGAGAGTCTGTTTCTTTCATAGCTTTTTTTCCCTCTGGATAAACGGTATTGCTACTAATAAATATAAACTTTTTAACTTTATTATAATAAGCTGCCTCTAATATTTGAGTATTCATAATCAAATTTGGTGTCAAATGTACAAGAGGTGTTGATGTCATCACTTTAGCACCTGATGAATTTGCTGCACACATAATTACAATATCTATATTCTTAGTAGCCCTAAGACAATCTTTTGAATTAAGTAGATTAGCTTTAATATATTTTATTTTTTTTGATTTTATCTTTGGTTTTGTTTTAAAGATTGATCCATAAACTTTAAAATTTTTATCCTTTATCAGTTTCAATAATAAATTTGTGCCCACAAAACCAGATGATCCTGTCACTAAAATTTTTTTTTTTTTCACGACTATCTTGTTAAATAAATTGACTTGTTGTTCTTAATTTTTTTTCTCCAATAATTCAAAAGATCATTCATTGTTTGTTCAAACTCTATGTCAGGCTTCCAATTATAATGTTTTCTAAATTTTTTAGTATTTGGTATTTGTAAATCTGCATCAATAGGTCTTAACCTTTTTTTGTCCACTTTAATCTTTATTAATTTTCTCATTGGAGATTTCGAAACTAAAAATTTTAAAATATCCCCTACCTTACAGCTGTAATTTCCACCAATATTATAGATTTGACCAGCATTATTTTTCTTTGAAAGCAACATAATATAAGCTCTCACAGCATCTCTAACATCTGCAATAGTTCTTAAACTATTTAGATTTCCTACATAAATTACAGGCTTAATAATCTTATTTTCGATTAATGCGATTTGTTTAGCAAATGTTGACTCAGCAAATACATCTCCTCTTCTTGGTCCAGTATGAGTAAACATCCGTGTTGTAAATACTTTAAGACCATAGGCCTCATAATAATATTTAGCAACTAAGTCAGTCCCAACTTTTGAAATTGCATATGGAGAAGCTGGGTGAAAATTACAATTTTCATCAATAGGAACGTTTTTTTTTGGAACTTTTCCAAAAACTTCTGAAGATGAACACACATGTACGTAACAATGAGGAGAGTATTTTTTTATAGACTCTAACAATCTAGTTGTTCCTAAAATATTAGTATTTAGGGTTGAGATTGGTTCATTAAAACTCGTTTGAGGATAGCTTTGTGCCGCTAAATGAAAAACATAATGAGGTTTTACAGTTTTAATTATATGATCTAATGAAGTTGAGTCATTCAAATCTCCATAAACCAAGTTAAGTCTTTTATTATTCTTATTAATTTCTGGAATTAAATACTCTAAATTTTCTAATGGACTTCTCCATCTTATCATTCCAAATATTAAAGATTTTGTATTTTTAAATAAATAGTCTGCAAGGTGTGACCCCACCATACCTGAGATACCTGTTATCAAAACTTTTTTCTTTGTTAAAAATTTTGTATTCAGACTGTCCTCCATACAATAGTTGAATACGAATCGTGCATCATGCTTCCGAAATCTATTTTTTTAACTCTCATTATTTTAATCTTTTTTTGTTTTTCTAATTTTTTTAAAGCTTCAAAATAACCAGATAGATAATTTCTTTTTCTATCATATATTTTTGCTAGATAGTCAAATAAGCTATTTTCATTGTAAAATTCATCCATAGTTTCAAAATGAACAACAACTTCTGGTTTTTTTTTTAACATATAATTTAAAAAAGGTTTGAAATTTTTACCAAGTTGCTCCAAAGCCCCAACTGTTAAAAATGCAGAATTATTATGAATTTTTTTTTTATTATTTGGATTAAACATATCAAATAATATGCCTTCAAAATTTTTATTTTTTTTAAGACTCAAGTTTTTAAGAATGTCGATTGAAGATTTTGCCCAATCTAAACCAAAAATATTCTTATCTGGAAATAATTCACCTAATCGCACAATATGTTGAGCAGAACCACATCCAAATTCATAAATATTTTTTGCATTAGAAAAATATTTTTTAAATATATGAGTTCTATAAACTTCGATTAGATCAAATTCAAAATTTTTATTATTTGGTTTGATCCAAGATTTTTCATATCTCAAATATCGTTTTGATCCTAAAAATTTTGGTGTCAAGCTATCTGTATTTTTATTTTTTTTAAATAATTGTAAATTTTGTCTCCAACCATTTTCCCAAATATATCTTTTTTTATTTCCTGACACCCACAATTCATTCCCATAGACTTTTTTTAAAATAAATAATTTTATTTTTTCTTTTTCATGCTCAGAAGTATTGTAAAATTTTAAATTTTTTTTATTCAAAATATCAATAGCATTTTTTTCAAGTTTTTCATTTTTCAAAAGAAAAATTTTTTCAAACTCGATTTTACTAACTTCATTTTGCTCTGAATTTTTATATAATAAATTAAT
>CACNFY010000004.1 GCA_902619925.1 uncultured Pelagibacteraceae bacterium
ATCCTTTTTTTATAGTATTTAGATATCTTTCTTTAGGATACGTGAAAGGAGTTTTTTTAACCATAGTGTATGTCATTACCTTTTTATAATTATAATAAAAATAATGTTTTTTATATAATATTGGAAAATCCTCATACAAATCTAATTTTTTTTCATCTATCTTTGAAATATCAAAAAGGGCACCAGGTACAATTGAATTTTTTTTAGGCTCTATATCCGCAGCACGATAAATGCTTCTAAATGTTAATTTGTAATCTCTCAGATTAATTTTTTTTATAAATTTAGAATCTTTACATCTTTTTTTCATTTGAAAATGATTAAGATTACTTCCATACGCAAAATAAAGCATTATTCTCTATTAACAATTTCTATTTTTTTTTTGTTTACAAAATTCAAAACATCTGAGCTACATTTATTTATCAAATCTTGATTATCTGACCTTATAACTATTGATACTCCAAGTTTTCCAGCTTGAAAGAATGGATAGCTACCAATTTCTACATTATCATATTTATTTTGAACTGCGGTCAAGGACTCTGCAATATGACTTTCAAAAGTTCTTAAACTTATAGTATGACTAATTATAGGGTTACCACCAACTATCTTATTTTTAATACCTCCCAACATTGATTTTAATATTGATGGAACACCAGGAAGAACAAAAACGTTTTCAACATAAAAACCAGGAGCTCCACTTGTAGGATTTAATATTAAATTTGCACCTTTAGGCATCCATATCATTTTTTGTCTACCATCATTAAATTCTCCCGGTTTATAATATGCTTCAAGAATTTTGTATCCTTCCTCGTGTTTTTCGTATGGGAGTTTGAATGCTTTTGATATAGACTCTGAAGTTATGTCATCATGTGTCGGTCCAATTCCACCTGATGTAAAAACATAATTATATTGCTTTCTCAATAAATTTACTGAATTTATTATCGTTTCTTCTACATCTGGTATGACCCTCACCTCTCCTACCTTAACTCCTAAAGAGTTCAACCATTTAGCAAGAGTACTTGTATTTGTATCTTGCGTTCTACCGGATAAAATTTCGTTACCAATAATTAATATAGCTGCATTAAATTTTGAATTTTCGCTCATTTTATATATATATTTTTTATATGAAATTTACCAAACCTCTAATTAAAGGCAAATTTTTGAAAAGGTATAAAAGGTTTTTTGTGGATGTTAAAGTAAATAAACATGTAATCACATCCCATTGTCCCAATACTGGGTCGATGATAGGTTTATTAGACAAAAATAACGATGCTTGGGTTTTAAAAAATGACGATCCTAAGAGAAAATTAAAATATACTTTACAAATATTAAGGACCTCAAAAAATATAATTGGTGTTAATACCCATCTTGCAAACAAATTAGTTCAGGAAGGTTTACAAGATAACCTGTTTTTAGAATTCAAAAATGTGGATAAAATAGAATCTGAAAAATATTATAATAAAGAAACACGTTTCGACTTTTTAATTCAAAAAAACAAAAAAAAAATTTTTATAGAGGTCAAAAATGTTACACTTATTAGAGATGCTAAAATCTCAGAATTTCCAGATGCAATAACCACCAGAGGTAGTAAACATATTAAAACTTTAATAGATGCACATAAAAAAGGGTATGAATGTTATGTTTTGTTTTTGGTACAAATAGATAATTGTAAGTATTTTAAAATAGCTAATGATATAGATAAAGAATATTATGAAAATTACAAAATAGCTAAAAAATTAGGTATAAAATTTATTGCTTATAACTGCAAAGTAGAACCTAAGGAAATTAAAATAGATAGAAGAATTAAAATATTAGATGATTGATTATAAAGAAAAATTTGAAAAGATGAAGATAGCGGGCAACCTTGCATCAGAGACATTAAATATGTTAACTAATGAGATAAAAGAAGGTGTTTCAACTGACAAAATAGATCAACTGGGCTATGAATATATAAGGGATCATGGTGGATACTCTGCTCCATTATTTTATAGAGGCTTTCCTAAATCTTTATGCACTTCATTAAACCATGTTATTTGTCATGGTATACCTGGTAAGAGAATATTAGACGAAGGAGACATTTTAAATGTTGATGTCACAACAATTGTAGATGGTTATTATGGAGATACTAGCAGAATGTACTCTATAGGAAAAATTTCAGTTAAAGCACAAAATTTAATTAATGTTACATACGAGTCACTAATGAAATCAATTAAAATTTTAAAACCTGGATTAAAATTGGGAGATATTGGTAATGAAATCCAAACTTATGTTGAGGCTAGAGGTTTTTCAGTTGTAAGAGATTTTTGTGGTCATGGGATAGGAGAAAAATTTCATGAACCACCTAACATTCTTCATTATGGTAAAAAGAATACTGGTATGGAATTAACACCAGGAATGACATTTACAATAGAACCAATGATAAATTCAGGTAAATATGATGTTAAAATTTTAGATGATGGATGGACTGCTGTATCTAAAGACAAATCGCTATCTGCACAATTTGAACATACTGTAGGTATAAAAGATAATGGATATGAAATATTCACAGAATCTGTTAAGGTTATGTGAAGCCTCCTTATAATTAATGATTGAAAGATATTCCAGAAAAGAACTTAAAGATATTTGGTCAGAGAAAAATAAATATAAAATATGGCTTGATGTTGAAATAGCTGCTGCTGAAGCAATGGAAAAACATAAAATTATACCTAAAGGAGTAGCATCCATAGTTAGAAAAAAAGGGAAAATAAAAGTAAAAAGAATTCAACAAATTGAAGATAAGGTTAAACATGATGTAATAGCATTTTTGACTTCTATTACTGAACAAGCTGGCATTAAAGCTAGATATTTACACCAAGGTATGACCTCATCAGATGTCTTAGATACTAGTTTTAATATTCAGCTTTTGCAGTCAGGAAAAATATTAATTAAAGATTTGGATAAAATCTTATCAGTTCTTAAAAAAAAGGCTAAGAAACATAAATTTACACCTTGCATTGGAAGAAGCCACGGTATTCATGCTGAACCAATAACTTTTGGTTTAAAACTTGCCTCTTTTTACCAAGAATTTTTAAGAAATAAAAAAAGATTAATAGAAGCTATAGAAAATATATCCACTTGTGCAATTTCAGGAGCAGTCGGAACATATGCTAATATAAATCCTAAAGTAGAGGTTTATGTTGCAAAAAAACTAAAATTAAAACCTGAACCAATATCCACACAAATAATTCCAAGAGATAGGCATGCACATTATTTTTCAACTCTTGGGATAATAGCTGGATCAGTCGAGAGAGTTGCGACTGAAATAAGACATCTTCAAAGATCTGAGGTTTATGAGCTTCAGGAATATTTTTCGAAAAGTCAAAAAGGATCCTCTGCAATGCCACACAAAAAAAATCCAATCCTATCTGAAAATTTAACTGGTCTTGCAAGAATAATAAGAAGCCATGTTACTCCAGCATTAGAAAATATATCGTTATGGCATGAAAGAGATATTTCTCACTCTAGTGTAGAAAGAACGATTGGCCCGGATGCCAATATTACTTTAGATTTTGCGCTAGTCAGACTAGCAAACTTACTCGATAATATGATTGTATATCCAAAAAATATGATTGAAAATTTGAATATGACTAGGGGTCTGATATTTTCACAAGAAGTTATGTTAGAACTAACAAAAGCAGGAATTTCAAGAGAGAAAGCATATAAATTAGTTCAGGGTCACGCAAAAAAAAGTTTATTGAATAAAATTAGTTTAATAAATCTAATTAAAACAGATAAAGTAATTATGAATAAAATTACAGAAAAAAAAATTAACAAGATTTTTACTTACGATAAACATTTTAAAAATGTCAATTATATATTTAGAAGAGTTTTTAAATAATGAAAAAAGGCAAAAAATTATATGAAGGAAAAGCAAAAGTTATATATGCTACATCAGAAAAAAATTTAGTAATTCAACATTTTAAAGATGATGCAACAGCGTTTAATAACAAAAAAAGAGCAAAGATAGATGGCAAAGGAATATTAAATAATAGAATCTCAGAACATATACTTAATAATTTAGGTCAAGTAGGAATAAAAAATCATTTAGTAAAAAGACTAAATATGAGGGAGCAATTGATAAAATTTGTTGAAATTTTTCCAATTGAATTCATCGTAAGAAATATAGCAACTGGCTCATTAACAAAAAGATTGGGTATTGAAGAAGGAACAGTTTTAGAAAACCCATTAATCGAATATTGCTTTAAGAATGATGATCTCGGCGATCCACTAGTCTCAAAAGAACATATTTTTGCTTTTAATTGGGCTACAAAAAAAGAAATCGAAAAAGTTAATAGATATTTATTTAGAATAAATGATTTCTTGATTGGAATGTTTAGGGGTGTAGGAATAAAACTAGTTGACTTTAAAGTAGAGTTTGGAAGATATAATTACAATAACAAATCAGAAATTATCCTTGCAGACGAGATAAGCCCAGATACCTGTAGATTATGGGATATCAACTCCGAGAAAAAAATGGATAAAGACAGATTTCGTAAAAATTTGGGAAATGTTCTACAAGCTTATCAAGATGTGGCTAGAAGACTAGGTATTCTTCACGAAGAATCGAATATAAGAACAGTTAAATTTCCTAAACCAAAAGCAGTAAAAATTAAAAAAAAATAGATGAAAGTTAAAGTTATTGTTACTCTAAAAAACGGAGTTCTTGATCCACAAGGCAAAGCTATTCAACAAACTTTAAATGGAATGGGATTTGTAGATGTTAAAGATGTGAGACAAGGAAAATATTTTGATATTGAGGTCAACGAAACGGATGAAAATAAAGCAAAATTTAAAATTGATGAAATGTGTAAAAAACTTTTAGCAAATTTAGTAATTGAAGATTACAAAATTTTATAACCAATGAAGTCCTCTGTAATAATATTTCCCGGCTCTAATTGTGATAGAGACATGGATGTTGCCTTAAAAAAACATGGTTATAAAAACAAGATGGTATGGCACGATGATATTGATTTACCTAAATGTGATTTAGTTGTTTTACCAGGTGGATTTTCTTACGGAGACTATTTGCGATGTGGAAGTATTGCTGGAAAATCAAAAATTATAAAGAGTGTAATTGAATTTGCAAATTCAGGTGGTCTTGTTCTTGGTATTTGTAATGGTTTTCAAATATTGACTGAAACAGGCTTATTGCCTGGTGTGTTACAACAGAACAAATATCTAAATTTCATATGTAAAAATGTTCATGTTAAAGTAAATAATAAGGAAAATAGTTATTTTAAAAATATAAAAAAGGAAATTCTTGAGCTGCATATTGCACATAATGAAGGAAATTATTTCTGTACTAAGGATGAACTTGAAGTCATAAAAAACAATAATCAAATTGCATTAACTTATTGCAATACAGAAGGTTCTGATGAAGAGGAATTCAATCCTAACGGTGCTTTAAATAATATAGCTGGATTATTCAATAAGAACAAAAATGTGCTTGGAATGATGCCACATCCAGAAAGAATGATTGATAAATATTTATCAGGAAACGATGGTTCAATTTTTTTTGAAAATCTAATAAAAAATTACATTTAATGGAAGTTAACGAACAAATTGCGATAGATCACGGATTAAAAATTGAAGAGTACAAAAAAATAAAAGAACTTCTAAAAAGGAATCCTAATTTAACGGAGCTAGCGATATTTTCAGCTATGTGGAACGAACACTGCTCTTACAAATCGTCTCGTAAACATTTGAAGAATTTATTTACTAAAGGAGAAAAGGTTATTCAGGGACCTGGAGAAAATGCTGGAGTTATAGATATAGGTGATGAAGACGCAATTGTATTTAAAATTGAAAGTCATAACCATCCCTCATTTATTGAACCATATCAAGGTGCCGCAACTGGTGTAGGTGGAATAATGAGAGATGTATTTACTATGGGAGCAAGGCCTATAGCAAATCTAAACTCAATTCATTTTGGATCAACACAACATAAAAAAACAAAAAATTTATTAAGAGGTGTTGTAAAAGGAATTGGTGGATATGGTAATTGTATTGGAGTTCCTACCATAGCAGGACAAACAAATTTTGACGACTCTTATAATGGAAATATTTTGGTAAACGCAATGACATTAGGTTTAGTCAACAAAAATAAAATTTTTTACTCAAAAGCGGCAGGTTTAAATAAGCCTGTAATATATGTTGGATCAAAAACAGGGCGTGATGGAATTCATGGTGCAAGCATGGCATCAGCAATATTTGATGACAAAATTGAAGAAAAAAAACCAACAGTTCAAGTTGGAGACCCTTTTACTGAAAAATTATTACTTGAAGCTTGCTTAGAGCTTATGAAAGAAGACTCTATTATATCTATTCAAGATATGGGAGCTGCAGGTTTGACCTCCTCTAGTGTTGAAATGGCATCTAAAGGAAAACTAGGTATAGAGTTAGATTTAAGTAAAGTTCCATGTAGAGAAGAAAAAATGACACCATACGAAATCATGTTGTCTGAAAGTCAAGAGAGGATGTTGATTATTTTAGAAAATGGCAAGGAGGAAAAAGCAAAAGAAATATTTGATAAATGGAACTTAGATTTTGCGGTAATAGGTAAAACTACTGATACACAAAATTTAGAACTGCTTTTTAATCAAGAAAAAGTTGCTGAAATACCAATTGATTATTTAGCAGAAAATGCTCCAATGTACGATAGAAAATGGAAAAAATCTAAACTTCCGCAAAAAATAGATTATCCAAAAGATTTATTTAAATCTCTTAAACTTGAAAGTTGTTTAACTAAAATAATATCTAATCCAAATATATGTGACAAACAATGGATTTGGGAACAATACGATCATACTGTAATGGGTGATACTATACAAAAACCTGGTGGTGATGCAGGAGTTGTTAGAGTTCATGGTACTAATAAAGCAGTTGCAGCGTCAGTAGACTCCTCAGCCGTATATTGTTACGCACATCCCTTAACAGGAGGTAAGCAAGTAGTTTGTGAAAGCTGGAGAAATCTTATTTCTGTAGGATCTCAACCTGTAGCAATAACTAATTGTTTAAATTTTGGAAACCCTGAAAAAGAAAAAAATATGGGTGAATTTGTAGAATGTGTAAATGGAATTTCTGAAGCTGCAAAGTTTTTAAATTTTCCTGTAGTTTCAGGTAATGTATCCTTTTATAACGAAACCAAAGACAAGGGTATTAAACCAACACCTTCGATTGGTGGTGTTGGCATATTAAATGATTATAAAAATATGTTAACAATGGACCTAAAAAAAGAGGGAAATCTTATTTTGGTAATAGGAAAGACAGAGGGCCATTTAGATCAAAGTATTTTTTCAAGAATAATTTTATTAGAAAAAAAAGGCCCACCCCCAGAGGTAAATTTATTTAATGAAAAAAATAATGGTGAGACTATTTTAAAATTGTTAGATAAAAAACTTATAATTTCATGCCACGACATTTCTGTTGGCGGTATAATTATTGCTTTATCAAAAATGTGTATTAAAGGTAATAAAGGAGTAAAAATAAATTCTCAAATAAAACTTTTAAATAAATTTAATTACTTTTTTGCCGAAGACCAGGGAAGATATATAATTGAAATTGAAAATAATAATTTTGCTATGGTAAAAAAGGTCTTGGAGGAGAATTCTGTTCATTTTGATGAATTGGGTGTTGTGGATGGTAATAAATTAACATTTAAAGACGAATTAAATATAAGTATTCAAGATTTAAATAAAAAGTATAAATCGTGGTTAAAAAATTATATGATTAGTTAATATGGCAATGGATTTAAAAGAAATAGAGAGACTTATAAAAGAGACCTTTAGAGATGCTACAGTTGAAATTGAGGATTTAGCAGGTGATGGCAATCATTACTCCGCAACGGTCATTTCGTCTCAATTTCAAGGAAAGTCTAAAATTGAACAACATAAAATGGTATATAAATCTTTAAAGGGTAAAATGGGAAATGAGCTACACGCATTGGCTTTAAAAACAAGGGAAAAAAATGGATCAACAAGTTAAAGATTTAATAACAAATGAAATAAACGATAATGAAATTTGTTTATTCATGAAAGGAACACCAGAAGCACCTCAATGTGGTTTTTCTATGGCTGTTGCTAATATATTAAAAGTTTTAGAAGTAAAATTTAAAGGTGTTAATGTTTTAGAAAGTCAAAATCTCCGTGAGGGAATTAAAGAATATAGTGAATGGCCAACTATACCACAACTTTATGTAAAAAAAGAATTTGTTGGCGGTTGTGATATTGTTAAGGAGATGTTTGAAAATGGAGAGTTAAAAAATCTTTTAGATCAAAAATCTATTAGTTATAAAAAATAACTAAAATAAGCTTCTAATTTTTTTTGAAAAAAATTTTCTCACTAAATTTAAATTTGATATTTTTTGAGTTACTATATTATCGGTTATAATTTTATAATCAATTTTTTCCTCCCATAATAATTGAATAACTAAACTATCGCTAAAATTTTCTCTAAATTTATTAATACTTGCTACAGTTAATATTGGTTCAAATATTTGAACTTTATTAGAAATAATAAGTTTTTTATTTAAATCATCAAATTCTAAATGCCATAGATGTGCTTTTTTATTTTCAAAAACTAAATTATCCTCTAATTTTGTTGGCACCTCAATATAACCAGATTTTGCAACTCTCTGAATTTCACTCAAAAAAAGTTTAGGATCTTCTACATGTTCTAAAACATGACTTGTAATCACAAAATCAAACTCCTTATCTTTAAATGGTAACTCCTTTCCAGAAATTTTTATAAAGTTTCGATCTTTATAATGATTACTTAAGTCTTGAATGTCAGATATTACATTTGCGTACTCACTTGCACTAAATCCACAACCAATATCCAAAACTTTTAGATTTTTTTCTTTTAAAAAACTATTAACAAATGATTTTGTCGTTCTTTTGATCAATATTATCTTGAATAGTATTCAATTACTAAATTCGGTTCCATGTTAACTGGATAAGGAACTTCTTCAAATTTAGGTACTCTTACAAATTTAACTTTTTTATTTTTTTCATCAACTTGCAAATACTCAGGTATCTCTCTTTCTTTATTTGCAAGAGCAATATCGATTATAGCTAGTTGTTTTGACTTATCTCTAATTTCGACACTGTCTTCTTCTTTAACTTGATAACTTGATATATTTACTTTTTTACCATTTACTTTAACATGTCCATGATTAATCAGTTGTCTTGAAGAAAAAATTGTATTTGAAAATTTTGATCTATATATAACAGCATCCAATCTTCTTTCTAGTAAGCCTATTAAGTTTTCTGCAGTATCACCACGTTTCATAATTGCTTTTTTATACATATTCCTAAATTGTTTCTCATTCATATTTCCATAATAAGATTTTAGTTTTTGTTTAGCTTGTAACTGAATTCCATAATCAGATGGTTTTGCACTTTTGGTTTGTCCATGTTGTCCAGGAGGATAAGCTCTTGTATTAAATGGGCTTTTAGGTCTTCCCCATAGGTTTACCTTTAACCTTCTATCAACTTTATGTTTAGAATTTAATCTTTTTGTCATTTTGTAAGAGGTTTTATAAACTTAAGCATATTTTTGTCAATCGACCTTTTTCTTAGCTAAATTTGCAAATACACTTGATAAAATACGGATTTCTTTTTCAGAAAGTTCCATTCTATAAAAAATATTCCTTAGGTTTTCTAACATAATAGGTTTTTTTTCTTTTGGGTAAAAAAAATTTATTTTATCTAAATTATTTATACATAGGTCAATCATTGCCTGAATTTGCTTTTTTGTTCCTTTTTGAATTTTATTTGATTTTTTAAATAAAAAACTTTTCTTTTTAAAAATACTGAACAGTGCTTGACAAACTATAATTAAACTGTGGGATAAATTTAAAGATTTGAAATTTTTATTTGAAGGTATATTCAATGTACAATTTGCATAGCTAATTTCGTAATTTGTTAATCCAGATGCCTCAGCACCAAATAAAAATCCAACTTTTTTCTTAAAATTTATTTTTTTTAAATCTTCGAGAGTTATATGTTGAATATTTTTATTTCTAGACCTTGATGATGTAGCTATTAAATAGTCAAAATTACCTAGACTTTCATTAATATCTTCATAAATTTTTGCTTTAGTAATTATTTCTTTTGCACCAACAGAAGTTGCATAAATTTTATCATTTGGAAATATAGGTTTTGGTTTAATTATAATTAATTTTGAAAAATTAAAATTTTTCATAGCTCTTGCACAAGAACCGATATTTTCAGACAATTGAGGTTTATTAAGTATAAAAGAAATATTATTAAAAGACATTAATTGCTTGCAGGTGCATTATCTTTAAATAATTTATAATCCAAACTATCTACTAATGCTCTAAAAGATGCTTCAATAATATTGGGTGAAACACCAATTGTAAACCAGTTCTTACCTTTTGAATCTGTACTTTCAATTGAAACTCTAGTTACTGCTTCGGTACCTGTATTTAAAATTCTTACTTTATAATCAACTAATTTTAAGTCTTTTAAATAATCTGCATACTTTTCGAGTTTATCAACATTATTTCTTATTGCATTATCTAAAGCGTGTACCGGGCCATTACCCTCACCTTCACAAATTATTTTATCTCCATCAACCTCAAGTTTTGCTTTTGCTTTAGAAATAATTTTATCTTGATTGTTTTTTGTTACAGATACATCGTACTCTTTTATTGAAATATATCTGGGTATTTTAGCAATAATTCTTCTAGCCAATAATTCAAATGATGCATCTGCACCGTCGTAGCTATAACCTATAAACTCTCTGTCTTTTACTTCCTCTAACAATTTTTTTATTTTTGGGTCATTTTCAGCAAGTTCAATTCCTATAGTTTTTAGTCTAGACATTATGTTTGATCTTCCAGATTGGTCTGAAACAACTATATTTCTGCTATTACCAATAATCTCAGGATCTACGTGTTCATATGTTTTTGGATCTTTTTGTACAGCTGACACATGTAATCCACCTTTATGAGAAAATGCAGCTGCTCCAACATATGGTAAATGTTTATTTGGCTTTCGATTTAGTATTTCATCAAGTAGCCTAGAACATTGTGTAATATTTTTTAAATTATTATGTTTAATATTCATCTCAAATTGATCTGAGAATTCTTTTTTTAAATGAAATGTAGGTATTAAAGACATTAAGTTAGCGTTTCCACATCTTTCTCCTAAACCATTTATTGTCCCTTGAACTTGTCTTGCTCCAGATAAAACTGCTGCGATCGAATTTGCGACAGCATTTCCAGTGTCATTATGTGCATGGATACCTAAATTCTTTCCTGGTATAGATTTTTTGACTTCTTTAACTATTTCGCTTACTTCATGAGGCAAAGTTCCACCATTAGTATCACATAAGATAATCCACTTAGCTCCATTATCGTATGCTGCCTTTATACAATCTAATGCATATTTTGGATTTGATTTATATCCATCAAAGAAATGTTCAGCATCAAACATGAATTCTTTATTATTTTTAACGAAGTGTTTTGTGGTTTCTTTTATATTTTCTAAATTTTCTTCATTTGAAATTCCTAAAGCGACATCAACATGATAGTCCCAAGATTTTCCCACTAAACAAACTGCATTTGTGTTAGAGTTAAGAATTGCGGATAGCCCTGGATCATTTTCAGCACTTCTTCCTGTTTTTTTTGTCATTCCAAAAGCTGTGAAGGTAGAATTTTTTAGATTAAGGCCTTTTTGAAAAAATTCTGTGTCTGAAGGATTAGCCCCAGGCCATCCTCCCTCAATATAATCAACACCTAAATTATCTAATGCATGCGCAATTTTAGTTTTTTCATCTATTGAAAAATGTACTCCTTGAGTTTGCGCACCATCTCTAAGAGTTGTATCAAATATGTATAGTCTTTCCTTGCTCATTTTATTTTCCAGATTGTTTTACCATCTTTATCTTCAATTAAAACACCTTTGTCCAAAAGCTCTTTTCTGATTTTGTCAGCTAAACTGTAATTTTTATTAGCCCTTGCTTCATTTCTTTTATCAATCAATATGTTTATTTCTGCCTCTGAAATATCCATTTTACTTTTTTTAAAAGATAACCAATCATCTTTACTCTCCTGTAAAAGTCCTACAAAATTACATCCTGCTATAAATTTTTCTTTGTCTTGTTGGTTTCCAGACTTCGCTTTATCAAATAATTTATGAAGTACAGATATATAACCTGGCGTATTTAGATCGTCATATAATGGCATTAAATCATCATCATCAATTAAAACTTTTTTTTCTAATTTAAGATAACAAGAATACCATTTATCTAAAGTTTTATAACATTCTTCCATTAATTGATCATTCCAATCTAAAGGCTGTTTGTAATGTGAGCTCATTAAAGCTAATCTCAAAACTTGACCATTATATTTATTTTTTAAACTGTTAATCTTAAGAATATTACCTTGGGACTTAGACATTTTTTCTTTTGAAATTGTGATAAAACCATTATGAACCCAATAATTTGCAAATTTTTTGTTATTTGCGCATACCGACTGAGCTATTTCATTTTCGTGATGAGGAAAAATTAAATCTCTTCCCCCACCATGTATATCAAATGTTTCACCTAAATATTTTTTTGACATCGCAGAACACTCTAGATGCCAACCGGGTCTTCCATTTCCCCAAGGAGATGGCCAATAAGGCTCATTTTCTTTAGAAGGTTTCCATAAAACAAAATCTTCAGGGTTATTTTTCTTCTCTGAAATATCTACTCTAGATCCAGCTATAAGATCCTCTAATTTTTTGTTTGAAAGCTTCCCATAATCTTTAAAACTTTTAACTTTAAAGTAGACATGTTTTTCACTTTCATATGCATATTCCTTGCTAATTAATTCGTCTATCATTTCAATCATTAATTTAATGTTTTCGGTTGCTTTTGGTTCGTGAGTTGGTATCTCGCAATTTAAATAACTACAATCATCATGAAAAGTTTTAGTAATTTTTTCAGTTAATTCAGAAATTGAAATATTTTTTTCTTTTGAGGAATTGATAATTTTATCATCTATATCGGTAATATTTCTTACATAAGTAACAAATTCTTTACCATATTTACATTTAAGTATTTTAAAAAGTAAATCAAAAACTACTATAGGTCTTGCATTTCCAATATGAGGATCATCATAAACTGTTGGTCCACAAACATACATTCCAATATTTTTTTTATCTAAAGGCTTAAAAATTTCTTTTTTGTTACCTAGACTGTTTGATAAAAATATTTCTTTATTCATTAATTCCAATTCCTAAATCCGCTTGTAAGTGGGAATCTCCTATCTCTACCAAAAGCTTTATTGGTAACTTTGGGACCTGGAGCTGCTTGAAATCTTTTGTATTCTGATCTTGCTAAAAGTTGAGCAGTCTTTTCGACAACCTTTCTATCAAACCCTTTTGAGACAATTTTCTCGACAGAAATTTCATCTTCTACTAGCCCTTTTAAAATTTCGTCGAGAATATTATATTCAGGCAAACTATCTGTATCTTTTTGATTATCTCTTAGCTCTGCCGTTGGAGCTTTATTAATTATATTTAAAGGAATTACTTTTCCTTTTGGACCTTTAAATAAATCTGAATAATTTTCATTTCTCCAATTACATAGTTTAAATACATCTGTTTTCCATACATCTTTAATTGGTGCATATCCTCCACACATGTCACCATACAGTGTAGAGTATCCAACTGCATATTCAGATTTATTTCCTGTGGCTAACACCATATAACCATATCTATTTGATAAAGCCATTAACAGCAAACCCCTTAATCTGGATTGTATATTTTCCTCTGTTATACCAGGCTCAAATTTTGGACCTTTAAAATCACCTAAGATATTTTCAACAATTTTCATTGCTTCACTTATTTTTAAATTAGAATATTTTATATTTAATAATTTGGCCGCTTGTTTAGCATCATTTAAACTCTCATCTCCTGTGAATGGACTTGGTAACATTATTGCTTGAACCAGGTTTGGTCCAAAAGCATCTGTAGCGACGGCAGCTACCAAAGCAGAATCTACTCCACCTGATAAACCTAATATTACACCAGGAAATTTATTATTATTAACGTAATCTCTAAGTCCTAAGACTAAAGCTTTATATAATCTCTCTGTGGAAGATGAACTATTATTTAAATTTCCTTGTCCAGACCATTTACCATTAGTTTTTTGGAAACTTATTTCAGCTGTTTCCTCTTTAAATTCTGAGGAATTATAAAATTTTTTTCCGTCATGATTTAGTGCGAATGATGAACCATCAAAAATAAGTTCATCCTGACCTCCAGTTCTATTCAAATATACTATTGGAAGTTTAGTTTCACTGACTCTGAGCTTAGCAACACTTTCTCTCTCCTCATTTTTTGAAACTGTGAATGGTGAAGCGTTAATTGCTATTATTATTTCAGCACCAGATTTTGACAATCTTTCTAACACTGTTTTTTCCCATATATCCTCACAAATTGGTAAACCAAATTTAACACCTTTAATATCTACACAATCTTCTAATGAGCCTTGTTTAAATATTCTTTGTTCATCAAATACACCTGTATTTGGTAATTCATATTTATCTTTAATCGAACTTATTTTACCATTTTCAATAACAAATACTGAATTTTTAATACTTTTCTTATCTTTCCTTGGCGCACCTACAATTATCGCAGATTTTTTATCCTTTGTGCTATCAGCAAGTTTATGTATTTCGTTTTCAACTAAATTTAAAAAATCTTCTCTTAATACTAAATCATCAATTGGATAACCAGATACATAAAGCTCTGGTGCTACTAAAATATCTACATCTTCACCTAATCCTGATCTTATAGATATTAATTTATCAATATTACCAGAAACATCACCAACAAGTGGATTAAGTTGTGCAAGAGCAATTTTAAGTTTTTTGTCCATAATTAAGATATAGTCACTTTATATAAATATTGTATAGAAATAATAGTCATACCTAATTATTGTTTTAAATTAGGCTTTTAAGAAGCCGCTTTAATAATATTTTTTGCGTAATTTGAATTCTTTTTAATTTCATCTGAAATTAAAAATGCCAATTCTAATGCTTGATCAGCATTTAACCTAGGATCACAATGTGTATGGTATCTACTAGATAGATCTTGATCAGATATATTTTTAGCACCACCAGTGCACTCGGTTACATTTTGACCAGTCATTTCGATATGTAGGCCTCCAGCATAAGACCCCTCACTTTGATGAACTTCAAAAACGTTTTTAACTTCATTTACCACATTGTTAAATGGTCTAGTTTTAAAACCAGTAGTTGATACTAAAGTGTTTCCATGCATTGGATCACAAGACCAAATTACATTTAATCCCTCTTTTTTAATTCCTCTTATCAATTTAGGTAAAAATTTACCTACTTTGTCATGACCATATCTAGATATTAAAGTAATTTTCCCTTTTTCATTTTTTGGATTAATTTTTTCACAAATTTTAGCTATTTCATCAGCTTTAGATGTTGGTCCACATTTTATACCAATAGGATTTTCTATTCCTCTACAAAATTCAACATGTCCGCCATCTATTTGTCTAGTCCTATCTCCGATCCAAACAAAATGTGCTGATGTATCATGATATTCTCCTGTAGTAGAGTCAATTCTAGTCATGCTTTCTTCAAATGGTAAATGTAAAGCTTCGTGTGAAGTCCAAAAATTTACAGTATACAATCTTCTATTAAATTCAGGTGTAATACCGCAAGCTTCCATAAATGCTAATGCGTCTGCAATCTTATCCTCTAATTCTTTAAACTTTTTTGCTTGTGGACTGGTTTTTATATAGCCTAAATTCCAAAGATGAACTTTCTTTAAATCTGCAAAACCACCATTAGAAAATGCTCTTAATAAATTTAAAGTGGAGGCTGATTGTGAATAAGCTCTAAATAATCTTTTAGGGTCAGGTCTTCTTAATTTTTCATCGAATTCAATGCTATTTATGTTATCACCTAAATAACTCGGAAGTTCCTTTTCACCTTGTTTTTCTGTGGGTGCACTTCTAGGTTTTGAGAATTGACCTGCAATCCTCCCAAGTTTAACAACTGGTAAAGAGGCAGAATAAGTTAAAACCAAAGACATTTGTAAAATTACTTTAAATGTATCTCTTATATTGTCTGGATGAAATTCTGCAAAACTCTCAGCACAATCTCCGCCTTGAAGTAAAAAAGCCTTACCGTCAACAACGTTAGCTAATTGATCTTTCAAATGTCTTGTCTCACCAGCGAAAACTAACGGTGGCGATGATTTCAATTTATTAAGAACCATATTTAATTCCTTCTCATCTTCATAAGCAGGAATGTGTTTTACTGGATACTTTTTCCAACTATTTGTTTTCCAATTTTTCATGTTCAACTCGTGATTGTTCTATCAAAGATTAATTATTATTCAACTGTTACAGATTTGGCTAAATTTCTAGGTTTATCAATGTCACAATTCTTTAATAATGCAACGTGATAAGCCAAAAATTGAATTGGTATAGTCAATAGGAAAGCGCTGATATGAGATTGAAAATCTGGGAGTTCAAATTTAAACCTTATATTTTCACTTAAAGTTTTTGATTTGTCGTTTGAAATCATTAAGACTTTACCACCTCTAGCTATTACCTCTTGCATATTAGATATTGTTTTTTCAAAGTATCTATCTTTTGGGGCTAGCACTACTATTGGCATACCATCTTCTATTAGGGCCAGAGGTCCATGTTTCATTTCACCTGCTGCATAACCTTCAGCGTGTATATAAGAAAGTTCTTTAAGCTTTAATGCTCCCTCCATAGCTATTGGATAAGAGTATCCTCTACCAAGATACATGGTACCTTTAGCATTAATAAAATCTCTTGCAATCTCCTGTACTTCTTTTTGTTTTGATAGGGTCTCTTTGATTAACTCAGGTAACTTTTTAATATCCTCTATCAATTTTTTAAGTATCTTAGAGTCTATATCTTTTCTGTCTTTAGAAATTTTTAATGTCAATAAAAGCAAAACTAACATTTGGCCCATAAATGCCTTAGTAGATGCTACACCTATTTCAGGGCCTGCATGAATTGGTAAGACGAAATCAGACAATCTAGCTATTGAGCTTTCTACAACATTAACTATTCCACAGGTTTTTACGTTATTTTTTTTACATTTTTCAAGAGCTGCGTATGTATCAGCGGTCTCTCCAGACTGCGAAACAAATATATATAAATCATCTTTATTTAATTTAACATTTCTGTATCTAAACTCTGAAGCAATATCTGCCTCAACATCTATAGAGGTAAATTCTTCAATCCAATATTTAGCCATTAGACAAGAGTGATAGGCTGTACCACAACCAATAAGTCTTATTTTATTTATTTTATTTGGATCTATTGGAATATTATAGATATTAATTTCATTTCTAGATTTATCTAAATACTCATTTAAACATTTTTTAATTGTAAGATTTTGCTCATCGATTTCCTTTGACATAAAATCTTTAAAATCTCCCTTATCAACAATATTTTCTTCATTTGACAACTCAAAAACTTCTTTATTAATTTTGTTTTTATTGCTGTTATAAAATTCTACTTTCTCTTTTGATAAAAGACAGAAGTCACCATCATCTAAGTAAGATATTTTATTTGTCATAGTTTTTAGCGCATATGAATCTGAGCCAATAAAATTTTCATTGTGACCATATCCAACTGCCAAAGGGCTTCCTCTTCTTGCTCCTACAACTAAATTTTTATAATTTTTAAAAATTACACCTAAAGCAAAACTTCCAATCAATTTATTTAAAGTTTTATATATACTGTCAACGAGATTTTCAGATTTGAGGAAGTCTGTGAGAATTATAGTTATAACCTCAGTATCTGTTTGAGATTTAAATGTATAGCCTTTGGTTTCATATTCTTTTTTTAATTTATCTGAATTTTCAATAATGCCATTATGAACAACAGAAACCTGATCTGTTGAATGTGGGTGTGCATTAATTTGATTTGGCACACCGTGAGTAGCCCAACGGACATGTCCTATACCCAAATCACCGACTGAAGGATTCTGAAATAAAATTTTTTCTAAATTTTCTACTCTTCCCGAGCACTTTTTTTCATCAATAAATCCATTATTTAAAGTAGATATTCCCGCAGAGTCATATCCTCTATACTCTAACTTTTTTAGAGCATTAATAATGCTTGAGGATACAGATTTATTACTTACTATTCCTACTATTCCACACATATTCTACTTTTTCTTTCTTTTATAATTTTTAGTTTCTTGTTGATTAGCTCTAGTTAGTGCGAGGGATTTTGCTTTTACTCTTTTTGTAATGACTGATCCTGCCCCTATAACACTATTTTCTTCCAAAGTAACCGGAGCGACTAATGAGGTATTTGATCCAACAAATACATTATTTTTAATATTAGTTTTATATTTTTTAACACCATCATAATTACAAGTAATTGTTCCAGCTCCAATATTAACCTTTGAACCTAAACTTGAATCACCTATGTAGGATAAATGGTTAACTTTGGAGCTTTTACCGATTGTACTTTTTTTCACTTCCACAAAATTTCCAATTTTTGATCCAGATAATATTTTTGTTCCTGGTCTTAACCTTGCATATGGTCCTACTGTAACATTGTTTTCTATCTTGGTATTTTCTAAATGTGAAAAAGAATAAATTTTTACATTATTCTTAATATCTACCTTTTTTCCAATTACAACATAAGGATCAATTGTAACGTTTTTACCAATCTTGGTATCTTTAGAAAAAAAAATAGTTTCAGGTGCAATCATTTTGACACCTTTTTTTAAAAATTTGTTTCTTAGGGCTTTTTGTTGTTTTATTAAATCGTTTTGTTTCATTTGATATTTGGCTTATAGTTAAGTAAATAAGTAATTTAATTCACAAATTATTTCTTAATAATACTTTTATATGGCACAAAAATTTACATTATTATTTGATCTTGACGGTACTTTAGCAGATACAGCGCCAGATCTTATGAAGGCTCACAATCATGTAATGAATAAATTTGGCTATTCATCAAAAAATATGGACGAGATAAGAAATTTGGTGGGTAGAGGTGCTGCTGTTATGATCGGTAGATCAATTTGGGGCTCGGCAAGAAAAGAATTATCCAAAATATCTGATGAAAAAATAAAAAAAGATATGACGAAAGAATTTATAAAATTTTATGAAAATAATTTAGTTGTCGAGACGCAGTTATTAAAAGGAGTTGAAAACTTTTTGCTTTGGGCAAAATCAAACAACATATCAATGGGGGTATGTACAAATAAACAAGAACATCTTGCAATAGAGCTGTTGAAAAAAATAAATATTTATGATTTTTTTGAATATATCGCTGGGGGTAATACATTTGATTTTTGTAAGCCAGATCCAAGACATATAACAAATATGGTTGAAATAATGAGAGGAGATATAAGAAAAACAATTATGATTGGGGACAGTGAAAATGATGCTGACGCAGCAAAATCTGCTGGGGTACCAATGATATTAGTTGAAGACGGTTATACTGAAAAAAGAATTGATCAGATATATCATAATCATCTAATCAAAGATTTTGTAGGTCTCGAAAACATAGTTTTAAAATATTTGAATGATTGATTTTAATATTTTAATTGCTTTAATAAGTTACTACTTTGTAATGTATGTTACCCCTGGACCAAATAATGCTATGGTTCTTGCCTCGGGATTAAAATTTGGTTTTAATAGAACTATTCCACACATTTCTGGAATAACAATTGGACATGTTAGTCAATTGATTTTAGTTTGTTTTGGTCTAGGTAAAATATTTCAAGTTTTTCCGAACCTACAAAACATTTTAAAAATTCTTTGTGCAATATATCTATTATATCTCGGATACAAAATAATTGGATCATTTAGCAAAATTAAAGAAGATGGTTCTAAACCTTTAAAATTTTATGAAGCTGCACTTTTTCAAATTGTTAATCCTAAAGCATGGACAATTTCAAGTATGGCTGCATCAGGCTTTTTGCCAGAAGATGGCAGTTTAATATTATCTATACTTTTCATTAGTTTTGTAGCTCTTGTAATTTGTCCAATTTCAATTACACCATGGGCAGCATTTGGTTCTGCAATTAAAAATTTAGTGAAGAACAACAAAATAAAAGTATTTATTGAGTATTTTTTAGCTTTTTTACTTTTAATTACTGCAATTTTGATTGTATTAGATAAATAATTATTTATTAGTAATAACTTTCAAGGAGTTAAATTGATAATTCATAATATAAAAGTTTATCCGTCCAAAATTTATTTACCAAAAAAAAAGCAGCTCGCTTGGAAAATTGCAGAAATTGCTACTGACAATGCAAAATTAAATAATAATTCAATTGAAATGGCTATTAACAGAATTATTGATAATGCATCAGTTGCTATTGCCTCATTAAATAGAAAATCAGTAATAGCCTCAAGGGAAATGGCTTTAAAACATCCTAAAAAATATGGTGCAACTATTTTTGGAGTTAGCTCCAAATATCTCTTTGATAGTGAGTGGTGCGCCTGGACAAATGGTACAGCAGTTAGAGAACTTGATTTTCATGATACATTCTTAGCAGCTGATTATAGTCATCCTGGTGATAATATTCCTGCCCTTTTAGCTGTTGCTCAACAAAAAAACAAAAGTGGTTTAGATTTATTAAGAGGTATAATTACCTCTTACGAGGTTCAGGTGAATCTTGTAAAAGCCATTTGTTTACATAAACATAAAGTAGATCACATTGCACATTTAGGTCCAAGCGTAGCAGCAGGAATTGGAGCTATGCTAAAGTTAAGTACAGAAACAGTCTATCAGGCAATTCAACAATCATTACACACAACAATATCAACAAGACAATCGAGAAAAGGAGAAATTTCAAGTTGGAAAGCATTTGCTCCAGCTCATGCAGGTAAACTTGCAATAGAGGCTATAGATAGAGCAATGAGGGGTGAAGGTGCACCAAGTCCAATTTACGAGGGCGAAGACAGCGTTATAGCAAGAATTTTAGATGGAAAAAAAGCAAAATATAAAGTTCCTCTACCAAAAATTAAAGAGCCAAAAAAAGCAATTCTTGAAACCTATACAAAAGAATATTCTGCAGAGTATCAAGCTCAAGCAATTATAGATATTGCAAAAAAATTAAATAAAAAAATTGTTGATCTAAAAAATTTAAAAAAAATTGATATTTATACTAGTCATCATACACATTACGTTATTGGAACAGGTGCAAACGATCCTCAAAAAATGGATCCAAAAGCTAGTAGAGAAACATTAGATCACTCAATTATGTACATCTTTGCGGTAGCATTAGAAGACGCTAATTGGCATCATGTGAAGTCCTATAGCAAATCAAGAGCTAACAAAAAAAGTACTATTAAAATCTGGAAATCTATTAAGACACATGAAGATAAAAAATGGACAAAAAAGTATCATGATCCAAATCCAAAAAAGAAATGTTTTGGAGCTAAAGTAATTGTAACAATGAATAATGGTAAAAAATATATAGAGGAATTAGAAAGAGCAGATGCACATCCATATGGTGCTAGACCATTTAAAAGAGAAAATTATATTAATAAATTTAAAATTTTAACAAAAAATATAATTTCTAATAAGGAGAGCGAAAGATTTTTAAGAGATGTTCAAAATTTAAAAGGAATAAAAACTGGTCAATTAAGAAAATTAAATATTGAAATAAAAAAATCTAAACTAAAGAGAAATACAAAAGAAGGTATCTTTTAATGCATTTCGTTAAAAAAACAGTAAAACAAAAAAGAAACGATTTTGTAAAAAAAATACAATCTGGGAAAATTTTAAGAGTACCTGGAGCTTATAATCCACTAACAGCAAAATTAATTGAAGAAATTGGTTATGATGCAATATATGTTTCCGGTGGAGTAATGTCTAATGATCTTGGCTATCCAGATATTGGTCTAACATCTTTAGAGGATGTTAGTAGCAGATCAAGGCAGATAGCTAGAATTACAAATCTTCCTACCATTGTAGATATTGATACTGGATTTAAAAATTGTTCTAAAACTATAAAAACTTTTGAAAAATTTGGTATAACAGCAGTTCACATTGAAGATCAAATAGATCAAAAAAGATGTGGTCATCTAGATAATAAGGAAATTATTAGTCAAAAGAAAATGGTTAAAAAAATTAAAGAGTGTGTAAAAGCAAAAAAAGACAAAAATTTTAAAATTATAGCCCGATCAGATGCTAGGTCAGTTGAAGGCTTAGATAAAATGATAGATAGATGTAAAGCATACATTGATGCGGGTGCTGAAATTATATTTCCAGAGGCACTGAAGGATGAGAAAGAATTCGAAACTGTTAGAAAATGCTTAGATACATATTTATTGGCAAATATGACAGAATTTGGAAAATCTAAATTATTAGATTATAAAGTCTTAGAAAATTTGGGGTTTAATATAGTGATTTATCCAGTAACAACACAAAGACTTGCAATGAAAAGTGTTGAGGATGGATTGCGTGCTATTTTTGACGATGGACATCAAAATAATTTAATTGATAAAATGCAAACAAGAAAAAGGTTATACAAACTAGTTGATTACGAAAAATATAATTCTTTAGACAAGAAAATTTATAATTTTAGTACTGAGGGACATGAATAATGGATGCAGATATTAAAAAAGGGTTAATGGGGGTTACGGTAGACGAGACCTCAGTATCAAAAGTAATGCCTGAAATAAACTCTTTAACTTATAGAGGTTATGCTGCACAGGATTTATGTGCGAATTGTAAATTTGAAGAAGTAGCATATCTTATTCTAAATGGAGAACTTCCGACCAAAAAACAATTAAAAGATTTTGAGAAGAAAGAGAAAAAAGAGAGAAAACTTTCTAAGACGTTATTGCAAGATATTAAAAATTTTCCAAAAAAAGCTCATCCAATGGATGCAGCGAGAACAGCCGTGAGCATAATGGGACTTGAGGACAAAGAAACCAAAGATAATTCTCCTAAAGCAAACATGAGAAAGGTTATGAGAATTTTTGCAAAAACTCCAGTTGCTTTAGCAGCTTTCTATAGATCAAGAAAAGGTAAAAAAATAATACCTCCAAAAAAGAATCTTTCTTTTTCAGAAAATTTTTTTCATATGTGCTTTGGTAAAGTTCCAAATAAAGATATCGTAAAAGCGTTTGATGTCTCATTAATATTATATGCTGAACACAGTTTTAATGTTTCAACTTTTACTGCAAGAACCATCACAAGCAGTCTATCAGACATTCATGGAGCAATAACTGGAGCTATTGCAAGTTTGAAAGGACCTTTACATGGTGGTGCAAATGAAGAAGTGATGCATATGATGAACAAAATTAAAAAACCTGAAAATGCTTTAAAATGGATTAACAAAGCTTTAGATAATAAAGACGTCGTAATGGGTTTTGGTCATAGAGTTTACAAAAGTGGAGATTCTAGAGTTCCCACTATGAGGAAATACTTTAGTAAAGTTGCAAAAATTAAAAAAGATAAAAAATTTGAAAAAATTTACAACATTATAGAAAAAGTCATGGTTGATAGGAAAAATATTCATCCGAATGTCGATTATCCTACAGGTCCAACTTATCATTTAATGGGTTTTGATACTGATTTTTTTACACCAATTTTTGTTATATCAAGAATTACTGGTTGGTCAGCCCATATTATGGAACAATACTCTACGAACAAATTAATCAGACCACTTGCCGCTTACAAAGGTAATAATCATAGACAAGTGATTGATTTAAAAAACAGATAATATTAACTAAAAGCCTCTGTCCAAGAACCTTGAGTCGAAGCTTTTGAATATTCAGTAGCACGACCTTCAAAAAAGTTCATATGCTCAACAGCATTAAGCATAGTATCTAACCAAGTTAACGGATTTTTTTGTACATCATATATTGGCTCAAGACCAAGTTGAACTAATCTTCTGTTGCCAATAAATCTGATGTAATCTTTAACCTCTTGTGCAGTCAGACCTTTCATCGGACCCATTTCAAAAGCTAGATCAATAAATGCATCCTCGTGCTCAACAATAGTTCTGCAAGCTTCGTAAAGTTCTTTTTTTAATTTTGGAGTCCAAATTTCAGGATTTTCTTTAATGAACTCTTTAAAAATTCTAATCATCGAATTACAATGAAGAGTTTCATCTCTGACAGACCAAGTAACTATTTGGCCCATTCCTTTTAGTTTATTATGCCTTGGAAAGTTTAATAAAATTGCAAAGCTTGCAAAAAGCTGTAGTCCTTCTGTGAATGCGCTGAATACAGCAACCGTTTTTGCAATATCTTCTTTTGAATTTACATTAAAGCCTTGCATGTAGTCATACTTATCTTTCATTTCTTTATACTTCATAAATGCAGAATATTCTGACTCAGGCATTCCAATTGTATCTAATAAATGTGAGTAAGCTGCAACATGGACTGTTTCCATTGCTGCAAATGCTGTCATCATCATTAATACTTCTGTTGGTTTGAAAACACTTGTGTAATGTCTAAGATAGCAGTTGTTAACTTCAACATCTGCCTGAGTAAAAAACCTAAATATTTGAGTTACAAGATTTTTTTCAGGTTGAGATAAATTTTTTTGCCAATCTCTTACATCATCGCCAAGTGGAACCTCCTCTGGCAACCAATGTATTCTCTGCTGTGTTAACCAGGCATCATAACACCACGGATATCTAAATGGTTTATAAACTGGATTCTCAACTAATAGTCCCATTTTTTTTGGTTGAATTGTTTGTTTGTTAGCTTTCTCAATTACTGACATGATAGACACTCCTCATATTTATTTTCTTCTTCCTGTATTTGTTTATTTTTAGATTTGTATACATTCGCTGTGATGTCAGTTGAATCAGCATTATTGACATTTTCAGCTCTTTGTATTGATTTTGACCTGCAATAATAAAGACTCTTCAATCCTTTTTTCCAAGCTTGAAAATGGATTTGGTGAAGATCTTTTTTATGTACATCCGCAGGTAAAAATAAGTTTATAGATTGTGCTTGTGAGATATGTGGTGTTCTATCTGCACTAAGATCAACAAGCCATCTTTGGTCAAGCTCAAATGCTGTCTTAAACACATCTTTTTCATCTTTAGTTAAAAAATCTAGATGGGAAACAGAACCTTGATTTGTTGTGATACTAGACCAAGTTTCATCATCATTTTTTCCATACTTTTCTAACAGCTTCATAAGATATTTGTTTCTAACATTAAATGAACCTGATAGAGTTTTATGTGTATAACTATTTGCAGCAACTGGTTCAACGCCCGGGGAGGTTCCTCCACAAATTATTGATATGGAAGCAGTTGGGGCTATTGCAGTTTTGTTAGAAAATCTCTCCATTATTCCATAGTCTGCAGCGTCTGGACATGCACCTCTTTCCTCAGCTAGGTCCTTTGATGATTGATCTACTTTTTTTTGTATATTTTCAAATATTTGCTTGTTCCAAACTTTACTCATCACAGACTCCAAAGGCATCATTTTCTTTTGAAAATAAGAGTGTAAACCCATTACCCCAAGACCAACGCTTCTCTCCTTAATTGCAGAATAAGTTGCATCACTAAACTCATCTGGTGCGTTTTCAATGAAATCTGTAAGTACATTATCTAAAAATCTCATTACATCACCTATAAACAATTCATCGTCTTTCCACTCATCATATTTTTCAACATTTAAGGATGACAAACAACAAACTGCTGTCCTGTCTCTACCATCTTTATCTATTCCTGTGGGTAAAGTTATTTCGCTACATAAGTTTGATGTTTTAACTGTTAAGCCAGCTAGTTTATGATGTTGAGGAATTTGTCTATTAACAGTATCAATATAAATTATATACGGCTCGCCAGTTTCAATTCTAGCAGTTAATAATCTAATCCATAAATTTCTTGCTGAAACAGTCGACTGAACAGCACCGTCTTTAGGGCTCTTAAGTGCCCATTGTTCATCAAGTTCAACAGCTCTCATAAAAGCATCTGACACCAGAACTCCATGATGTAAGTTTAATGCTTTTCTATTTGGATCGCCTCCGGTTGGTCTTCTCATTTCTATAAACTCTTCTATTTCGGGATGATCAATTGGTAAATAACACGCAGCTGAACCTCTTCTCAAAGATCCTTGGCTGATTGCCATTGTCAAAGAGTCCATAACTTTAATAAAAGGAATTATTCCAGATGTCTTACCTACTCTTCCAATCTTTTCACCAATAGATCTTAAGTTACCCCAATAGCTACCTATGCCACCACCTCTAGCTGCCAACCAAACATTTTCGCTCCAAAGTCCAAGTATTCCGTTTAAACTATCTCCTGCTTCATTTAAGAAACATGAAATTGGCAGACCTCTTGTTGTACCTCCATTTGATAAAACTGGTGTTGCGGGCATAAACCATAAATTGCTTATATAGTTATATAATCTCTGAGCATGCAAATTATCATCTGCATAATGACTCGCCACTCTCGCAAATAAATCTTGGAAAGACTCATTTTCACCCAAATATCTGTCGCTTAAAGTGGCTCTTCCAAAATCAGTAAGATTTTCATCTCGGTCTCTATCAATTTTAATTGTAATACCTCTCGAATTTTGAAACAGCTCTGTGTTATTATTGAGCGAAAATAAATCTGGTCTTTTATCTTTGTTTTCTGATACTACCTCTGGTTTAAATTCAGAGACAGCTTTCTTTATAGCCTGAGACAATACTTTGTTCATTTAACTCCCTATTTTATAGTACTTTTTAAGTAAAACAACTATATGTTGTGTGTAGATTTCTGTAATACACTATATAAATTAGAAATCAATAGAACATTTATAGAACACATGAAAAAAATATGCAATAAAAAAGTTAAAAAAATATACATATATCAACATGCAAAAAGAAAAGAAAATAGACCCGTTCGGCTTTAGAGAATATGACGCAAGATGGCTGTTCCCTGAAAGCATTAATGAACTGGGAATCGAGTCGGTTGGTAAAGGCTTTGGAACACAAGTAATTAAAAAAAATAAAAATCCAACTGTTACCGTAGGCCATGATTACCGATCTTATAGTGAAAATGTTAAAAAGAATTTTATCAAAGGTTTAATATCAACAGGATGCAATGTAAAGGACATAGGATTATGTCTTTCACCAACAGTTTACTTTTCTCAATTTAAATTAAATTCCGATGCAATTGCAATGATCACGGCAAGCCATAATGAAAATGGATGGACAGGAATAAAAATGGGTATCGAAAAAGGTTTAACACATTGTAAAGATGAAATGTCAGACTTAAAAAATATCGTTTTGAATGAGCAGTTCGTAACAGGTTCTGGAAAATATGAACAAATCAAAGATTTTAATAAAATTTATATTAAAGAGCTATCAAAAAACAAATTAAAAACAAAATTAAAAGTCGTTGCAGCATGTGGCAATGGAACTGCAGGAATATTTGCACCCGATGTATTAAAGGGTATAGGTTGTGAAGTAATAGAGTTAGATTGTAATTTGGATTACACATTTCCTAGGTATAATCCTAATCCCGAAGATATGGGAATGCTTCATGAAATTGCAAAATGTGTTAAAGAAAATAATGCGGATGTGGGTTTTGGATTTGATGGTGATGGAGATAGAGTTGGTGTAATAGATAATAATGGTAATGAAATTTTTGCAGATAAAATTGGATTATTGATTGCCAGAAACATATCAAATACTTACAAAAATTCAAAATTTATAGTGGACGTGAAGTCAACAGGATTGTTTGTGAATGATCAAGTATTAAAAAAAAATAATTGTAAAACAATTTATTGGAAAACTGGACATTCTTACATAAAAAGAAAAGTTAACGAAGATAATGCAATTGCAGGTTTTGAAAAAAGTGGTCATTTCTTTTTTAACAATCCTCTTGGTTATGGATTTGATGATGGTATTAATTCTGCAATACAGGTATGTAAATTGTTAGATAATCAATCTGAATCATTAAATAGCTTAATAGAGAATTTACCTAAAACTTATCAAAGTCCTACAATGGGACCATTTTGTAAAGATGAGGAAAAATATGATGTAATTGAAGAACTAATTAATAAAATTAATAAACTTAAAAAAGAAAAATTCAAAATTAAAGGACAGATTATAACAGATATATTAACTGTTAATGGAGTAAGATTCTCTTTAGAGGATGGATCTTGGGGATTAATTAGAGCCTCATCAAACAAACCCTCATTAGTTGTTGTTACTGAGAGTCCGACCTCGGATGATTTAAAAAAAGAAATATTTTTTTTTATTGATAAACTGCTCCAAGCAACTGGTAAAATCGGTGAATACGACCAGAAAATAAACTAAATATTAAAAAATCTATAAATAAATATTGTTCCAACCACATATAAGAAGACACCAAATAACCTTTGTGCTTTTAATTTATCCATTTTATAAACAGTGTTTGCGCCTACCCTAGCCATAAAACTTGTAATTGGAACAAATAATATAAAAGCGGGGATGTTAATAAATCCTATGCTAAATGGTAATGATACATCAAAATAAAAGCCAGATATTAAAAAACCAATTGAACCTGTAAAGGATATAAAAAAGCCTATAGCAGCAGCACTACCTATACATTTGCTTATAGGATAGCCAAGATACCTTAAAATCGGAACATTCATCATTGCACCTGTAATTCCCATTGGGGCTGATACAAATCCAGAGAATAAACCCAAGAATAATCTTGGTGTTATTGATAAGTTTGGTTTAATTTTTTTTAACTTTTCTTGAGCAAGCATTAAATATGCACCAAACAAATATACAACCAGAGAGAAAAAAAGTACCAATGATTTAGTTTTCATAAAGGAAGCAAAAATTGTTCCCAGTATAACGCCCATTATTACAAAAATTCCAAAATTCTTAACAACACTAAAATCTACAAGTTTGTTTTTATTATGTGTCATTACAGATACGGTTGAAGTAAAAATAGTAATTGTAAATGCAGTTCCCACTGTTAAATGCATCAAATAATTTTTATCAAAATTTAATGTTTCGAAAATAAAAAATAAACAAGGAACAGATATTAATCCTCCTCCTATACCGAATAGACCAGCAAAAAAGCCAACAGCTGTAGCTGCAAAAATTATTAGTAAAAAAAAATACCAATATTCATTTATTACAAACGCTAAAGACAGACAAACCTACTTAGTTAAGTTATGCTAAAATATTCAAAAAAAGATCTAGCAGATACAACTAATAAAAAACAGCCAAATATTCTACTCAATAATTTTTTATTTATTTTATAAACAACTTTGGCTCCAATCCTAGCCATTATCATTGTAATTGGCACAAAAACAATAAAACCTAAAAGGTTAATGTATCCAAAAGAGAACGGAGAATTTACATTATTAATAATATTTCCACCAATGATCATTGTGGTTGTACCTGTTAATGCAATTAAAAAACCAACTGCAGCTGCTGTCCCGATAGATGTACGGATATCATAACCAAATGTTCTTAAAAACGGAACCATCAACGAACCACCGCCTATTCCTAAAGGCACCGATATAAATCCAATTAATAAACCTGAAATATTTTTTACCATTTTTGAAATCTCTTTCGGATTTTCTAATAATTTATCTCTAAAGAATATAAAAAATAGACCAACACAAAATGAAAAAAAGGCAAAAAATAAAACCAAGGCTGGTGTTTTCATATTAACGGCTAAAAATGTACCAGCTAGAACACCAAGCACAATTAACAAACCAAAAGTTTTAACCATTTTAAAATCAACAGCTTTATATTCCATATGTGTTTTTGTAGAGATGATTGAAGTTGGAATAATAATTGCGAGTGATGTTCCAACTGATAAATGCATTCTTGTTAAGATATCAAAATCTAGTACGCTAAAAGCATAGTATAAAGCTGGAACCATTATAATTCCTCCGCCAACACCCAACAATCCTGCCATAAAACCAGCCACAGTTGCTGCAATAGCTAAAACTGTAAGTAAATTTATAATTGTACTAGTATCTATGTTTTCCATTAAATTGAAGCTTGATTTGCTTTCTCATTATTTTGAGCAATATCCATTATGTATTTTGCTTTTTGAAAATCAGAATCTCTTGCCATCATATTATCGCTTAAATATCTTTTCCACTCTTTAGAACCAGGTTGTCCATGATACAAACCAACAGTATGTCTCATGATATGATTAACTTTAGTGCCATTTTTAACCTCCTCTTCTAAATAACTTAAAAGTTTTTTAACAATATCCTCTCTTGATAAAACATTAGTATTGTTAAAAATTTCTTTTTCTATTTCACTTAAAAAGTAAGGATTTTGATAAATAGCTCTTCCAATCATTACACCATCACAATTTTGTAAATGATTTTTAATTTGGTCTATGGAGGTAATACCTCCATTTATAATAATTTCTAAATCTGGATTTGATTTCTTTATTTCATATACCATTTTATAGTTTAGCTTAGGAATATTAAGGTTTTGCTTAGGTGTTAACCCTTTTAAAATAGCCTTTCTAGCGTGTAAAATGATGGTCGATGATCCGGCATCCTTAATTTTATTGATAAACATATTTAGATAATCAAATTCTTCAGTATTATCAAAACCAATTCTTGTTTTTGCAGTAACTGGAATTTTGCAAGAATTAGACATTTCATTAATACATTCTGCAACAAGATCTGGTTCTTTCATTAAACACGCACCAAAAGAATTTTTTTGTACTTTTTTACTTGGACACCCAAGATTAAGATTTATCTCGTTGTAACCTAAATCTTCTGAGATTTTAGCTACCTCAGATAGTTCTTTTTTATCAGAACCACCTACCTGCAGTGCAACAGGTTTTTCTTCCTCTCTAAACCCTAATATTTTTTTTCTATCCCCGTGAATTGCAGACTTTGTTGCAACCATCTCTGAATACAGCATTACATTTTTGCTTATAAGTCTTAAAAAAAATCTATCGTGTCTATCTGTGCAATCCATCATAGGTGCAACAGAAATTTTTCTATTTATCTTTTTATTAATATCCAAGTGCTTTACCCATTATTTTATCAGGTAACCAAGTAACGATTTCAGGAAAAATACATAAAATTAGTATAGCTAATGCCATTATTATCATAAATGGTATAGATCCTTTTAAAATTTCTGACAAACTCACGTCTGGGGTAATACCTTTAATAATATAAAGGTTTAATCCAACTGGAGGTGTTATTAATCCTATTTCCATATTAATAGTAAACACTATTGCAAACCAATAAGGATCAAAACCTAAAGTTGTTATAACAGGTAGTAATATTGCTGAAGTCATAACGATAACAGCAACAGGTGGTAGAAAAAATCCTGCTATTAAAAGAAATATATTTATTAAAATAAACACTACCCATTTATTCGAACTTAACTCTACCATGCTTTGTGCAAGTGATTGGGTTACATAAAGTTGAGAAAGTGTGAATGCAAAAAGATATGATGCAGCAATAATGAACATTATCATTACACTCTCTTTCATAGAGACTTTAACAATGTTCCATATTTTTTTTGGTTGGTAAATCTTGTAAACGACTGCGATTAATACAAAAACTAAAAAAGCACCAACTCCAGATGCTTCTGAAGGCGTTGCGACACCTCCATATAATACATATAGAACACCAGCTATGATCGCTAGGAAAGGAAGTATTCGTGGTAAAACTTCTAGTTTTTCTTTTAAGGTTGGAGGTTTCCTATTTTTTAAAGCTTTTGCAGAATCTTTATCTATAAAATAACTGTGTATTAGTGCCCATATTGCAAACATTCCGGCCAACATAAAACCAGGTATCAAACCACATAAAAACAATCTTCCAATAGATGTACCAGTAGCAATTCCATAAACAATTAAAACGATACTAGGTGGAATTAACACTCCTAATGTTCCACCTGCTGCTATGGTCCCTGTAGCTATTTGATCTGAATATCCTCTTTTTCTCATCTCAGGAATTCCCATTGTTCCAATAGCAGCACAAGTTGCTGGACTTGATCCACTAAGAGCAGCAAAAATTGAACAAGCTCCAATATTTGAAATTACTAACCCACCTGGTAATCTCCAAAGCCATCTATCTAATCCAGTATATAAATCCTTTCCAGCAGGAGAATTAGCAACTGCCATTCCCATTAAAATAAACATTGGTATTGAAAGAAGGACGAAAGAATTAAGACCTGCATAAAATGTTTCAGCAAAAACATCCAACATTTGTAAACCTTCAAAAGCAATTAAAAGTGCTATTGATACAAAGCTCAGACCAAACGCAATTGGAATTCCGGAGAACAAAACTATTAAAGTAAAGACCGCAACTATTATCGCAATTATTAATGGATCCATTAGTTTGTATCCCTCTCGTCAGTAAGTTTGATTATTTCAGCAATATACTGCAAAATCATTAATCCAGCGCCAATCATCATTGATGAATATGGTATCCATAAAGGAGGATCCCAAACAGTTCCTGTTGAGTAATTTTTTGTAAAAGCTTCCTCAACCATTAAAAAACCAAAATAAAATAAAATTAAAAAAAATAACAAGCTTACTAGCGAAGTAAATATTTTAAGTCTTAAAATATTTTTTTTAGATAAAAAATCGTATATCCATTCCATACTAACATGTGCCTTTTCACTTAATACATAAGCACTTCCTATGAAAGTTGAGGCAACTAAAAGCATTGTTACTAATTCTGTTTGCCAAGTGATTGCTCTTTGAAAAAAATATCTTTCAAATACAAGTTCTACAATGACCAAAATTGATAAAAGCAAAGCTAAAACAGCAAAAGCACCACATGCTTTTGCAACTAAATCACAAAATTTTAGATATTTTTTTTTCATAAAAAAACCCCTATCTAATAAAATTAAATAGGGGTTCTTTATATATTATTTTAATCTACTGCTAAAGCCATTTCCATTAGCTTATCGCCACCTGGAACTTTTTCAGCAAATGCTTTATGAGATGATTGTTTTGCAATTTCAACCCACGCAGCATGATCTTTGGCATCCATGTATACTAATTTAACGCCAGCAGCTTTATAAGCTTCCTCAAACTTTTTATCTAAGTTTTCAACTTGAGCTGTCATATACTCCTCAGCAACTTTACCTGCTTTCATTAAAGCTTTTTGTTGCTTAGCATTTAATTTATCAAAACTCATTTTTGACATTAAAATTGGCTCGTACATAAACCATAAACCAAATTTACCTGGAGGTGTTGCACATGTGACCTGTTCATAAATTTTGTAACTTACAAAACTACCAGAACTTGTATTTGCACCAGTTAGTACACCAGTTTGTAAACCTGTATAAATCTCAGATGAAGGCATACTTTGAATTCCAGCACCAGCTTGTTCTAACATTTGGTTAAAAGCTTTACCAGCTGCTCTCATTACTTGACCTTTTGCATCACTTGGATTTTTAATACATTTTGTTTTTGATGCAAAACCACCACCTAACCATGCATCTGATAATACAACAACACCAGCATCATTAATAATTTTTTTAATTTCAGTCATCATTGGACCTTTATTAAATCTTAATGCGTGATCGTGATTTTTTACTGTTCCTGGCATTAGGGTGGCATCAAATTCTGGATGGAATTTAGATGCATAAGCTAATGGAAAAGCAGAAATATCTAATTGACCTGTTGTCATTGGTTTCCACTGTTCTTTTGGTTTATATAATGATTTAGCCGGGTAGATTCTTATATCTACACCAACATTTGCCTTTTTCATTTCATCAGCAATTATTTGAACCATCTCGTGTCTAGGATCGAATGAGCCGTCAGCTCTAGGCGTACCTGGCCATTGGTGACTAGCTTTTAAAGTAACTGCATATGCAGATCCTATTGTGGTTAAAAGAAATACTAATGAAGTGAAATATAATGATATTTTTCTAAACATTTTTTTCCTTCTGTAGTTATTAAAAAAAGTGTATTAAAGATAACTTAGGCGCAAGAGTCAAGTTGCCTAAAAGTACAAAGAAATTGCATATGAATGGTCCTTTAAAAGATTTATTAGTTGTAGACTTAACAAGAGTATTGGTTGGTCCTTATTGCACAATGATATTGTCTGATTTAGGCGCAAGAGTTATTAAAATAGAGGCTCCAGAAATAGGAGACGATTCAAGAAAGTTTGGACCTTTTGTAAAAGATTACTCTGCATATTTTATGTCTTTAAATAGAGGTAAAGAGAGCATTGCTTTAAATTTAAAAAATGAAGATGATAAAAAAATATTCGAAAAAATTTTAGCCAAAGCTGACATTCTCGTTGAAAATTTTAAGCCTGGAACATTAGAGAAATGGGGTTTTGGTTGGAAACAAGTTTCAAAAAAATATCCTAAATTAATTTACGCTTCTGCATCAGGTTTTGGACAAACAGGTCCATTGAAAGAATTACCGGCGTATGACATGGTCGTACAAGGTATGGGTGGATTAATGAGCGTCACAGGCCAACCTAATTCAGAACCAACAAGAGTAGGGACATCAATTGGTGACATTACTGCGGGATTATTTACAGCTATTGGAATAAATGCTGCTTTATATGATAGACAAAAAACAGGTAAAGGGATGTACATAGACGTATCTATGTTAGATTGTCAAATTGCTATCCTTGAAAACGCAATTGCGAGATATTTGTCTAAAAATGAAATTCCTAAACCAATGGGATCACGTCATCCATCAATAGCTCCATTTGAGGCTTTTAAGACAAAAGATAGTTACATAATAATTGCTGCGGGTAACGATAAACTATTTGAAAATTTGTGTAATGCTTTAGATCTCAAAGATTTAATAATGGATGAAAAATACAAATCAAATTCTTTGAGGAGTGAAAATATGAATCAGTTGAAAAAAATTCTAGAACAGAAACTTATTAATAAAACTACAAATGAATGGGTTAAAAATTTAGAAAGTTTGAAAATTCCATGTGGTCCAATTTTTAATATAAAAGAAGCGGTTGAAAATCCTCAGGTAGAGGCAAGAAATATGATTGTTAAAGCTTATCATAAAGTTATTGGAGATTTTAAACTTGCTGGCAATCCAATTAAAATGTCCACATATAAAGATGAAAAAACACGAGGAGACATCCCAGATTTAGACGAACACAGAGAAAAAATTATTAAAGAATTTAATTAATTTTTTTTTCAATAGCATCTGACATTTTTTTTATCATCATCTTTTTATTTAAAATGTCTGTTCTTATCAAAATTGCATCTTTTGCTTTTTTTAACGGGCTATGCTTTCTTTTTTTATCCATTGAAGTACGTTTGCTCAAAGATTTACTAACTTCTTTTAATGGTATTTTTTTTTTTAAATCGACCCATCTCCTATAGCTTGCTTTTTTAAGACTACATTTAAAGTAAAATGCAATATCATATTTAGGATTTTTTTTTAATATTGTGGATGCAATGTCCCTACCCTCAATACAAATTCTTTTATTATTTTTAATTAATTTTTTTTGTATTTTCTTCATAATCAATCTTACATTTTTAATTTTAGCTAATGGACCTACATGTTCATCAATTTTTTGCGTATGAAGATTTAGTTTTGATATATTTTTATAATTAATATTCTTAAATTTTTTATTTAAAAACATAATTAAATTTTTAGGTTTGTTCTCAATAATCAATTTACTCGCATATCTATAAAGTAATCCAGAGTTTATAAGTAATAATTTATATTTTTTCGATATTAATTTTGCTCCGGTGCTTTTTCCACTAGCCGCTTCACCGTCACATGCGATAATTAATGATTCTTTCATAAACTATGAATAGATTTATTATAATTTATTAAGAAACTTTTAAAAGAAATATAAATTAATTATTGATCGTTTGTATCGGAAACATCTGAAGCATCGGCAGTCTCTTGATCTTTTAATTGATCAATTGAGACTTCAGCTTCTTCGCTTTCTTCGCTAGGAATTTCTTGAGAAACTTGATCTGTTGAATTTTGTAATTCATTTAAATCATCTTTGGTTACTTGTATTTTCTCTGGTATTTTTCTAGCTCTTTTAGACGGTAAAATTGGTACTCCACTTTTAGAAATCTCTCCTTTATAAAGGTTTTCAAAATCATCGCCAACCTCCTCGTCCTCTTCAGACGTTTCATCTAACTGTTCTACATGTTTTCTAAGTTTGTATACGGCGCTGTCTGTTAAATCTGAAACTTTGATATTTTCGTTGGCAATTTCTCTTAAAGCTATAACGGTATTTTTATCGTTATCTCTTTCCACTGTAGGTTCTAATCCTGAATTTAATTGAGTAGCTCTTTCTTTTGCGACTAAGACCAATTCGTATGGACTTTCTACTTTATCAATACAATCTTCAACTGTTACTCTAGCCATGCGGAGTATTTATACTTGGTATTTAAATAAATCAAGTTTTAATTTGATAAAACGGGATTTAAGCGATCTCTTATAAAATAAAGAGATATTAAAGATATCGATATATAAATTGCCGATATAATTGCAATATTTTCAATAGTAAATCCTTTATCGATTAATATACCAAATAAAGCCGTACCAAATGCAGTTGCAAATACCATTAATGCAGTAGTTAAAGCCTTTATTGAACCTATATATTTAACTCCATAAATTTCAGCCCATGTTGAGGAGCCTAATACGTTAGCAAGTCCGTTTGAAATTCCAATTAAACCTAAAAATACAAATGCAGTTATTGGATGATTGAAATAAATAATTACAAATACAGAAATTAATAAGGGGATATTCATAAAAATTATTAGTTTTCTACTTGTAAATTTATCGATTAAAATTCCTGATATAATAAGCGTGATAACAGACAAAATTGAATATACCATAAACGACTGAGCAATTATATATGGTCCCCAATTTTTAGATGTCAAAATAAAAGATTGATAAACAAATGTTCCCGTCGCAATCCATGGCATCGCTAACATGTTTGCGCATATTATATAAAATCTATAATCTTTTATAACTTCTTTTCTTTTCCAGTTTTTAATATCAGTAGATTTTTTATTTATTCTATCCTCTATTTCTCTTGAATCTAAATCTAAATTTCTAACCAATAAAAATGAAGTCAAAGGTAAGATTAACAAAACTATTATTGAAATTGAGATCCAAACAAATTTCCAATCATATAATGATAGAACAAATATTATAAGTACAGGAAGAATAAATTCTGCTGTAGATAATCCAAACCAAATTGTACTTAAAGCCTTACCTCGTGATTTTGTAAAATACCTAGATATAGTTGTAGTAGCTGTATGTGACATCATACCTTGACCTGAAAATCTCATTAAAAAAATAGCAATAAAAAGTATTGATATAGAAGAAATTTGTGAAAAAAAGAAACATGAAAACGAAAGTAGTAAAATTACTAAAAATGCAAATTTTGATATATTGATATCATCAATTTTTTTTCCAACCCAAATTAAAATAAAACTACTTAATAAAGTTGCAGAGGCATATATTGAGCCAAATTGTCCATGAGATATATTTAGTTCATTTCTTATGCTGGTATTAAATATCCCTAAAAAAAAACTCTGTCCAAAACTTGAAAAAAATGTAAATATGAATCCAAATAAAATTACTTTTAAACTTAAACTTTTAAACATAATTAAATGAGTTGTAACGTTGCTTTCATAGGTCTTGGTGTCATGGGTTATCCAATGGCAGGTTATATATCAAAAGGGGGACACAATGTAACTGTTTTTAATCGAACAATATCTAAAGCGGAGAGATGGATTAAAGATTATAAAGGCAAAATAGCAAAAACTCCTGCTGAGGCTGCAAAGGATGCTGAATATATTTTTACCTGTGTTGGAAATGACAATGATTTAAGAGAAGTTACTTTTGGCGAGAAAGGAGCTTTTAAAAGTATTAAGAAAGGATCTGTATACATAGATAATACAACCGCATCTGCAACAATTGCAAAAGAAATTTATGAGTATGCAAAAAAAAATGGCTTTGGTGCATTAGATGCGCCAGTATCTGGTGGACAAGCAGGAGCAGAAAATGGTGCATTGACTGTAATGATAGGCGGAGACAAAACAGATTTCGATAAAGCGAAAGACAAGATTGATTGTTATAGCAAAAAAATGAAGCTTCTAGGTGGGCCTGGAAACGGTCAACTTGCAAAAATGGTAAACCAAATATGTATAGCTGGATTGGTTCAAGGACTATCAGAAGGGATTAATTTCGGCATGAAGGCTGGATTAAATATGGAGGATGTTATTGAGGTTATCTCTAAAGGTGCCGCACAATCCTGGCAAATGGAAAATAGATATAAAACTATGATCGATGATAAATTTGATTTTGGATTTGCTGTTGATTGGATGAGAAAAGATCTAAAAATTGCAATGGATGAAGCTAAAAATAACGGTTCATTACTTCCAGTAACTGAACTTGTAGATAAATATTATGCAGAGGTACAGAATATGGGTGGCAATAGATTGGATACCTCTAGCTTAATTAAAAGATTTAGAAAGTAAAATTGTATGCAACCAGCATACTATGAAAACTTAGAAGAAATTCAAAATAAGTATTGGGCAATGCTTAATGATGCTGTTACTAATCGTAACTCACCTTTTAGAATTCCGGTATTTATTTGTGCAGATCAAAATGAAATTGATGGTAGAATTGTTGTGCTTAGAAAATCAGATAGAGAAAATAATTTATTACAATTTCATACTGATTTTAGATCATCAAAGATAAATATATTAAAGAAAAATAATAATGCATCTTTAGTTTTCTATGATAAAGAGGAAAAAATTCAATTAAGGGTAAAAGTTGATTGTATAATAAATAATAAAAATTCAATAACAGACGAGTCTTGGAAAAAAACACAACATATAAGTAGAAGGTGTTATTTAACAGACGATCCACCCGGGACAATTTCTAGTGATCCAACATCAGGAATGATCTCAAAATTAGAGGATTTTGATTACACAATGGAACAAAGTGAGGAGGGATATAAAAATTTCACAGTAATACAATGCAAAATTAAATCAGTTGAATGGTTATATCTTGCTGCAAAAGGTCATCGTAGAGCTAAATTTGACATAGAAAAAAAACAAACAAGTTGGTTGGTCCCGTAATGAAAAAATATGAAGCAATGGTTTTATCTTGTATTGATCCAAGATTTCAGCCAAAAGTATATAAATATTTAAGAAGCAAAAATCTAGTTGGTAAATATAGTTCATTTACAATTGCTGGTGCTGGAATTGGTGTGACTCATAAAAAATTTAAAAAATGGCATTCCACATTTTGGGATAATTTTGATGCTTCAATCAAATTACATAAAATAAACAAGCTGATAGTAATTAATCATCAAGACTGTGGTGCAGCAAAAATAGCAAATAAAGAAAAAAAATTTAATTTTAAATTTTTTTACTTAATTGTTATTCTAAAGCCCTACCAGTAATGACTGCTGATCCCTCTAATCTCTCAATGGATTGAACATATGCCGCCTCTCCAGCTGGTGCTGCTGTTGCATCATGTGCTCCTTCAAAAATCATAGTTCCTAGACCTGCAAGACCATCAGAGCCAACAGTTGTAAATTTGCCGTACTGAAATACATCTAACGATGCATCTTCATTACTTGTGTCATGGTTATACTTATCCATTAATTGCTGTGTAGATCCAGAATTTAGTGTTAAAGAACTACTCTGCAAAGTATTTGCAACTCTGATAAGTGAGGTGCATGCATCAGCTGGACATTCGCCCCCGCCACTATCAATCAATGTATCAAGAGATGTACTTCCATCTGACCCCAAGGCCATAGCAACAGAGGCAACAACAGGTATTGTTGTTAATGTAACAGTTGGCGTGGTATAACTGTGGTTAACAGTTGATGCACCTTTTAATGTTACTTTAGAAAATACATCTGCACTAATTTCTTTTTTATTAAAGTTTACGTAAACTTTTGCTCTACCCTGTTGGGTTGCTCCATCCTCAAAAACATTTTTGTCAGAACTATATGTTAATCCGTTCGAACCAGTTGTAACTTTTGTAAGATCCATCCAACCTGAGTCATATAAAATAGTATTTTGATCTAAGGTTCTTACATAATTTTCATTATCTGTTACAACAATATTTTCCTGTAACTTATCCATTGCAACTAAAATTTCTTTTGATTCAGATCCAGTTGATAAATCTGACAATATTTCTGCGGCACCCTCGTCGCTTTTTAATTCAAATTTTTCTGCTGTTAATTTAATATCTTCCTTTAAATCTTTTGAGCTTAATAAATTTGACGTTAAACTATTAGAATTATCAATTATATTAATTGAATTCAAAGCTGAATGACTCATTGATGCCGACATCTGTTCTATAAAGTCTGGATTAGTAGGTGAAGCTATAGATACTACATTTGTAATCATAGCTTGAAAGCCAGGATTGGTTATATTAGTAACATTTGTTCCATCTGTTACTTGAACATTTCCAGGTTCCATACCAAGTTTATTTTCAGGTCCTGGGCCTAATAATAATATTGTGCTCTCCTTTTTGTCATTCGATGAAACAAGGAACTCTGTCCCTCTTACACCCAAAGAACCATTAGGTATTTTAATTTCTAAATTATCTGGATTTTTTTCACTAATTTTACCTGAAATAGTTTTTACAATACCAGATTTTATATTTGTTACAAAATTTCCATCATTTGATTTTGGATCATATATAAAATCATCAATTGTCAATTCAGTATTTTCACCAAGTGTCATAACAGTTTCGTCCAAAAATAATATTTGGGCATTTGATTTAGAGCTAACAATGATTGTATCACCATAAAATATTTTTGATCCATTTATCAATTTTTCATTTTTTTGATTGTCAATATTTCCAATCGCGGCTCCAATTACACCAATAAATTCATTGCTAAAAGATTTATTAGTTAAAGATATAAATGCAAATAAGAAAACAATAAATTTTTTAATCATTTAAATTAATCCTTTTAGATAGTCCTATCATTTTAAAAGATCTTTTTATCTCATAACTGGATATCGTAGAGTTTACATTAGATTCTCTTAAGCTTAAATAGTAATAAATATTATTATCTTTATTAATTTTTTTTAAAAACGGTAAAATTTGATTTATATCTCCTCTTAAATTTAACGTTGTAACTAAACTAGTATCCTCTCTATCTGTTAAGGATGATACTGTAATTTTTCTTGAAATATAATCATTTGTTAAATGAGTAGCTGATACTGTGAATGTTCCTAATGAAAAAATCTTAGAAATAGATAAATTTAAACCATTAGACTCATAACTATCATAATTTTTCGAATGTTGGATATCACTAAATAGTAATTTTGAACTTATTTGTATTTTATCAGATAAATTATAATTTAATCTAATATTAGCAGAATATATTTCACTATTATTCAGTTCTCCCGCGTCAAGAAAAGTCTGATTTCCTTGAGAGTCTACTGGCGAGGATCGTGAATGATATCTATTATCATTAAAACTTACAGCATAATTAAAATTTAATTTATCATTAAATATATAAGTGTTATTTAAACCAATACCCTTACTTTGATAGTCCTCTTGCATTCTGTAATTAAATTTATTGTAAAAAATGTATGGAGAAAAATAATGATTTTTATATGCCTTTAAGTAACTTAAAGAAGATGAATGAACATCGCTTTCACCTTTAAATTTTTTGTTATTTGTGTTTATATTTAAACCAAAATTCATAAATAGAGACGAACTTTGATCTATCATTCTACCGATGGTAAGTGAGCTTCCTTTTGTAAAAGTTTTATCATATTGAAGTGTTAATCTACTATCATTTGCAGGAAAAGGTACCTCAGAGTCGGTAGAGCCATTGCTTTTAGCAAGCATCCCTGATTTAGTTTTTCCACTTATATTGTCCTCCTCAGTTTGAGAATACTTAAGATCAATATATGCAATCCACTTACTTGTTTTGTTTTTATCAACAGTTTTATCTGTTAATAATTCTGATATTAATTGTTTTGTTTCTTTCGTTGTATTTGGATCTTCAAATATCGTTTTAACTAAAAAATCAATTTTTACCTTGGAGTCCATCTTCAATAAGATAGATATTAAATATAATTTGATATCTGAATTTTTTGGATAAAGCGAACTAAGTCTTTCTAATGTAGCAATTGTTAATTTAATGTTTCCTGCTTCCTCTTGTTGCTTTGCAAAATTTAAATTTAACTCTAAATCTGTTGGATTATCTAATATCTCTTTATAAGTAATTATTGAAGAAATTGCTTTAGGTTGAAATAAAAAGATAAATATTATTAAAACAATAAACTTAAACATCTATCTTGATTTAAAAGACTGTCTTTAAATATTTTTTCCAATTATTTTGATATCTTATCGCGTTTTGTTTCATTGCTTCAATTTCATCTTTTGAAACTTGTCTTACTATTTTTCCCGGTGAACCCATAACCAATGAATTGTCCGGTATTATTTTATTTTCAGTAATTAATGCTCTCGCACCAATTAGACAATTTTTACCAATTTTAGATCCATTTAACAGCACCGCTCCTATTCCAATTAAACTATTATCATCAATAGAACAACCATGTAACATCACTAAGTGACCCACAGTCACATTTTTACCAACTTTTAATGGATAGCCTGGATCTGTGTGGAGAACACAACTATCTTGAACATTTGAGCCTTCGCCAATATGTATATTTTCAATATCTCCCCTTAAAGTAGCATTAAACCAAACACTAGTATTTTTTTCTAATGTAACATCACCGATAACTACCGCATTCGGAGCTACCCAATTTTCACCAGCATTTTTTGGTTTTTTATCTTCCAAATCGTAAAACATAATTTATATATTAACTTAACATGACACTTACAAAAACTCCAATATGTGATTTTGGTAAACAGGCAGAATATTTTAAATTAAAATCTACTGATAATAATTTAATTAGCTTAGACGAAATAAAAGGGGGGAAAGGTACATTAATAATGTTTATTTGTAATCATTGTCCATACGTCAAAGCTGTAATAGAGGATATTGTTAATGACTGTAATTCTTTGAAACAAATCGGAATAAATGCTACAGCAATTTGTTCTAATGATGTAAATAATTATCCAGAGGATTCATTTGATAAAATGATTGAGTTTTCAAAAATAAATAAATTTAATTTTCCATATCTACATGATGAAAATCAAGAGATAGCAAAAAAATATGATGCTGTTTGTACACCAGATTTCTTCGGATATAACAGTAACCTTGAACTACAATATAGAGGCAGGATAAGAGAATTAAAAGAATTGAAAGCAGTTAGATCTGGTGAAAGTGATTTAATGACAGCAATGAAAATGATTGCTGATACAGGTAAAGGACCTAGAGAGCAAATACCAAGTATGGGCTGCAATATTAAGTGGAAATAGTTAATGTATCTAATTATTACTAGATCCTTCCCCCCTTCTCTTGGTGGAATGCAAAATTTAATGTGGGGCCTTGTAAACTCCCTTTCAAAAATTAATTTGGTTAAGGTATTTGCAGATTACGAAATAAATCATGAGGAATTTGATAGTAATGTTTCTTTTACAATTAGTAGGGTTGGTGGACCTAAACTTTTAAGAAAATATAGAAAAATTTATTTAATTAACGAATATATCAAGAGAAATAAAAAAATTGAATGTGTGATTGCTGATCATTGGAAGAGTTTAGAAAATATAAATTTTTCAAAAAAAAAAATTTGTTTGATCCATTCAAAAGAAATTAATCACAAGATGGGTACCAGGCTAAATAAAAGAGTACTGAAAGTTCTAAACAATGCAAATATTGTAGTATCTAATTCAGAGTTTACCAAAAAATTAGCAATCGATATAGGTGTTAACGAAAATTTAATTACAGTAATAAATCCAGGAATCGAAAAATTAAAAAGTATAAGCTCTAAAAGTTTAGAAAAAGCAGAAGAACTATTAAAAAATAGATCCCCTAGACTTATAACAGTCGCAAGAATGGATAAACGAAAAAATCACGAAAAAGTAATTATGGCACTTAGAAATTTAAAAGAGTTACACCCAAGAATAATATATACCTGTATTGGATATGGTGATGAAGAACAAAATATAAAAAAATTAACTCGCCAATTATTTTTAGATGATCAAATATTATTTTTAAACAATATATCCCAAGATTTAAAAAATGCTTTAATATCAAAATCAGATTTGTTTGTAATGCCAACAATTACTTACAAAAAATCTGTTGAAGGATTTGGTATAGTTTTTATAGAAGCAGCACAACATGGAATTCCATCAATTGGTGGGAGAGATGGTGGAGCTTCAGACGCAATAATTCACGAAAAAACAGGTCTTATATGTGATGGAAACAAACTTGAAGATGTTTATAATTCTATAAATAATTTATTAAATGATAAAAAATATTTAGAATATGGTATTAATGCAAAACAAAATTCTGAAAAATTTTATTGGTCAAAGATAATTGAAAAATACAAAAGAATCTTATAAATATTAATCGTGATCGAAAAATTTAATAATATTTGGTACTTAATAGTGTACGTAATTCATTTTGCGGGAATTGCCGTTTATGCGTACCAAACCGTTTTTCAAACAAGAAAATTCTGTAATAAATTTGAAATTGACGATTCAGGATTTCCGATGGTAAGATTTGTCGGTGCTTTTATGTTAGGATGGGTTGCAATGGCCATATACATAATGTTTATTAGAAGAAATGGTGTTGTAGCAGCAGGATCTTTTTTTAATTTAGTGTTTTTAACAAATTTAATAATATTTTTAGTAAATTCATATTCTTTGTTAATAGATAAAACTGGAGTAAAAACACCTGAAAAATCTAGAGAAGGAATTATTGCTCCGTTAATTTTTTCAGCTTTAAGTGCATCATTGTGCTATGGGCTAGCTGATAAAATCTACATGTATTAATTAATCATTTTTAGTATTTTATCAAACACTCTTTCAGCAGAAAGTTTATTTAAATCATTTACCTGTATAGGTTTAAAGTTTTCTCTCTCAATGCTTACTTTATATGCTGTGGTGTGACTACCAAATAAAGTTACTCCTCGAACACCTAAATGCGCACTCATATGAGCGGGACCCGTATCATTAGACACAACAAAAGAGCTATTTTTAATTAATGAAGCCAACTCAGATATATTTAATGCCTTCGAGTCTTTTAAAATACATAATGCTTTTATATCTCTTGCCTCTGAAATCTCATTTGGTCCAGGAGCAATCACAATTTGATATTGATTATCAAATTTTTTTAAAATTAAACTTATAAGTTCATTATAATATGGCCATTTTTTTAATTTCAAATGTGGCGAGCAAAACGGAAATAAAACAATATATTTATTAAGTTTATATTTATCTAAAAAATCCATTTTATTCTCACACGCCCATACAAAATTTGGCAAAAGTGTATTTTTAGTTTTTAGCCCACTGACCTTTAGTTGATGATCGAAACGCTCTAGAACAGAACGTTTGTCAAATTCATTTTTATTAGTATTTTTAGGTAATGTAGTTAGAGAGCTCGACCATTGATTTTGGTCCGCATTAGGAAAAAGTATTTTCTTATAAAATGAGGTTCTAGAGGAATTTTGAAGATCATATACTTTTGATATTTTTAAGTTTTTAATTTTTTTCATTAAAATAAAGAGATAAATTAAATTAAATCTTGATAATCTTCTATCTAATATTATCTCTTTCAAAAAAGGATTTTTTTTGAACAGATCGATATAAGGTTTGGTTGTCAATAAATAAATGTTTTCATTGGGATGATTTTCAAATATATCTTGGATAGCGCCGCTAGCTTGGGCTATATCTCCAAGTGATCCGTGTTTTATGATTAATATATTAGACATATTTTTAACAATTTATAAAAGTAATAAAATTTATGGATAAAATTCTTATAGAAGTTTCTGTTGGTGAGCTTTTAGATAAAATCTCAATATTAGACATAAAAAAAAATAAAATTCAAGATCCTGACAGTCTTAAACATATAAATAACGAATACAATATTTTAAAATCAGAATATGACAACAAAGTGAAATCGGATGAAAAATTAAATAATTTATACAATTTGTTGAAAGATATAAATTCAAAACTTTGGGTAATTGAGGATCAAAAGAGACTTTGTGAAAAAAATTCCAATTTTGGAGAAAATTTTATTAAATTGTCCAGAGATGTTCATATTCTTAACGATAAAAGAGCAGCACTTAAATTAGAAATAAATGAATATACTGGTTCAAAAATTAAAGAAATCAAAAAATACACAACATACTGATTATCTATTTAAATACTTATAAATTCAGAATGTGGTCCATTGATGATATTAAAAACTGTCTAGATGATTTTTTTAATATATATGGTCAAATACCAATAAAAAAATAATAAGGGTGGTATATAGTTTAGTTATATATTTTTTTTTAAATATATTAATTTAAAATTATTATTCAAAACTATACTTCTTTTCAAAAAATTTTATTAAATTATGAATAATAAAAGTAATAAATAAATATATACTTCCGGCAACAACAAATACTTCAATTGGTTTAAATGTGGTTGAAATTATATATTTGGCCACTCCAGTTAGATCCATTAGAGTTACAGTGCTTGCAAGTGATGTCCCCTTCAGCATTAATATTATTTCATTACCGTAAGCAGGTAAAGACTGTCGGATTGCTATTGGAATTTGTATTTTATAAAAAATAATTTTATTATTTATACCCAAACTCTTACCAGCTTCAATTAATCCAGGATTTATGGTTTGAAATGCTGATCTTAATATTTCAGATGTATAGGCTCCTGTATTTAGTGCAAAAGCTATAATAGCACACCAATATGGCTCTTTCAAAATTACCCAAAATATACTATCTCTTATAAATTCTACCTGACCAAAACCATAATAAATAATGAATATCTGAACTAATAATGGAGTTCCTCTAAAAATATAAGAATACCCATAAGCAAACTTTCCTAATACTAAATTATTATTTACTCTTAAAATTGCAAAAAATAGTCCAATAAACAAGCCAATCACAAGTGAAGCAGATAAAAGTTTTAAAGTTATTATGCTTGCCACAATTAATTTAGGGAAACTATTTAATAATAAATCAATATCCATTAAAACCTTTGCTGTATTTAATTTCCATTTTATTGATTAATTTCATGCTTAAAAAGGTTAGCATTAAATATAAGACAGCGGCTAAAGTGTAAAAAAATAATGGGTCTCTTGTAGATCCAGCAGCAATATAAGATTGTCTCATTATCTCAACTAGACCTGTGACTGATATTAAAGAGGTATCTTTTAAAGTAATTTGCCAAACATTACTTAAATTTGGAATAGCTAATCTTAGCATTTGTGGAAGTATAATTTTATAAAATCGAATTAACTTATTAAAACCTAGTACATTTGAAGCCTCAAATTGACCTTTATCAATCGATTGTAAGGCCCCTCTAAAAACCTCCGTAGAGTAAGCTCCAGATATTATTCCAATTGAAAATGCTCCAGTAAGAAAGGCATTAATTTCAATATATTCATTATATCCGAATATTGATGCAACATACATGATTGCACCACTACCTCCAAAGAAAAATAGATAAATTACAAGTAGTTCTGGAACACCTCTTATTACTGTTGTGTAAAAATTTGCAATAATATTTAAAAGTTTATTTTTTGATAATTTTAATGGAGTGAATATTAGTGCAAAAATAAAACCAATTATCATTGCAGTAACAGACACTGCCAGTGTCATCAAGGTTGCGATTAATAATTCATCACCCCAACCAGTTTTACCAAATGCGATAAGTTCCATTTAGAAAAGGCGGTTAAATAATTAACCGCCATTTCAATTTAAAATTACATTGATGCGTCAAAACCGAAGTGTTTGATAGCTAACCTACTAATTACTCCGTCTTTTCTTGCTTGATCAATTGCTTTATTAAATGCCTTAAGAAGGGCTGCATCTCTTTTACCTTGAGCGGAATCTTCTCCCATCTGAGAAGCCTGTCTTAAACCAACTCCAACTCCATTTCCAAATGCACCTCCAGAAAAAGTTGGACCTACTAATACAACTGGTTTTCCAGATTTTTCAGCATAATCTGTAAAGGCCACTGCTGCTGCTAAAGCTACATCACACCTTCCTGATGCTAAATCTAAGTTTACATCGTCCTGGGTTTTGTAGGTTCTTACATTAACTTTACCAACATCTCCTGACTCTAAAAAATTTTGGTGAATAGTTCCTGTTTGAGTACAAACAGTTTTACCAGCTAATGCACCTGTAATTGTTTTTAAGGCTTTATTAACAGATGAACCACCTAAAGTTAAATTTACTCCTTCCGGGGTGTCCATACCTTCAAGATCAGAGCCTTTCATAACAGCAAGAGAAGCTACTTCATCAGCATATCCCTGTGAAAAAGTAATTACCTTTTTTCTTTCATCTGTAATTGACATTCCAGCCATTATAGCATCAAACTTCCTCATTTGAAGCGCTGGTATCATTCCATCCCAGTCTTGCTCGACTATTATACATTGTTGTCCAATATACCTACAAAGCGCCCATGCTAGTTCAACTTCAAATCCAATTAATTTACCTGAAGCATCTTTTGAATTCCACGGGGGGTAAGCACCTTCTGTACCTATTCTAATTTTATCGGCATTAGCTGAGATTGTTAAAAATAAACTTATCAATAACCCTAAGCCAAATTTTTTAAATATATTCATTTTTTCCTCCAAAAATATAAACCTGATTATTCCACAAATTTTCAGATTTAAAAAGATAAATTAATTATTAATTGATGATGCAAAATTCCAAGAACAATCAAAACTTGGTATATAAACTCTATCTAGGGTAGCATTACCAAAGTTTTTATTAAACACATCTAGCCAATTTTTAACTTGTTTAGGTTTTTTATCTTGGCTTCCAACCTGGGCGGTAATAGTTCCACTCGTTTTTAAAATTCTTTTTAAAGATTTCATGTGTTTCGCAGCTAAATCAATACAATACTGGTCGTCATTTAAATCAACAAATATTTTATCATATTTATTATTTTCAATGTTTTTTATACTTTCAAATGCATCACCCCAAAAACACTTAACAGAATTTTTTTTAGTAGCTTTATCTCCTACTTTTGCTAGATGTTTTTCACACACCTTAACAACTTGAGGGTCCAATTCAAACCAATCAATAAGTCCAAAATTTTTATAAATACATTCTCTTGCAACACCTCCATCGCCACCACCAATTATTGCTACTCTATCTCTATCCTTATTCAAATTTAATCCTGATTTAACAAATGTTGAACTATATAAATGTTCGTCTTTTTCAGCCACCTGTAATTCACTGTCTATAAACAAAGCTTTACCAAATTGTTCTAAATTTAAAATTTCTATGTGTTGACCCACTTTAGAAGTGAAGTTTTCTAAAACATCTTTAACAATATAATATTTTCTTAATCCTTCAGAGCTATATATATCTCCATATTGACTTAAAGTACTTCTATCAAAATTATTTATTGAGATTCTTTTAGATTTTATTTCTTTTTTTAACACATCTAGTGCAATTTTTGGATGAACCTTTCCACAAGTAAAAAAATCAAAGCTAATTATTCCTTTTTCAGGAAAAGTATGAAAGCTCATATGACTTTCAGCAAGTAATGCAACAGTTGTAAACCCTTGTGGTTCAAATTTATGGCTATTAATTCCTAAGATTTCAACTTTAGCAAGTTTAGCTATTTTATATATTATTTTTTGATAGAATTTTTGTGAATAATCTTTTTTTACACCAATAAAATCTAGAGTTATGTGCTCACCAACCTTAATCATAAAATTACTCTTTTTTATAATTTTTAATCTGTCCTAAAATTTTAATCATTTCATTATCAGATAGAATCTTAGGATTGCCTAATCTTAAAGCATTTATATATTGTTGACAAATATTTTCTATTTCTTGAGCAAGTTCAAAAGCCTTATATAAATTTTTTTCAAAAGCAACCTGACCGTGATTTGACATCAAACATGCTTTTCTATCTTCAAGTGCTTTAATAATATTTTTTGAGAGCTCTTCAGTACCAAAAGTAGCATAATCTGCGCATTTGATATCGTTACCACCCGCGAGAGCTACCATGTAATGAAAGGCTGGTATTGATTTTCCGTGAGTAGAAATTGCTGTAGCATGAGTTGAATGTGCGTGAACAATTGCATTAGCTTCAGTTTTATTTATATATATATCTTTATGAAACCTCCATTCTGAGGAAGGTTTCAGTTTATTCTCTTCAAATTTTCCATCTAAAGAAACAAATACTATATCTTCACTTTTTAAAGATGAATATTTTACTCCTGAGGGCGTTATCAAAAATCCATTATTATATCTAATTGATATATTTCCAGATCTTAAAGCTGAAAGGTTTTCAGTATTAAGCATATTTGCATATTTAATTACTTCTTCAGCGGGACTCATTACTTTTATTATCTTTTAATTTTTTAGAAAAAACATATCCAAATATTATTCCAACAAAAATAATTATGTATTGATAAAGCTTAAGTATAATAAATACTATTGGTAATTCTTTTTCAGACGGATTTTTATCAAAGTAATTTTTAGAACCATCTTCATATAGATCTACTGAACCAAAAATCAAATAAATACCATAAATAACTAAATAAATGCATGGAATAGTTGAAATATATAGCAAAGTTTTATTTTCTTTAATTAAACTTAAAAAGTTTGCTGAAACAGCAACTAGAATTAAACTTATTAACGAAAAAATTAATGGGTTCATTTAAATAATTTATTTAACCCTTCCTTAGATGCTCTGCAAATACCTTTTTCTGTAATTAGACCTGTTATATATTTAGCTGGAGTTACATCAAATGCTAAATTTAGAGACCTGCTATTTTTAGGGTATATTCTTATTTTTTCTATATTTCCATTTTTATCTATACCCTCTACAATTGATAACTCTTCTGAATTTCTCTCTTCAATAGGAATATTTTTAGAATCTTTCAAATCCCAATCTATCGTAGAACTTGGTAAGGCTACATAAAATGGAACATTATTATCTTTAGCAGCAATTGCTTTTAAATAGGTTCCGACTTTATTGCAAACATCTCCATTGGACAATGTGCGATCAGTTCCAACAATACACATATCTACCTCGCCTCTCTGCATTAAAATACCACCAGTATTATCTGCTATAATTGTATTTTTAATATTTTCCTCATTTAATTCGAAAGAAGTTAAATTTGCTCCTTGATTTCTTGGCCTTGTTTCATCTACCCAAACATGAATTGGAATATTTTTTTGATGAGCGTGATAAATAGGTGAAGTTGCTGTACCCCAATTTATTGTTGCAAGCCAACCAGCATTACAATGGGTTAAAATATTTACGGTATCTTTTTTTTTTTTATAAATATCCTCTATAATTTTCAGTCCATTCATACCGATATTTTTACAAAAATTTATATCCTCTTCACAGATATCGTTCGCTTCATTAATAGCGATATTTAATATTTTATTACTATTAACACCTTTTAATTTTGAATACATTCTATCCACTGCCCACTTTAAATTGATTGCAGTTGGTCTTGATTTAATTAGATTTTTACAAGCATTATCTAAAAAAGATCTTTCATTATTCTCCATTAAAGCTAATACAATGCCATATGCTGCAGTAGCTCCAATCAGTGGTGCACCTCTGACCTCCATAACTTTTATTGCATTAATTGCATCATCCACTGATTTTATTTCCTTAATTTGAAATTTATGAGGTAGTTTTGTTTGATCAATAATTTTAACAGTATTATTCTCAAACCAAATTGTTTTATATTCTTGGCCTTTAATTTTCATTTAATTCTATCCAAACTATCCTTTGGCCAAGTTTTTTCTCTCTCGTACATTTCATTGTAACAAATTTTTTTATTAGTAATTTCAATCCATGGATCTTTACTTTTAATAAAAATATGCGCTTGAGGTTCGATAGGCCTCTCTAATGTTTGAGTTCTTACTGCTATTCTTCCTTTTGAAATATTGTATCTACAAAAAACATATACACCGCATATAATACAAAAATATGCATTGTAGCCTTTTCCACTTCCAGTAGGCAAGTCTATTGAAGCTACATCTCCACTAATTTTAAAATCCTCCTCCACCACCATCGTATGAATTACAAAGGATGATCCTGTTGATAATTTACAATTTTTACAATGACAAGCTTGAGTAAATAAAGGTTTGCTTTCAATTTTATATTTTACATTTCCACAGGCACAATTACCTCTTAATTCATTTTTTTTTTTCATTTATCTAAAACTCTACCAGCTATTGTTTTTAGTTTATCTTTTGTTTTTTGTGTTCTTTTTTCAGGCGAGGTAATAATTGCAACATCTAAACAATTGTTTGTTGGATCTTCTGGGTCTATGTGGTTTTCAAAGTTATTAATTAAGTTTTTTAACATTTGTTTGGCTTTTGAGGCATTTCCCATTAGAACTTGAATTACTTTTTGAACATTAACATTTTCGTGGTCTGGGTGCCAACAATCAAAATCAGTTACCATTGATATCGAAGCGTACCTAATTTCAGCTTCCCTAGCTAATTTTGCTTCTGGCATATTTGTCATTCCAATTACATCCGCATTCCACGATCTGTATAAATTTGACTCTGCTAATGTAGAAAATTGCGGTCCCTCCATTACTACGTATGTGCCGCCTCGTTTGTAATCTATTTTACACTGTTTTATTGCATCTTCGCATGCATTCATCAAACCACTAGATGTCGGATTAGCCATCGAAACATGTGCTACAATTTCATCATCAAAAAAAGTTTTATTCCTAGCAAAAGTTCTGTCTATAAATTGATCGATAATAACGAATTTGCCTGGAGCTAATTCCTCTCTGAGAGAACCCACTGCAGAAATTGATACAATGTCCGTTATACCTAATTGTTTTAAAGCATCTATATTTGCTCTAAAGTTTATCTTTGATGGTGAAATAAAGTGTCCCCGACCATGTCTTGGCAAGAAAAAAACCTCTTTGTTATTATAGTAAGTCTTTAAAATTTGATCTGAGGGTTTCCCCCATGGCGTGTCACAATTTATTAGTTCTCTGTCTTTAAAGTCCTCAATGTCATATAAGCCACTTCCTCCAATAATAGCTAATTTATTTGTCATATTATTTAAAATGTTTTAATTATAACTCAATTAATTATGGATTTAAAAGATTATATTAGATCAATACCTGACTATCCAAAAAAAGGAATACTTTTTAGAGATATAACTACTTTAATAAAAAATGAGAAAGCTTTTTCAAACACAATAAATACAATGATCGAAAGGCTCAAAAATTATGAATTTGACAAAATTACCGCTATAGAATCCAGGGGTTTTATTTTTGCCTCAGCAATTTCATATATATTAAAAAAACCTTTTATTTTACTTAGAAAAAAAAATAAATTACCAGCTGATAGGTATTCAATAGACTTTGAGCTTGAATATGGAACAGCTACTATTGAAATGCATAAAGACTCAATAAATAAAAACGAAAAAGTTGTAATAATTGACGATTTAATAGCAACAGGAGGAACTGCTGAGGCCGCTGCTAAGATAATTGAAATGTCAGGTGGAATTGTATCAAACTTTATTTTTGTAATTAATCTTTTTGATTTAGGGGGCAACGATAAATTAATTAAAAAAGGTTATAAAGTTGAAAATTTGATAGAATTTCCAGGACATTAATTATCAACACGATAATAAGATTTTTTTCCTAAAATTGAACAGATTAAACCAGCTAATCTATTATAATATTTAATCTTTTTTGTTTTATTAAACAATATTAAAAAAATTAAATATTTAAATAAAGATGAAAATAGATTTGGAGAAATTCTAATTAAAGCTTTAGTTAGTCCATAATGTTTTCGATTATAATAAAATTTAGACCACATCCAATGCCAATTTCTAAGTTTTTCGATGTCTGCTTTATTCATATTGGTTGATGATGCTGCTATATGGTCAACTATTGAGCTATTAAACACATAAATTTTGTGACCCAAATCTATAGCTCTTTTACATAAATCATCATTTTCTAAATACAAAAATATATTTTCATCAAAGAAATTTCCTTGAAACTTTTTTTTATTTATCAACATAGAAAACCCATCAACAACATTCACAGAAATAATATCCTGGTATTTATTATTTTCATTAATGATACCTTTATAATTTGGAAATCTTTGATTGCTAATTACAGGTGAGACAATTGCAAAATCATCAATTTGTTTTAAATCTTTAATTAAATTATCTAAAGTATCAGGTTTAAATATTGTGTCTGGATTAAGTATAAATACAAAATCTGTGTTTGATCTGGATATTCCTATATTATTTGAAGCCCCCATTCCTAAGTTGTCATTTAAAAATACCTCAATATTGTCATATTTTAATTCTAATTCTTTTTTTAATTTAATATTTCTAGAATTTTCTATTAATATTTTTTTTGAATTTATAGGTAATGAATCTAGGCATTTATAAATTACATTTTCACTTTTATAGCAAACAACTATGAATGTAATATTATCCAATTCTAAATGCATATAGATTTTTGAGTATACTAAAAGTAGCGATTAATGTAAAAAAAACAATGAACAAAATTTTAGTTACTGGTGGTTTGGGTTTTATTGGAAGTAATTTGATTAAGATTTTATTAAAAAAAAATTATTATGTAATTAATATTGATAAAATCAGCTATTCATCAAATTTTTATAACACAAAAAATTTTAAAAATAATAAAAATTACAAATTTATCAAATGTGATTTGGTCGACAAAATTAAGTTTTTAAAAATCTTAAACAAATATAAACCAATTTGTATTTTTAATTTGGCTGCAGAAACCCATGTTGACAGATCTATAGATAGTCCTAAGAATTTTATTAAATCAAATATATTAGGAACTTTTAATCTTCTTGAGGCATATAAATTGTTTTCAAAAAAAAGTAATAAAACAAAATTAATACACGTATCAACTGATGAAGTTTATGGTGACGTATTAAAAGGTAGGTCTAAGGAAAATCATCCTTACAAACCTAGCTCCCCATATGCCGCTTCAAAAGCATCATCCGACCATCTAGTGTATTCATATATAAGAACGTATAATATAAAAGCAATAATTACGAATTGTTCAAATAATTACGGACCAAGACAACATCCAGAAAAACTAATTCCTAAAATTATATATAATGTAATTAATAATAAAGAAATTCCAATTTACGGCAAAGGTTTAAATTCCAGAGAATGGATTTATGTAGATGACCATTGCGAAGCTTTGATAAGAGTTTTCTTGAAGGGAAAAATAGGTGAGTTTTATAATATTGGTTCAAACGTAAATTTAAATAATCTACAAGTGGTTAATCACATAATTAATGTTGTAAACAAAAAAATAAACTTAAATAAAAAAATTAAAATTAAATTTGTAAAAGACAGGCCTGGACATGATTTTAGATACGCTATAAACAGTGATAAAATTTTAAAAAAACTTAAATGGAAACCAAAGTATACATTTAAAGATGGAATATATTTAACATTTAAATGGTACTATGAAAATAAAAAATATTTTTCTAATTTTAGCAAAAAAGATATAATTAAAAGATTAGGAAAATTAAAATGATTAAAAAAGGGATTATATTGTCTGGCGGACTTGGAACTAGAATGAGTCCATTAACTAAAGCAGTAAATAAACAGTTATTACCAATCTATGACAAGCCTTTAATTTATTATCCTTTATCAATTTTACTATTATCAAAAATAAAAAATATATTAATTATTGTTAATAAAGGACAAGTTGATCAATACAAAAAATTATTACCGGATGGAAAAAGACTTGGCATCAAAATTGAATATAAAGAACAGGCTTCTCCTAAAGGTCTACCCGATGCCTTTATCTTAGGTGAAAAATTTATTGGAAAAGATAATGTTGCCTTAATTTTAGGTGATAATTTCTTTTATGGACAAAATTTAACGAATACACTTATTGAATGTTGTAATTTAAAAAAAGGAGCTAAAATCCTATTACACAAAGTTTCAAAGCCAGAACAGTATGGAGTAGCAAAAATTGATAGAAATAAAAAAGTAATAAAAATCCAAGAGAAACCAAAAAAAAATATATCAGATCTTGCAATAACTGGTTTGTATTTTTTTGATAACAAAGTTATTAATTATTCAAAAAAGTTGAAACCATCTAAAAGAGGTGAAATTGAAATAACCGACTTGTTAAATATTTATAGGACAAAAAAATTACTTAAATCAGATTTTATAGGTAGAGGCGGTGCATGGCTTGACACCGGATCAATAGAGGACTTCTATAAAACAAGTGCTTTTGTTTCCGCGATAGAAAACAGACAAGGATTTAAAATTGCATGTTTAGAGGAAATTGCATTAAATAATAAATGGATAAATAAAAATCATATTAAAAAAGCTATTAAGTTTTATGGAAATTGCATTTATTCAAAATATCTATCTAAATTGTTAGTTTAATGAAAAAAATAAAAACTAAATTTAAAAATTTGTTTGTACTTCAAGGTATTAAGCACAGAGATAAACGTGGTTATTTAAAAGAAGTTTTTATTGAAAAAGAAGTAAAAAAAAAAATTAAATTTACGATAGTTTCATGCTCAAATAAAAATGTCCTTAGAGGTATGCATTACCAAATTAAATTCCCTCAAGATAAATTTATAACTGTTTTAAAAGGTCAAATTTTAGATGTTGTAGTTGATTTAAGAAAAAAATCTAAAACATTTGGTAAACACTTTAAAATTAAATTAAGTGATAAAAATAATAAATTTTTATTTGTACCAAAAGGTTTTGCGCATGGATTTTTGGGTCTAGATAAAGAAAATTTAGTGCTTTATAGTTTAACAAATTATCGATCTGTTAAAGCCGAGAGAAGTTTATTATGGAAAGATAAAAACCTTAAAATTAATTGGGGTATCAAAAAACCTATTGTTTCTAAAAGAGATAGTGAAGCAAAAACATTTAAAGAAATTATAAATTCTAATGAATTCTAAAATATGACTTTAAATTTAAATATCCACTCATTAAACCACTTAACTCAGATAAACTTAAATTTAAATTTCTTTTATTAAAAAATAAAATATTAAAAATTATACCTTTTATTGAATTTTTTAAATTTGGAAAAGTTTTACTAATTGCAATTAAAATACCTTTGTGTTTCAAATAAAAATTATATTTAGACCAACAATAATGCCAGTTTCTTAATTGTTTGTATTTTTCAATTAATCTAGCATCTATGGAACTACCACCTAAATGTTCAATTGTAACTTTTTCGTACAAGTAAATTTTTTTATTCAGCTTTTTACATCTTTCATAAAAATCAGACTCTTCAAAGTAAAGGAAAAATCTTTCATCAAAATATCCAATTTTATCAAAATTCTTATTTTCAAACATCATTACACAGCCAGTATTGAAATTTAAGAATTTCATCCTATTTTCTAAATCATTTCCTAATATTAAATTTTTGTAATTTTGACCCTTTATTTTAACAGTAATAACTCCAAAATTATTTGTAAGTTTTGCTCTATTATAGATTTGTTTGACTTGTCTGGATGTTATTTTAGTATCTAGATCCAAATACAAAGTATATTTAGTTTTTATTTTTTTCAATCCATAATTAAGTCCTGCACCGAAACCATTATTTTTTTTTGGAAAATAGAACTTGATATTTTTATTATATTTAATTAATTTTTGTTTAAGTTTTTTATTATTAGAATTCTCAACAATAACTATCTTAAAATTTTTATTTAAATTTGTAATTAATTTCTCAAGTCTTTCATTTGAGTTATATGAAACACATATAATTGTGAGGTTTAAACTTTTCATATTTTTTTTGAAAAAAGTAAATTTAAAGAATAAGTTTCAAATTTTTTTTTTGAGGCTATATTTTTGTCAGCATTTCTTGATTTAAATATTAATTCAAAATTATTTTTTTTCATTAAATAAATTAAATTTTTGTATGAGTGAATACTTTGATATAGATTTTTATTGTTTAATTGTCTTGATACATAATTTTTTTTCATTGAAAATGGTGTGTGGGTAATTAAAATTTTTTTAGAATTTTTTAAATTAATCTTTTTTAATATATTAAGATCTTTTAAATATTGTAAAGATGAACCAAAATTAATTATATCCCACGATAGTTTGAGAATTTTTTCGTTTTTAAACACAACAAAATTCTTTTTTTTTTTATAATTATGTTGAGTAAATGGATCATATATATAAAATTCAAAATCCTTAATATTTATCTTATTTAACAAATTTGCGTATACGATTTTATTACTTCCATAATCCAATACTCTTATTTTTTGCTTATTTTTTTTATTAATTGATATAATTGTTAAGCAAAAAATATCTCTAATATGATTATAAATACCTTCCTCAATTAAATTAAACTTATTTTTTTTATTATGATTATTTATTTTTCTTAATAGCTGAATATTATTATTGTAATTAATCCAATTAAAGCTATTCATTTTAATATATGACCTTATATACAGAAAAAGAATTTAAAATATATAAAAAAAAAAGTGGAAATTTAATTCCTTTTTCATTCAAGAAAGATCTACCTTTCAAGCCTAAAAGGATTTTTATAGTTTACGGCAAGAAAGGTTATGTTAGGGCTAAACATGCTCATTACACTTGTAAACAATATATAGTGGTTATATCTGGTCGTGTGGAAATATCTTTCGAAAATAAAAACAACAAATCAAAACTGATATTGGGAAATAAAAAAAATTTTGGTTTTCTTTCAAAGCCACTTACATGGATAAAAGTAAAATTTTTAACAAACCAATGTATAATTATGGTTTTTTGCGATAAAGAATATAAATATAGTGATTATATAACAAGTTATAAAAAATTTCTTAATATAATAAAACGAAAATAATATGAATTTACTAATAACTGGAGCTTGTGGCCATATCGGAAGTTATGTAGTTCAAAATCTTCCTAAAATTAAGAAAATTAAAAAAACTGTATTAATAGATAATTTAGAATTTGGTAGACATAACTCTTTATTCAATAATAAAAAGGGAAATAAGATTAGATTTTATTTAAGTGATCTAAAAGACAAGAAAAGTTTAAATGAAATTGGTAAAATTGATTATGTTATTCATTTAGCATCTATGACCAATGCTGAGAATAGCTTTAAAGATAAAAAAAAAATGTATGACAACAATTTAGGCTGTTTTAAAAATGTATTAAATTATTGTATAAAAAATAAATGTAAATTAATTCATATATCATCTACAAGCGTTTATGGAAAACAGACAAATATAGTAGACGAAGATTGCGAAAAAAAATTTTTAAAGCCACAATCTCCATATGCGGATATAAAACTTATAGAAGAGAATATATTAAACAAGAATAAAAAAAAAATAAAATTTGTAATTCTGCGTTTTGGAACTATAGCTGGTATATCTCCTGGGATGAGATTCCATACTGCAGTTAACAAATTTTGTTTTTTAGCATCAATAAAAAAACCCATCACTGTTTATAAAACTGCAATGAATCAATTTAGACCCTATCTTTCATTGCAAGATGCATTTATGGCATTTAAATTTTGTATAGATAAAAATTTATTTAATAATGAAAAATATAACATTTTATCTGGGAACTTCACAGTTAAACATATTTTAGATAAAATAAAAAAGTATAAAAAAAATATTAAAATTAATTACATAAGCAGTCCAATTATGAATCAATTATCTTATCATGTAAGTAATGCCAAAATTTGCGAGAAGGGATTAAAATTAAAAAATAGTATAGATAGTGATGTTAAAGATACCATTAAACTTTTGGATAATATTTAATGAAGTGTAAAATTACTGGAAAAAAATTGAAACCATTTATGTCATTTGGAAAAATGCCAATTGCTAATGGTTTTCTGAATAAAAAAGATTTTAAAAAAGAGTTTTTTTTCAACATGGAAGTCGGTTTTTCCAAAAAATTATCTTTGTTTCAAATAAATGAGCATCCAAAGCCTGAACAAATGTTTAATAAATCATATCCATTTTTTACAGGAAGTTCTTTATCAATGATTAAACATTTTAAAGGTTATGCTGATTGGATAATCAAAAACTATAGTAAAAATCTTAAATATTTAGTTGAGATTGGTTCTAATGATGGCACTTTTCTTCTTAATTTTAAGAAAAAGAATATTAAAATTTATGGTTATGAACCATCAAAAAATGTTGCGAATTTAGCAAAAAGAAAAGGAATTAATACAATCAATAATTTCTTTAATTTAAATAGTGTAAAAAGCAACAAAAAGATCAAAAATAAAGTTAATATAATTTGTGCAGCTAATGCAATTTGTCATATTCCTGATTTAAAAAACCTTATAAAATCTGTTGATTATCTTTTAAGTGAAGAGGGATTGTTTATATTCGAAGAACCTTATCTAGGGTCAATGTATAAAAAGGGATCATACGATCAAATATATGATGAGCATATATTTATATTTTCTGTTTCATCAATTAAAAAAATATTTGAGTTATTTAACTTTGAGCTAATAGATGCTATTCCACAGATTACTCATGGTGGATCTATGAGATACGTTATATCAAGAAAAGGGAGAAGAAAAATAAAAAATAATGTTAATAAAATATTAAAATATGAGAAAAAAAATAATATTGATAATATTAAAGGATGTTTAAAGTTTAAAAGCAAATGTGAAGGATCTAAAAAAAAACTTATTAAAAAATTAAAAAATTTAAAAAAAAATAATAAAACAATTGCTGGTTATGCGGCTACATCAAAAAGTACAACTGTTTTCAATTATTGTAATATAAATAGAAAATTAATTGATTTTATTTGTGATACTACAAAGGAAAAAATTGGAAAGTTTTCCCCTGGAACACATATACCTATAGTTTCTATGAGACATTTTTATAATAACTTGCCTGATATCGTATATCTCTTAGCCTGGAACCATAAAAAAGAAATTTTTAAAAAAGAAAAAAAAATTTTTAAAAAAGTAAAATGGATTTCACATGTCAAACTATAAAAAAATATTATTTACTGGAGGTTCAGGAAGATTTGGGTCAACTTTTAGAAAAATTCATAATAATAAAAAATATTTATATCCATCAAAAAAAACACTAGATATATTAAAATATAATTCTTTAAAAAAATACTTCAAAAAAAATAAACCAGATTTAGTTATTCATTGTGCGGCTTTATCAAGACCAATGGATACGCATGATAAGGAAATTTCTAAAAGTATTAAAACAAATATAATCGGAACATCTAATCTAGTTTGTGTTTGTGAAGAACTTAATATAAAAATTATTTACTTTTCGACAAATTATATTTATCCAAGTACAAAAGGTAATTATGATGAAAACTCCCCAATTAAACCAATTAACAATTATGCTTGGTCTAAACTTGGTGGGGAATCAGCAGTACAGATGTATAAAAATTCATTAATTTTAAGAATTTGTATGACAGAAAACCCGTTTATTCACAAATCGGCCTACAAAAATCTGATTACAAATTTTATTTTTCACGATGAAATAGTTAAGCTTTTGCCAAAATTATACTCTAAAAAAGGTATTATAAATGTTGGGGGAAAATCACAATCTGTTTATAAATTTGCCAAAAAATTTAATCCAAAAATTAAAGGAATATATTTAACCAAAAAAAATAAAATAGCAAAGTTAGATACATCTATGAATATTAGAAAATTTAAAAAAATAATATCATGATAAAATTTTGGTCGTATACCAGAGAATATAAAAAAAATAATTCTAAAATATTGTCTGCTATCAATAAGACTCTAAAGAAAGGTAATTTATTTTTTGGAGATCAGCAAATAAAATTTGAAAATAATTTTTCTAAAAAATATAAATCAAAATTTGCAATAAGTTGTGGTAGTGGAACAGATGCTTTGTTAATCTCTTTATTATCAATTGGTATAAAAAAAGGTGACGAAGTAATTACAGCGGCAAATACAGCCATTCCTACTATATCAGCAATTAAATCTGCAGGCGCGACTCCTAAATTAGTTGATATTGGTGAGGATTACTTGATTAACAAAGATATGATTGAGAGTGCTATTACAAAAAAAACTAGAGCTATTATACCTGTACATTTGTATGGGCAAACATGTGATATGAGTGAAATAATAAAAATTTCAAATAGATATAAAATAAAAATTGTTGAGGACTGTGCACAAGCTCAGGGAGCTAAGTACAAAAATAAGTTTGCTGGTACATTTGGATCTTTTGGCTGTTTTTCATTTTATCCAACGAAAATTCTTGGAACCTATGGCGACGGTGGAATGATATTAACAAATGACAAAAAACTTTATTTAAAAGCAAAAAGAATTAGATTTTATGGCATAGAAACTAATAATAAAAAAAATAAGTTTAATAATAAGTACTACGCAAACGAACCTGGAATCAACTCTAGACTTGACGAAATTCAGTCAACAATTTTAAATATCAAATTAAAATCTGTAGATAAGAATATAAAAAAAAGAAGATTAATTGCTAAAAAATATATAAAGTCTTTATCTAATTCCACCTTGTTATTGCCTAATGAAAGAAATAATAAAACTCACGTATATCATTTATTTACTATTTATCATCCGAAAGGAAAGAAAATCATGAAATATATGCTGAATAAAGGTGTTCAAACTAGATCAATATATCCGTATCCAATTAATAAAATGAAAGCATATTTTAAAGACTTTAAAAAAAATAAAAATCTAAATAATTCTTATAAAAAATCAAAAGGTATTTTTTGTCTTCCATTATATCCTGAGCTTAAAAATTCAGAAATTAACTTTATTTTAAATGCTCTTAAATTTTCCTTAAAAAAATTACAAATTTGGTAGCGGGAAGTGGGATCGAACCACTGACCTCGGGCTTATGAGTCCCGCGCTCTAACCAACTGAGCTACCCCGCCATTAGATTTAAAAGATATATACTATTTTAAAGTTTACGAAGCAATATGCTTAATAATATAGTACAATAATCCTGTTATAATGGTTGCTATAACAAAACCCTCAATGAAAAGAATTATGACCTTTTTTGTATTTTTATATTCAGTTCTTAAATAAATATGAACCATTGTATAAATACCAACAATTGCGATACTTAAAAGTATATCTGTTGCCAACATATAATTTTATTTTCCACCTACTGTCATTCCGGTAATAAGAATAGTTGGTGAATTAGTAGAATATTTAAATTCTAAATCATTAGCTAAAGTAATGTTTTGAAACATTTCATTAAAATTACCAGCAATAGTTATTTCGCTCACAGGATAGATAAATTCACCATTTTCGATCATAGTACCTGAAGCACCAACTGAATAATCACCAGTTATTAAATTTGCACCTCTTCCAATTGTTTCATTAACATAAATAATTTTCTTTTCACTTTTAATTAAATCCTCAAACGATAATTCGCCATTCTCAAAATATAAATTTGTTGTTCCACTGGATCTACCATTTGATTTTCTATTGATTTTTTTTCCATTATAACTGTCTATTAAATAATCTTTTAATACACCATCTTTAACCAACTCTAGATTGTCTACTTTTACTCCTTCACTATCAAAATATCTTGATCCATTACCTTTTATTATATTTCCTCTATCAATAATATTTATTGATTTATTAAATACCTGATTGTTTATCTTATCTTTTAAAAAGGTTGTACCCTTTGCTATAGCGCTAGAGCTAATTGCGCCTGCAAAATTTGTTAGAAAATTTTTTGAAATTCTTTTATCAAAAATAATACTTATTTTTTCGCTTTTAATTTTTTTTGGATTTAATTTATTAATTGCATATTTTGCAGCATTTCTTCCTATAGTTTCCGGTTTAAGTAAATCACTAAAGAATCTTTTAGTGGTATATTCGTAGTCTCTCTCCATAGAACCGTTACTTTTCGAAACAACCTCACAATATGCGGTAAATTGTGAGGTTTTATAACCATCCATAAATCCATTTGAGTTAGCTAAAATAAAATTAGATTTGTTTTCACTAAATCCTGATCCATTAGTATTTACTATTTTGTCACTTTCAAATGCATATTCTTCAGCTTCTTTTATAAAATCTATTTTTTTTTCGTTATCTAAATGTGTTTCATCATATAACTCTAATTCTTTATCGCCCATATAATGTAACTCTTTTTCAGGCAAAGAATTGTGTTCGTCTTCTGGTGTTATTTTTGTAGCCTCAACACACCTATTAACAAGTTTGTATATATTTTTTTCGTTTAAATTTGATGAAGAGATTGAAGCTTTCTTTTTTCCAATATACGTAGTTAAAGTTACTGCCAAGTTATCTGATCTTTCTGATCCATCAAGCTGTTTATTTCTGATGTTTACATTCTCAGATATAGAATTCATTACAACAACACTAGCATCTGAAGATCCTAATTTTTTTGATTGAGTTAAACAAGTTTCTGCAATTTTTTTTAAATAGTTTTCCTCTTTAATCATCTATTTAAATTTTAGTACCACCTACTGTCATTTTATCAATTAAAAGCGAAGGTTGACCGACTCCTACTGGAACACCTTGTCCTGCTTTCCCACATGTACCAATTCCAGGATCTAGCTTCATATCGTTTCCTACCATCAAAATTTCTTTTAACGATGAAGGTCCATCTCCGATCAAAGTTGCGCCTTTCAGTGGAGAACCAATTTTTCCATTATTTATTTCATAAGCCTCTGTACAATTAAAAACAAATTTACCTGATGTAATATCGACTTGACCACCTCCGAAACTCACAGCAAAAATTCCTTTATCTACACTTTTTATCATTTCCTCTTGTGTCTCATTTCCATTTAACATTATAGTATTCCTCATTCTTGGCATAACTATATGTTTGTAACTTTCTCTTCGTCCATTTCCAGTGGATTTAGTATTCATCAATCTTGCATTTAATCTGTCCTGCATGAAATTTTTTAATATTCCATTCTCTATTAGAACAGTTTTTTCTGTTGGTGTTCCCTCATCATCAATATTTAAACTTCCTCTTCTTTTATCTAGTGTTCCATCATCAATAATAGTTACTCCGTCACTTGCAACTTTTTGACCGACTAAATTATGGAATACAGAGGTTTTTTTTCTATTAAAATCACCTTCCAAACCGTGTCCGACGGCCTCATGAATTAGAATTGCCGGCCAACCTGGACCTAACACAACTTTCATTTCTCCTGCTGGAGAAGGTTTGCTGTCAAGGTTTGTTGTTGCTATTCTAAAAGCCTCATCACAAACTTTTTTCCAATTATCATCATTAAGATAAACATCATAAGATTGTCTACCACCTACCCCATATACACCTGTTTCTTTTTTTCCGTTTTTCTCAACCATTATAGAAACATTAAATCGTACTAGTGGTCTTTCATCTTTTAATAACTGTCCTCCAGCTCTTAATATTTCCACATTTTTTTTCTCCCCAATAAAATTTGCTGTTACTTGCTTAACAGAACTATCTTTTGAACGAGCATAACTATTTATTTCATTTAAAATATCTATTTTAGATTTTAACGATTTTTCCTCAACTGGATCAGTATCTCCATAAAATTTTTGGTTTGTATTTTTTATTTCGTAATTGTAAGTCCCTTTTTTATTTTTAAGCGAGGATTTTAAATTTTGACTAGAGTTTACAAGCGATTTTTCTGAAATTTCATTTGAGTGTGAATAAGCGATAATCTCTCCTGTTACAGCTCTAAATCCGTATCCTAAGTCAGTCGAATAGTCAGAACTTTTAATTTTATTGTCGTCTAAGACAATTACCTCAGATTTAGTATCTTCGAGATAAAGCTCACCATCATCACAATTTTTTAAAGTTTCGGAAACAATTTTTTCTGCCTTTGAAATATCTATTTCACTGTTTTTAAAGAAATTTGACATAAAGTTCTTTTATATAACTAAGTATTTTTTATAAAGATACAATAATGCCTGTGACAATTACAGCTAGTGAAATAAACCCAAAAAATAAAAGGCTTTCTAATTTCTCTTTTTTTTTATCTGTCCTTACACGGTTTAACAACACGTTTATATCAACTTTATTTTTTTGGTTTAATCCTTTTGAATGTTTTTCTAATGTTGTTCCCTGGGTATTATAATTTTGATGTTTATCCATTTTTTAAAACTATATTTAACTATATGGATAGTATTATTTCAACCAAAATTGTTCTCTAGAATAATTTTAATTATAGAGTCTTGAAATTTTTAGAATTTAAGGGTTTCTCCAAGATATTTGCTTGATATTTGATTTTTTCAACCTCAATAAATATTTTTTTATTTTTTAGTATTTCTATTGTATTTCCTGAATTTACATATCCATAGGAAAGGTTTTTTTTAAAATTAAATGAGTAATTTCCTGAGGTAGTTCTTCCTATAATTTTATCATCAACATATATAGGTTCGTCATGTAACATTAGGGGCTCACCAGGTTTATTATTTTCTAAAACAAACATTAAAAGTCGTTTATCGATTTTTTTTTCTTTAATTTTTAATAACGCGGCTTTACCAACAAATTCTACGTTTTTTTTATAATTAATTGTAAAATCTAATCCAGCTTGATACTGATTTTCTTCAGGTGATATATCGTGGCCCCAATGCACAAACCCACTCTCCATTCTCATTATATCCATTGCATGGACACCACAATTAGAAATATTAAATATTTTTCCCTTATCTATTATTGTTCGATATATTTCTCTAGCATCATTGACATTAATATATAATTCATAACCTAATTCTCCTACATATGAAATTCTCTGAGCCCAAATTGATCTAGAATTGATTTTTATTTCTTTTCCAGTTGCAAATTTAAAATTTTCATTTGAAAAATTTGATGAACACAATCTTGACATGAGATCTCTGCTTTTTGGACCAAATATTCCTAATACACAATATTTATCAGTAACATCATTCAATTTATTATTATCTAAATATTTATTTATATGAAATTTATCTCTTTCTCTTGTATTTGCAGAGCTAATTATTCTATAATAATCTTTTTCTAAACATACTACCGTCACATCTCCTTCAATCCCTCCATCAGGATTTAACATCTGGGTATATGTGCAGCTACCTTTATTATTTTTAATATTAGCTGTAAATATTTTTTGTAATAACTCATGAGCATTTTTGCATTTTAACTCAAATTTTGAAAACGGAGTTAAATCAAAAATTCCAACATTATTTTTACAATTTTTAGTTTCAAATTCTGCAGATGGATACCAATTTTGAAAATTATAACTATATTTATATTCAGGTTTATCTTTATTTAAAGAAAACCACATAGGTCTTTCATAACCTCCAGATACTCCAAAGCATGCTCCATTCTCTATTAACAATTCATGATATGGTAAAGTTTTAATATTTCTTGAAGTTTTATGTTGTTTATAAGGCCAATGCATTCCATATAAATCTCCAAGTGTTTCGGTAATTCTTTCTTTTATAAAATTGATTTTTGAATGAAATTTTTGAAATCTCTTGATATCGTAACTAAAAATATCCTCATTCGTAAAACCATTCATCATCCACTCAGCAGTAACTTTTCCAACTCCACCAGCGCTAGCTATTCCAATACTGTTTAAACCACAACAAACAAAAAAATTTTTAACTTCTGGTACTTCGCCTAATAAAGTATTTGTATCTGGCGTAAAAGATTCAGGACCTGCAAAAAATTTTCTAATTCCTGTTTTCTTTAATATAGGAAACCTTTTCAAACATGCATTTAAATATGGTTCAAAATGCTCAAGATTTTCTGGAAATTCACCAAATGAAAAATCTTCTGGAACTTCATTAGTTTTGTCAAATGCAGGAATAGATTTTCCCTCAAATATACCAAGTAACAATTTTCCAGCGTCCTCTTTAAAATAAGTTCTACTATCAAAATCTCTAACAACAGGTAAATTTTTTGGCAAATTATTAATTGGTTCTGTTATTACATAAAAATGCTCAGCAGGATATAATGGTATACTTACATTTAATTTTTCTCCAATTTGTCTTGACCACATACCTGTTGCCAAAACTATGTATTCGCATTCAATTTTTTTCCCATTAGCAATTACACCTTCAATTTTTTTATTTTTAACTAAAATTTTTTCAACAGGCGAGTCTTCAAATATTTTTGCACCTTCTGCTCTAGCAGCTTTTGCAAGAAGTTGTGTAATTCCAGAAGGATCTCCTGATCCATCGCCAGGCATTAGAATACCGCCTAATAAATCATCATTTTTAATAAGTGGAATTTTTTCTTTAATCTCGTCTTTATTTAGAATTTGGACATCAAAATTATAAAGTTGCGCTGTAGTCGCCTGTCTTTTTAATTCCTGCCATCTACCTTCCTCTTGTGCGATAGATAATGCTCCATTTAATCTCAACCCTGCTGAATGATCAACTTTTTTTTCAAGTTCTTTATACAAATCTAAAGAATATTTCCTTATTTTAGTTATAGTTGCAGATGGACCAATTTGACTGACTAATCCTGCGGCGTGCCAAGTTGTGCCTGATGTTAGTTTATCTCTTTCTAAAAGAATTACGTCTTTCCATCCCAACTTCGCTAAATGATATGCACAAGAACAACCTACTACACCTCCACCAATAACTATTACTTTTGCTGCATTTGATATGTTTTTCATACTTTAGATTAAAGCATCTGCTGGTGAGAGAAATTTGTGTCCAAAAGTATCTGCTACAGCCTTGTAGGTTACACTACCTTTGTAGACATTTAATCCAGCTAAAAAGTTAGGGTCATCTTTTAATGCTTTTTGATAGCCGTCTTTAGCTAATTTATTTAAAAATGGCAATGTTACTTTATTTAAAGCTAGAGTTGACGTCCTAGGAACACCTCCTGGCATATTTGCAACGCAATAGTGAACAATATCATCTACTATATAAGTTGGGTTTGCATGAGTGGTTGGTTTACTCGTTTCAACGCATCCACCTTGATCTATGGCAACATCAACTATAACGGACCCTCTTTTCATCAATTTTAACATATCTTTTGTGACCAACTTTGGAGCTTCAGCGCCAGGAATTAATACTCCACCAACCAAAAGGTCCGCATCTGATATAAGTTTTTTTAAATCAATGTTATCTGTTTGTTGTGGAATTATTTTATCTCCAAACTTTTTAGTTAGCTCTTTTAATCTTTCCTCAGATTTATCAACAATATGAACTTTGGCTTGCATACCAGTTGCAATATCAGCCGCATTTTCTCCTACAACCCCTCCTCCTAAAATTACTACTGTTCCACCCTCTACACCTGGTGCTCCTCCAAGCAAAACTCCTCTACCTTTTTGATTTTTTTCTAGACAATGAGCGCCTGCTTGGACAGACATCCTTCCTGCCACAGCACTCATAGGTGCTAATAATGGTAATCTCCCATTTTGGTCTGTTACCGTTTCGTAAGCTATACAAATTCCTTTAGAGTTAATTAATCCTTGTGTTAATTCTTTTGCAGCAGCAAGATGGAGATAAGTGAAAACAATTTGGTTTTCTTTTATCATTTTAACTTCGTTGGAAAGAGGTTCTTTTACTTTAACAATAATTTCTGAATCATTAAATATATCTTCGGCTTTATCAGTTATTTTAGCACCAGCAGAGATATAATGTGAATTATCAAATCCTGCTTCAATACCGCCATTTCTCTCTATTAGAACTTCGTGACCATTTGACACTAAATCTTTTACGCTATCAGGAGTTAATCCTATTCTGGTTTCTTGAGGTTTTATCTCTTTAGGAACACCAATTTTCATATAGAAAATTAATTTTTTTTACTTTTACTATAATTTGTAATGCCTGTTCTTAATTTATCAATTATTTCATCAATATGTTTTTTTTCACAAATAAACATTGGGGCAATAATAAGTGCATCTCCAGTTGCTTTAAAATTTACACCAGCTTCATAACAGTGTTTAAAAGTTGCAAGCCCTGCTTTACCTGGTCTTCCATCCATCTTAATATCAATTCCACCCATCATTCCATATCCTCTGATATTTTCTACTACATCAATATCTTTTAGTGAAAATAATCCTTCTTGAAAATACGGACTTAATTCTTTAGCTCTACTAAATATATCTTCTTTCTCAAATATATCTTGTACTGCTAATGCAGCTGCAACTGAAATTGGTATACCCGAATAAGTATATCCATGAAAAAGTTCGATTACTCCTTTAGGAGCATTGTCCATTACCGCATCATAAATTTCTTCTTTACAAGCAACTACACCGAAAGGAACAATTCCATTAGTTGTTGCTTTGGCCATTGTCATAATATCTGGGGTTACACCAAATTCTTGCGCACCAAAAGCAGAACCTGTTCTTCCCCATCCAGTAATTACTTCATCGAAAATTAATAAAATATTGTGCTTGTCACATAGCTCTCTTAATCTTTGTAAATACCCAACAGGTGGAACTAATGTTCCTGTTGATCCAGCGATAGGTTCGACAATACATGCAGCAATATTTTCAGCACCAAAGTTCGTACAAATTCTTTCAAGATCATTTGCAATTTCAGCTCCTGTTTCAGGTTGACCAGATATGAATTTATGTTCATCTAAATGAGTATGTCTCATATGAACTACACCTGGCATTAAAACACTAGCATAAGCTTTAACATTGTTAATCATTCCACCGACTGAGGTAGCTCCAATATTCATCCCATGATAAGCCCTCTCTCTTCCAACAAATCTAAATCTTTGTCCTTCTCCTCTCGCTTTGTGATAGGCAACACTAATTTTAATTGCAGTCTCTACTGCTGTAGATCCGCATATCGTATAAAAAATTCTATTTAAATTTCCTGGTGTGTGTTTTGAAATTTTTGTAGCTAATTCGAAAGACCCTCCAAAACCTTGTTGGAAAGGCTGTGCATAATCTAAAGTTTTTAATTGATTTGTGATTGCATCTATAATTTCAGTTCTACCATGACCTAATGGGTTGCAAAATAATCCTGAACTCGCATCAATTTGAGTTTGACCCTCATGATTTTTTAAGTAAACACCTTTAGCACTAGTAATTAATCTTGGTCTTTCTTTAAAATCCTTATTAGATGTAAATGGCATCCAATGTTCATTAAGAGAATTTGGTATTGGGTTTTTTTCAGAACTCATAGTTTTTTTTAAAAGTGTAATATTCAATTTTTAGACTAAATTATTTAAATTAACTACAAAATTTTAATTAATTTTAGTGTGTTATAGTAACACAACTTTTGAGTGAATTGTTCAATAGAGATCTCTGGTCTAGTTAATTCATCATTTACATAAAACAATTTATGAATTTAAATGCCTTAATTAAATTTAATTAATGGAGACAAAATGAAAAAAATAATTAGTTTTATTTTAGGAGGTTTAGCCGCTCTTACTATGTCTATTTCTGTTGCTAATTCTGCAGCGAACGAAGTTAGAGTTGCTTACTTTTTAGAATGGCCAAGTCCAAATTTAGAGGATATGCAAAAAAAAGCTTTTGCTAAAGCTCTTGGTGTGCCAGTTAAATGGACTAACTTCACTAATGGTGGAGCAATGACTGATGCAATGTTAGCAGGTGATATTGATATTTCTTACTCGCAGGGATTAGTGCCTTTTATAAATGCTGTAAAATCAAAAGCACCGATTAAATTAGTTGATATTGCAATGGAATATGGAATGGGTGGAACAACATGTGTTACATCTAATGCTTCTGGAATTACAAAGGCAAATGCGACTGAATTAGAAGGTAAAAAAGTTGCTGTTCCATTAGGAACAATGGCTGAATACGTGTTTGACGAAAGTATGAAAGTTGTTGGAGCTGATAGAAAAAAAATGGATATCATTCAAATGGATCCTGAAGAAGGAGCTGCTGCATTAGTAAGTGGCGACGTCGTAATGGCATGTTTATTCGGAGGTAATTCGATCAAAGCTGCGACTGCAGTTGGAACAAGGCTTCTTACTGTAGATGAAGCTAGAGCAGCAGGAATTCTTGGAATAGATATTACTTCAGTAACAGATAAGTTTATGAAAGAAAATCCAGGTATGCTAAGAACTTTCATTGAAGTAACGCATGAAGCAAATGCAAGATATAGAGCAGGAAAAAGCGATATGAATGCAATGTCAAAAGCATCAGAAATGAAAGTATCTGACATGAAAGAAACTTTAGGTGGTTTTAAATTTTTAACTCCAGAGGAGACTAAAAAATCAATGGAGAGTGGAAACCTAGACGCATTCCTTAAAGGAATGGGAACACCAGGTGGAAATGTAGATACAAGTTTCTTGCCTTTATAATTTAAAAGTTATTTAAAATTAAAATAGGCGCCAATTAACATTTAATTGGTGCCTATTTTTTTATCAAAATTTCTAATATAAGACAGTTTATGAGTGATTTAGTTTCTCAAAATCTAAATATGATATTCAAATCTCCAAAGGGAGAAACTGTTCATGCATTGAAAGATTTAAACTTTACGATTAAAAAAGGTGAACTTTTAACTGTCCTTGGTCCCTCTGGATGTGGAAAAACTACATTACTAAATATTGCTGCTGGTTTTATAAGGCCTACTTCTGGTACCATTACACTTGGTAATAATGAAATAAATGGACCAGGAGTTGATAGAGGTATGGTTTTCCAACAAGGAGCTTTATTTGAATGGTTGACAGTTTCTGAGAATGTAAATTTTGGATTGAGGATGAAAAAGGAAGATCCAAATCTAACTCAAAAAAAAGTAGATGAATGGTTAGATATTGTTGGATTGAAAGGATTTGGAAACACACCAACTTACCAACTTTCTGGGGGAATGCAGCAAAGAGTTGCTCTTGCGAGATGTTTAATTAATGATCCTGATTTAATTCTAATGGATGAACCCCTTGGAGCGCTTGACGCATTAACAAGAGAAAAAATGCAGTCATTGGTTTTAAAGATTTGGAAAGAAACTGGAAAAACAATAATTTTAATAACCCATTCTGTAGAAGAAGCTTTATTGCTTGGTGAACGACTATATGTCATGGCACCTAGGCCGGGTAGAATACACAAAGAATATAATCTACCATTTGCAGAAATGGGATTAAAGGAAGATTTAAGAGAAATTAAAAAAAATAAAGAATTTTCATCTAAAAGAGAAGAAATTTTATCCATGATTTGGAATATGGAAGAAGAAATAATGGGGAAAGAAAATTAAATGTTTACCCAAATCGTAACTATATTAATAATTGTATCAATAGTTGGATGTATACTTTACGGTAGAAGATTAGTTAAAACTGAAAAAATAGATGCAGTATTTGGTAATCCAGAAAGAGCTAAGGGTGGTACACATTGGATAATAGTTGGAAGTAGCGCTATTTTATTAATATGGCTTTATTATTCTTGGGATATCGCAAAAGGTTTTTACCCAAAATCTGCAAATGAGTTGTGCCAAGTTGCAAAAATTAACGAGTCGTTGATGGGTCTTAAATATCAATTTCCTATAGAGGAAAGGGAATTTAAAAGTACATCAGTTATAAAGATTGAAAATGAGAATCTTAAAAAGATTACAATTGAAATTCAAAACTCTCCAGATTTAAATAATCAGCAAAAGTTAAAGTTAGTTGGATTTATTAAAAAGACTTCTCAGTTAATTCCCTTGCTTACTAATGATAGTTTAATGGAGACAAACACAAAAATTAAAATTAAGGAAATGACTGATGAATTAAGATTATTAAGCACAAATTTTCAAAAAAAAGACTATCCCTTTGAGACCGAATTAGAAAAAAATGAAAGACAAGAGGCGATTATCAAAGAAGGCGGTTGGGGAATTACTACAGTTCAATCAGGAACAGGATCAATTGAGAATACAATGGAAGTTCCATTAATCCCATCAACAAATAAAGGTTTAAAATTTGATGCAGCAGCTAAAGAACTTAAATTAATAAATGATAAATTTTTCAAATTAAAAAATCATAATCCTCAATTTAAAATTTCTATCAAACAATTAAAAGAAAACATAAAAACATATAGAAATAATCTAAGTGAGTCAGATGAATCGGCTTCAACATATGCGAAAAATATTGTTAAAATTGCTAGAAGAATTGAATTTGCGAGTATATATCCACCAACTGCCTTAGATGAAATGCAGGATGCAATTATAGAATTTGATAATCTTCAGAAAAAGGAGCAAGGAGGATTAAGACTAATTGATATGCTTTTATTTCCTGCAGGAACTATAGTTGCAAGTGGACCCAGCTGCTCTGAGCAAGGTTCAGGTAGATGGTTGCCAAAACCATCTGATACATTTAATAAATTTATTTTAATGTCGAAACCCAGTGTGGGATATAAAAATATCCCCCTTCTGTGGATAGACATGATGGATGTAAGTAAAATTATAGGATTTATTCTTCCCGACTGGATAGCTGATATCTTGCCAGGAGAATATCCAGTGCATTCTAAAGATGGTATAGTTAAACAAAACTTTAAAGGCCAAGTTTTAAAAGTTGTTACTGGCGATTTTAAATTATTCAAAATACCTGTGCCGTATGGACATATATGGGATTCCTTCATGAGAGTTTTTTTAGGTTTGATTTTTGGGATTCTTATTGGAGTTCCATTAGGATTATTCATGGGCCTTAATAGATTTGCTAAAGGTTTTTTTGATCCATTAATTGAACTTTACAGACCAGTACCTCCTTTAGCTTGGGCACCTTTAATAATTTCTGTTTTAGGAATTGATAATACAGGAAAAGTTTTTTTATTATTTATGGTGTCTTTATCAATAATGATAATATCAGCAAGAGCTGGTGCATCAGGTACACAATTATCTAAGATCCATGCCGCACATTCTTTAGGAGCATCAAAAAAACAAATTCTAAGATACGTGATATTTCCTAATTCACTACCTGAAATATTAACAGGTATAAGAGTTGCGGTTGGTATGTGCTGGGGTACTTTAGTAGCAGCAGAATTTTTAGCCGGAACAACTGGTATTGGTTTTGTTGAGAATGTTGCAAAAAAATATTTTCAATACGAAGTAATATGGATAACAATTTTTATAATGGGGATGTTGGGGTTACTTTTCGATGTTACTTTAAGAAAAATAATAGATAAAACTATTCCTTGGAGAGGGAAAGGATAATAACAATAATTAAATAACTATTATGAAGATTTTTGATTGCACAACATTTTACTCGGAAGATCTAATGCTTGATGTTCGATTTAATATATTAAATGAACATGTTCATAAGTTTGTAATTGTGGAGTCTAGGTATTCACATAGCGGTAAAAAAAAAAATTTAAATTTCGATATTAATAAATTTAAAAAGTTTAAAGATAAAATACGTTATGTGGTAATTGAAAACGAACCTGAGGGTTTACAGGCAATTAATGATCAATCAAAATCAAGTATTATAAAAAGAATGAATAGTATAAAAAGAGTTGAGCAGTCTTATAATTATATGCAAAATGGGATTAAAGATGCATCGGAGAATGATTTAATAGTTTTAAGTGATAACGATGAAATTCCAAATTTTAATTCTAAACATTTTAAAAATTCAAAAAATGATATCTATATATTTGAGCAATTATTTTTTCACTATAAATTTAATTTATTTTACGACTTAATTCCTTGGTACGGAACAAAAGCATGTAAAAAAAAATGTTTACAGTCTTTTGCCTGGTTAAGAAATTTAAAAAATAAAAAATATCCTTTTTGGAGATTGGATACCTTATTTTCAAAAAATAAATTTATTAATATAAATATTATAAAAGATGGTGGATGGCATTTTACAAATGTTAAAAGTCCTGAGGATTTATTTGAAAAATTATCTAATTATGGTCATCATAATGAATTTGAGGATGCAGGTGTAACTGTTGAAAAATTGAGATATAATATTAACAATCGAATAGTTGATTATGATCATTTAGCAGATAAATCTAAACCTGCTACTGATAAATTAAATCGAAATTATAAACTCAAAATTGCAGAAAATTCATTTTTACCTAAATATTTAATTTTAAATAAAGACAAGTATTCTGAGTGGTTTGAGTAAGTTAAATGATTAGTTGGGGTATAATAGGTTATGGAAAAATGGGTTCTATTTTTAAAGAGGCTGTTAAAGAGACAAATTCTGCAAAATTATTAATGATAGGAAGCAAAACCAAGCAAGGTAATGGAGTATATAATTATGAAAGTATACTAGATAATGATCAAATAGATGCAATTTATATATCTACATTAAATAATACTCATAATGAATTAATAAAACAAATTTTAAAGAGAGATAAAAAGATCTTATGCGAAAAACCGTTGACCACAAGTTTAAATAAGTTAGATCAAATTAAAAATGATTTAAACAATAAAAACCATAATTTATATGAAGCAATAGCTTATTATTCACATCCACAAACTATCGAGATATTAAATTTATTAAATTCAAATGAAATTGGAGACATGGTGAAGGTTGAATGTAACTTTGGTTTTAAGGCAAGAGTTAAGAAAAACTCAAGGTTATTTGATCCTAATTTAGGTGGGGGGTCATTATTAGACTTAGGGTGTTATCCAATAAGTTTCTTGATGTTATTTTGTAGCTCTTTTGACAAATTTAAATTGTTGAACTCAAAAATTAGCTATGCATCAACCAATGTCGATGACGAAGCAGAGGCAGAATTTTTATGCAATGATAAATTTAAGGCAAATGTTAAAGTTAGTATTAAATCTAATTTAGAAAATAAATGTAAGATTTTTGGTACTAAGGGGGAAATCATTATAGACAATCCTTGGTTGCCTGAAAATAAAGGTACAATAACTGTCACTAATAATAAGCATTTCTACCGAAAAACAATAGAGTCAAAATTATCAGTTTATGCAAACCAAATAGAAAATGTTTCAAATATTTTTTTAGGAAATACAGTAAACTCCAATAATATGTTTGATTTTAAGAAATCATATACTTGTATGAAATTAATTGAATTGTGGAGAAAAAATTAAGTAATTTTTTTGTTTATGAGCAATGAGATGAAAGTATCAGTTTATGTTCCTGTTTATAACGGAGAAAATACAATTGTATCTTGTATTAACTCACTTTTAAGACAAACAAAAAATTTTGATGAGATTATTATCATAAATGACGCCTCAACCGACTCTACCTTAAAAAAAATAGAAAAATTTAATGAAATTAAAATAATAAATAATCAATATAATTATGGTCTATCTAAAAGTAGGAATATAGCAATAAATGAGTGTAAATATGATTTGGTTGCAAATGTTGATGCAGATATTATGTTAGATAAAAATTGGTTAAGTAAAACTTTAGAAGTACTTAAATCCGGTGAAATAGTTTTTTGTGGTGGCAATACTAAAGAAAAATATTTAGATAATATTTTTAACAAATGGAGAAATGATTATTACAACCTATCTTGGGGTGAGGTAGATATTGTAAACCCTCCTTTTATTTATGGAAGTAATTCTATTCAACATAAAAGTTTATGGAAAGAGGTAGATGGTTACAATGAAAATTTAAAAACAGCAGGTGATGATGTGGATTATAGTTATAGAGTAAATAAATTAAAAAAATATAAAACATTTTATAAAAGTAGTGCAATTTCTTATCATTTACAAAATGACAATCTAAACACATTAGCAAATAGAGTATGGAGATATCATATTTATGGCTATAAAATTCGTAAAGTATCTTTTTTAAGAAGTTTAA